>PMVZ01000060.1:0-152 GCA_003166375.1 Acidimicrobiaceae bacterium | reverse complement strand
CGACGCCGGTTGTCTTCTACGCCGGCTGGCCGTTCCACCGTGCGGCGGTTACGAACGCGCGTCACGGCGCCGCCACTATGGACACGCTGATCTCGGTCGCAACGCTGGCGGCCTGGGTGTGGTCGACGGTCGTGCTGCTCGCGGGCATTTCC
>PMVZ01000096.1 GCA_003166375.1 Acidimicrobiaceae bacterium | reverse complement strand
ATGGGCGAGGCTCCCATCGTGGCCCTGTCCTTCCTCTACCGTTTGTTGCGGCGCGTCCTCGAGGTCCTTCGCGTCCACTGCTCCGATGCAGTGGCCAGGGATGCTGAGATCCTGGTCCTGCGCCACCAACTGGCCGTGCTTCGCCGCCAGACCCCTCGCCCCCGCCTCACCTGGTCGGACCGAGCCGTCGTCGCGCTCCTGGCCGGACTTGTACCCCGACAGCGCTGGGATTCGTTCCTTGTCACGCCGCAGACGATCCTCGGATGGCACCGCTCTCTGGTCCGTAAGCGCTGGACCTACCCGCACCGCCGACCAGGTCGGCCGGCCCTTTCCGGCGAAACCGTGGAGCTGATCTGCCGTCTTGCGAGGGAGAACCCCCGGTGGGGCTACTTCCGGATCGTCGGCGAACTCAAGAAACTCGGTGTCACGGTGTCGAAGACGAGCGTCGCGACGGTCATGCGTCGGCACGGTCTCCCACCGGCTCCCCGACGTAAGGGCCCCACTTGGAGCGAGTTCCTCTCCGCCCAGGCCAAGGGCATCGTGGCCACCGACTTCTTCCATGTCGACACGGTGTTGCTCCGCCGCTACTACGTGCTCTTCGTGATCGAGGTGGAGCGACGCGTCGTCCACGTCCTCGGCGTCACCACCAATCCGAGTGGTCCATGGCTGACCCACGTGGCACGGAACTTCGCCGCCGATCTCGAAGATGCCGGCCGGCGCTTCCGGTTCCTGATACGGGACCGGGACACCAAGTTCACGTCCAGTTTCGACGAGGTGCTCGCCTCGATCGGCGTCAACGTCATCCGCACCCCGGTGCGCTCGCCTCGTGCGAACGCTTTCGCGGAGCGGTTCGTGCGCACCATCCGCAACGAGTGCCTCGACCAGCTCCTCGTCGTCTCCCGACGACACCTTGAAGCAATCCTCGTCGAATATCTCCGGCACTACAACGAGATGAGACCACACCGCGGCCTACAGCTCACCCAGCCGATCCCCTGCCGAGCCACCGCTTCTGACAGCGGCGTCATCACTCGTCGCGATGTCCTCGGCGGCATCATTCACGAGTACGATCGGGCCGCTGCCTGACCACGGATTGCTGCAGGCGATCTGGGCGGCACCGCTCCGCCCTCGAGCAGCAAAGACTGGCCCGACCGCTCGCGCATGGCAAGCCATCAGCTGACCCGGAACCATCTGTCCACCCCGGACACATCCGACGAATCGAGGCCGCTTCGTGTTTATGGACCCTTCACGTTTCTCCCTGGTCCACTCGAGTCCAAAGCCGCGCGAAACCTAACGGGTCCGCTCAGCCGATGCACAAGAGGTCTCCCTCCTCACCTGCCATTTCATCCTGAACACTGACCAAGAGCGGATCTACTTCTGGCTCTCCTCCACAACCACCTTGCTCACGTTCAATGGCTTGGCGCATCCTGTTTACGATGCCGTCGCTCCCTCAGCCTTGCGAACCAGACTTCCACGTACCTCGATCTCCGATACCTTGCTGTTCGCTTCACCGTAAAGCTTCCCGCCGACCACGCTCCCACGGCACCAGCTTCCTACCGTCGGACGCCAGATCCCGCAATCTGTTGCACAACCCAGCCCTGCCTGACAGTCACCTCCTGCGCTAGGCTCCACGCAATGGCGGCCCAACGCGGCTATTCGCCCCCACCACCGAAAGGGACCCGGTCATGACCATGGACGCCGTGGACAAGGCAACAATCGGCCTCACCGGAAAGCAGTATCACGTCGGGGTAGAGACCGGAGATATCAGCGATATCGTCTTGATGCCAGGCGACCCGTTCCGTGTACAACTCATTGCCGACCAGCTGGAGAATGCGGTCGAGATTGCGCACAGGCGCGAGTACCGTACAGTCAACGGCTACTACAAGGGCCGACTGATCACAGGATGTTCGAGCGGCATGGGGTGCCCGTCAACCGCGATCGGCGTGGAGGAGCTGGCCCGCGCAGGCGCAAAGGTCTTCATTCGAGTGGGCAGCACCGCGGCGCTGCAGCCTAATATCGGAGTCGGCGATCTCATCATCAGCGAGGGTTCTCTCCGCAACGACGGCACCTCCACCGCGTACGTCCCACCAGGGTACCCAGCCGTACCTGACCTCGAGCTCACTAATACTCTTCTCGAAACTGCCCGTTCCATCGGCGCGGAACGCGGCTTCGCCGTCCATTCCGGCATCAATGCCACTGACGACGCCTACTACGCAGAGACCCCGGAGTGGATCAACAAGCTTTCGAGCCTCGGTATCACCAACGTGGACATGGAAAGTTCAGCCATGTTTGTCGTCGCACGCCAGCGTGGCCTGCGGGCCGGCATGATTTGCGCCGTGTCGAACAACCTTGTCACAGGTGACATAGAAGTCGGGCAAGTCAATGAACGGCTAGCCGTTGGGTGGCGTCATACCATTACCGTCGTGCTCGAAGCCATCATCAGGCTCGGCCTTTAGATCACTAGTCCTGCTTCGCAAAGGTCCTTGAGACAGTCTTGCGTGGGATCTAGCCGCACCTCGGTACTCTCGGGAGGCACAAGTTGTGCCAGATCTCTAAGAACGCCAGCGCGCCTGATCTGGTTATGGTACTTACTTCCTCGACTGAGCCCGGCGCATGCGGTGTTTCCCGGCTGTTGAAGGTTCGGTTGTGAGATCCGATTGCAACTGATCGAAACCT
>PMVZ01000322.1 GCA_003166375.1 Acidimicrobiaceae bacterium | reverse complement strand
GGGCCAACCGCTAGCATGTCCAGGGAAGTTCGCAACACTGAAGTTTCATTCTCAGTGTCAGGAGCACGGTGATGGTTACGCGACGCGTGAGTGTCCAAATCAGCAGCAGCGCCGTCCGCATGGCCGAAGTGACCGTGGGGCGTGGGCAGCCTGAACTGCTCCGTCTTGGTCAAGTCGCCCTCCCTCCGCGAGCCGTTATTGACGGTGTGATCCTCGATGTTCCCGCGGTGCGCGTTGCAGTGGAGCGCTGCGTCAAGGAGGGCGGCTTCTCGGCGGGAGAGGTGCACTTGGGGATTGCCGGGCTCCGTGCGATCACGCGCGAAATCGAGATGCCTCTCGTGCCTGATTCGGAGATCGACTCCGCAGTGCGGCTTCAGGCGCTTGATGTCATCCCGTTTGCGATCGACAGGGCGCTCATCTCCGCGCGTGCCCTGGAGGAGACCGTCGGCCCCAACGGGATGCCTGTGCGGCGCGTCCTTGTCGCGGCAGCCCATCGCGACCTCGTCGATCCCCTTGTCCAGATCGTGACCGCCGCCGGGCTAACGCCGGTCAGTGTCGAACCTACCTCCTCCGCGATGATCCGAGCTCTTTTCGATGCCGAAACCGCGATCGAAGGCCCTGAGGCAATCGTCGCGGTTGGTGCCGGGCTCACGAAGGTCGCCGTTCATGAGAACGGGGTTCCCCACTTCGTTCGGACCATTGCAGAAGGTGGGGACCTCGTCACTGCGGCGATCGCGAGCGTGCTCGGCCTGCCGGTGGCCGACGCCGAGGCGATAAAGCTGAACCTGGACGAATCTGCTCCCTACACTCGTGCGGCGCTGAGTGCAGCGCGAGATGCGTCCATGTCGCTGATCGGCGAACTTCGAAGCTCGATTGACTACTACGCCACTTTGACCGGTCGTAGCCCTGTCCGNNCTGCCGGTGGTACAAGGGAGCGCGCTTAGTCGGGTCGACTGCTCGCGACTCCACCTGCCCCCTGAGGAGATCGGGCGGCTCGACTCGGCGGTCGCCGTGGTCGTTGGCCTTGCGCTGCCGGGCTCGAAGGATGCCAAGGAGCTCGATCTTCTCCCGCCTGAGGTGATACTCGGGCGCAAGCGCAAACGACTGGAGCGCGCGGTCGTCGTTGTCGGCATCGTCATTGTTCTCGCCATGGTCGGCCTAGGAGCGCTCCGCCTCCTCAAGGTGCACAATGCCGAGAATCAGGTGGCAAGCCTCCAGGTACAGATCACGGGCCTCAAGGCCCAGATCCCCAAGTACAACAAGATTGAACAGGAACACGCCCTGATCCTCAACCTCCAGGCCATCAGCAATCCCATCGTCACCGACGAGGTCTATTGGCCGGGCGTGATCGGGGCCCTGGCCAAAGCCACACCAACCGGTGGCGTGATCGGTAGTTTCTCCGGGAGCACCGTTCCTCGCTCGGTTCCGGCTACGCCGACACCGGGTGCACCGGCGCTCACACCGTCCCAGATCCAAATAGCATCACTGGGTATCTCTCTCGGGTCGCCTAGCGGGTACACGTACTTCCGCAGCTGGTATTACTCCATCAACGGCTCGGGCAAGCTGACAGTGAACGCATTCAGCGGGATAACACAAATTGCTACAAAGCAGGTCACTTTCACTGCCACGGTCGGAGTCACGGCGGAAGTCACGTCACCCCGGCACAACGAATTCAAGGTGCCATCATGAACCGGCTGCAAGGTATCAACTTTGGCTTGCTGAAGTCGAAGGTCGTGCTCATAGTCACCGGCATCGTGGTCGTATTGCTCATCGTCTGGTGGTTCGCGTGGATGACACCTGAAGCCAACAAGCTCGCCGCCGTCCAACAGCAGATCACGGCAGACAATACGACCGCGGCCCAGTTGAACATGGAGCTCATTGGGCTCAAGGCGGAAAAGAAGCTCGTGTTGCATGAGCTTCCCTATCTCAGGAAAGTGACGGCAGCCATCCCGCCGACCGAGGATCCCCCCGGGATAGTCGATTCGCTCAACACCCTCGCGAACAAGACGGGCTGCGATCTCTTGTCAGTCACCCCGGCGAACTTCCCGAGCCCCAGCGGCGTCATTGGCCTTTCGGTCGTACCTGTAAGTTTCTCGGTCTCGGGAGTCCACAAGAACCTGTTTGCCTTCTTGAAGGACTTCTACGCAATGACACGGCTCATGACGATCAACAGCGTCAGTCTCGCTCCAGGCGGCACAACCCCGAACATCATGGCCGTGGGCGACGGGCAGCCGTACAGCATGACTGTGAGCGCAACGGCCTACACCACTGCCGCTTGACTCCCGTAGCAACAGCCTGAACGACAGCCAACCGACCGCGACCTAGCTTGCATTTGAGCCTTCACGTCCTGCTGGTCAGTTCCTGTGGCTGATACCTGGCGGCAAACTGTGAGGCAGCGGCCTCAGGTCAGGCTCGCTCCGGGCCTTTGGCCACGACGCTGCCAAAAGCACTCCCAGCGCGAACACGATCACCCACCACACCCACTCGGCGTGAAGATCTGCGTTGCTCGCCAAGTCTGCAAGAAAGGCGAAGACCAGCGTGGCGGCTGACCACAAGCGGCTTGTGGTATTGAGGCCGATCAGGGCGACAGAGATCGTCGGCCAGACGTAATAGGGAGCGATCACGGTCTCAAAGGCACACCACAGAGACAAGGTGAGCGCCACGACCGCGATGAGCACGCCTAGCTCATGCGCAGCTCGGCGAAACGAGAAACCGAGGACGATGGAAAAGAGAACCGCCAGCAATCGAGAAGGACCGTCCGCTGCCGCCGCCACAGCGGTAGCGCCGATGTACCCCTCGTGGCCAAGCGAAGGTGCTAAGTGAAGCCAGGGCGTCGGCCGATTGAGCGATGGATACGTAGCCTGGCTGAGAAGGCCGTGCACTGTCACTGACCAGTTCATCGTCAGCGGCAGGACGAGCAATGCCAATGTCGGTGCCGCCACGCGCGCCAACAGGCCGGGAAACCTCCTCCACCCGGCGGCAAAGAGCAGGAAGGGCAGCGCAAGAAGGACGACGGGCTCGAAAGCAACGGCCGCTCCAATGAGCCATCCGAACCTCGACCATCGCTTCTGCGAGGCCGCGAGGCAGGCATAGAGCAGGCAGGCGACCGCCACCGCGTCCTCGGGATGGCCCCACAGGACGACGTTGTAGAGCGCGAACACCTCAACTGCACAGATGAGCAGCCGCCGAGCTACAGGGGCTCCGAGGCGTACGGCTACCGCGTCGACAGCAAAGAGAGCGGACGCACTCAGCAGCACCTCGTAAGTCCCAAGGATCAGCCATGCCGTCGGGTGCAACGGTGCGAAGACAAACGCGACGGACATGCCGGCGGCGTGGGTGATCCACCACACGGGCGCGAGGGCGAAGACGATCCCCGGTGTCTCGACGAAAGCTTGCCCGTAGATAGCCGGATAAGCCCCGACCGCTGCGAGGTGGGCAAGCTGGAAGTTGTCCCAGATATCCATCGTGTAGGACCAACCATGCAAATGGTGCAGCGAGGGCAGGCCCCACAGGCTCATTCCCATGAACACGCCGAGAAGGACGATCGCTCCCGCGAGCGGGATCACGTGACGGCCCAATGCATGTGACGGGACCGCCATAGCTCGCACATGAGGAGCATACGTCTGGGCCCTGCAGACAGCCGATGTCTTGCGAATCTCAGGCCCCACTCCTCGAACGGCCAGTGCGAGGCGATCCCAAGGGCCTGGTTCTCATAAGCGGTTGCGACGATGCGGAAGAAGAGCTGAGCACCGGTGTCGTCCATCGGAGCGAAGCCGATCTCGTCGAGCTATGCCGACAACTCAACCTCGGTGATCCCTAAAGCCTCCAGAATGTGGGCCTCTCGCGTCGGTCGCGATCAAAGGGCTCGGCATAGTTGCAGCGCTTGATGCAACCTCCTGACGGTCGGAGCACCGTGCTCCGATAGGAGGTGACACCTATGTCGGGGACGAGAAGGAAGTCGGGCTGGATAGGTCCATACGTCAGTGGGTTCGAGACTAGGTTGTTGGAGCTGAGCTACACGCCAGGCACGGTTAGGAACGCTCTGAAGGACATCGGCAGTGTCGGTCGGTGGCTGAAGGAAGAGAACCGCGATGTCGCTGAGCTCACCAAAGAGTCGGTCGAGGCGTTCGTCTGTGCGCGTCGATGGGCCGGATGGCGCCGTGTTCCGAGTGTGCGGAGCTTTGCACCTTTGCTCGATTACCTGAGGAGTGAGGGGTGATCGCGGCACCCGCGGACTTTCTAACCGGAGCGTCGTCGACCCACGATGAAGGGTGTCGCAGACGCTCCGATGTGTATTCTCGTCAGGTGCGAAGCCTGTCGGCGACGTCGCGCGCGGTGGGACGCCATGCGATTCCGCTCGCGGGAGCGGTTGTTCTCCTGGGCGTGTTCATGGGAGCCAGTCTTTGGGCCGTGCCCCACCTGCGCCACTCCAGTGGGTGGTTATATTTCGGCGACATCTGGAACTACTTCCAGCTCGCCCACTTCACCGATCTCGGGATCTATCAAGTCATCTACGGGCAGACTCTGACCACCACGCCAGGGATCATCCTCGTACTCGCACCAGCGTGGGCGATCACCCACGCTGCCGGAATGTCGGTCGCGTTCCTGTTCGAGGTACCGCACCCGATGGCGTGGCTGGTGCTTGGCCCTTACGAAGTACTCCTCAGTGCATCAGCCTTGTTCGCTGCGGACGCCGTTGCCGTGCGCCTTGGAGCCACGAGGGAGCGGCGGCTGCTGATCTGCGCTGGTGGTGTCCTCGCGCTCTACAGCGTGGTCTTGTGGGGACATCCCGAGGATGCGGTGGCCGTTGCTTTCCTTCTCTACTCCTGTCTTGCAGCGTCGGACAGGCGGTGGGCGACATCAGCCTGGTTGTTTGGTGCCGCAGTCGCCTTCCAGCCCTTCGTCCTGCTCGCGCTGGCTCCGGTCTTCTTCCCCGCCGGGTTGCGGAGGGTCCCCGGTCTGGTGGCGCGAGCGGCGGCACCGGCAGCTGCACTGCTCGTCCTCCCACTTGCGGGAGATTGGTCGGCCACGGCGCGGTCCCTAATTGTTCAGCCGGCGTTTCCCGCCGGTGGTCGGCCAACGCCGTGGATACACCTCGCGACACCCCTCGCTCACAACCTGTACGCCGGCGCGGCAGTGGCCGGCGGACCTATCCGGCTGCTGGGAATCATGCTTAGCATCGTTATCGGCCTCTGGTTCTGTCGAGCCCAGCAAGACCTCGGCCTTCTCATTTCGATCGCAGCACTCGCCTTGACGTTCAGGTGCGTATTCGAGAGTGTGATCGCGCCCTATTACGTTTTCCCGACGATCGCTTTCGCGCTCGTCAGCGTCAGTGTCGCAACCTGGCCGAGATCCGTCGCTGTATCGCTCATCGCGGTGCTCGTGAACTGGGGCAGCAACTTCGATAGCCATAGCACTTGGGTTTGGTGGCCGATCGTGGCTGGCCTGGCCGCGTTGCTCGCGGTGTCATGGCCGAAACGCACCGCTCCCGAGCTTCAACGTCAATCCTGTCCGGAGACAGCGAACGCTCACTCGCTGGTGGGGCAAGCGTTGTCGCAACATCTAAGCAGTTTCGCTAGGCGATACCTGATAGTCGCTTTGGTCCGCAGCTCAAGACCAGTCGCAGATCCGCCAGGTCAACCCGCTGCCGCGAACCCCCACCCATCTCGTCGATAGCCACCCTCGCCCGTCCTGCTCACTGAGCTGTCCTGTGGCATTAGGTGATGGCTGTCTTCACATAGCCGACGAGGTTCTCGACAAGACGGCGTCCCCTGTGGTGGACTTTCGCACTCTCCCCAGCGATGACGGTGGATGACGCCTTGACTACGCAGCCATGGCAAGGGCATCGATCAGAACGTCCGCCATTTCGGGACTGAGCGGTCGAGGCCCGGAGCCGGAAGAAATTCGCTCGTGCCAGAGGGCGCGGCGCAGCTCTGCCATGGCATCAGCGAACGACGGGACGCGCTTGGTGGCGTACCACGGTTGGCTGTTGATGGGCGGAGTAGCGCCAGCATTGGCGAGATACCAGAGCCAGACGGTGCCGTGAAGCCAGAACGACAGGTGGGCTGCGCGCTCTGGGCCCTCGCCTTTCCAGGACTGGATCTGTTCCCCGCCGACGAGCTGCTTGACGTCCCGGTAGGTGACCTCGATGGCCCAGCGGCCCGAGTAGACAGAGAGGACCTCGGTCGGCTCCATATCGAGATCGGTAGTGAAGAAGAAGTCGTCGTGCTTGACGCCGGTGGGGTCGCGCACAACGACGAAACGGACCATTGCCTTCGGACGGACTCCGTACCACAGGACGTCCCGAGCCCACACCAGGCGGGTCTCGGAGCGCCCTCGCCACTCCACAGTGACACTGCGGAACTGGCGGCGGGAAAGCGCGGCCGCCATCTCCGGTGGACTGGGCAGGCGATCGCCGCGTGTGCGGGGGCGGCCCCGGCGTCCGGTGGGAGCGGGCTTTTGGCCGAAGAGAGCGGCGTCACGACGCATGCGCGACACCACGGTGGTGCGGGGCAGGTCCTCTCCGGCCAGGCAGGCATAGGCGCCGTCAGCGCAAAGAACGAAGCGTCGTTCCGGGAGCCGGCCAGCCTGGCCGGTCATCAAGCCGGCGGCAAGGGCCGGGAGCTTGGTCCCGCCCTTTCGGTGCAGGGCCACCCCGACAGGCAGAGCGACGGGCATCCCGCCCCAGGGGAGATCGATTCGCACGGCCAGGGTCACCAGGTTGAGGCCCCGGGCGTAGACGACGCTGTTGCGGGTGGAGCGCACCGCGTCTCGGAAGCTGGCCGCCCCGTCGACGTTCCGACCAGCCCGGTGGAACAAGGTGTCGTCGAGATAGCAGACGATCGGTCCCTCGGGCCCGAGGTGCTCGATCACAACGGCGACCGTGGCTGTCCACATCGCCTCGAGGCTCCAGACCCCAGCTCGCACCAGACGGTGATAGGCGTCATGGGCGCCACGGGTGGCGGGGTCCATGACCGCGGCCATCCCGCAGATGGTGCGCCGACCGGTGGCGCACACCCACGCCGAGCTCAGTTCACAGAACAGGGTGAACGAGGGGGCGCTGAAAGCGCCGGCCGCCCGGTGCAACAGGTCCTTCCAGGTCGACCCTGGCGCGCTCACCGGCGAGCTCGGACTCTGTGCTCGGCCATGGACTGGCGCAGCGCGGCGATGCCGGCATCAGCGGCGCCGTCGAGCTCGACCCGGGCCGCCTCGTAGCGGGCCAACGCGGCTCGCACAGCGGCCAGATCCGCGTGAGTGAGAGTGATCGTGTTGGTCCGCCCACCAGCTGGATACGCGAGAGCGGCCGTCTCGTGCGGCTCTCCGGTGGCGCACCGGCACGTCGGCTTACCGCACTTCCGGCGCAACACGAACAGCGTGCCCCGCAGCAGCTCGATCTTCCGCCTCGGCATGGCCTCTCCTTCTGTTGGCGATATACCAACAGATATCAAGCCACGATTACTCTGCGAAGTGGTGGATGGTCGTATCAGACAGACACCGTTGGAGGCGCGCTCAGCTCGTCAGTGTCGCTGAAAAGTGCGAAAGTCGACCTGTGGTTCCCGGTCCGCCAAGCGGCCTTCTCGTCGGCCACGAGGCGGCGGAAGTTGCGGGCAGGGCCGCCATAGCCGGCAGCTCTTGCCACAGGCAGCAGCCGCTTGGCGGAGATGCGGGCCTTGGTCTTTTCGACCCGGGCGCCGACGAGGTCACGGACCTGGTCGTAGTTGTGCGGTGTCTCTGGAACCTCGCTGTTGTGCCTTGCGGCGAGCACGACACGTTTCACGGTCTTCGGCGTCGTCGAGCAGATCTCGGCCGCGCTCCGATAGGTGCCGACCTCCCTGTAGGCAGATTCGATGTCCATTCGTTCCCTCACTGATTTCATGGAGGTGTCCCTTGGTCGGTGCTGTGGATGGCAGACACCGCCACCGTCACCGGCCGAGGGGCACTTCTGGTGGATGCTCAGTGAGGGGCGGGGACTTCTCCCGGCCACCAGTGGGGACTTTTCGTGGCCACCAGCCGGGACCTCATCTGGCCACCAGTCGGGACTTTCTCATGGCCACGGACAGACGTGGGACGCTTCATGGCTTACAGAAGCGTCTCGACGTAGGAGTTGTCATCGAGATCGTGTGGCCACGCTGCCGCGTCGCTGGGAGCTCAGGATGAACGATCGGAAGGGAAAGATGCCACTGCGGTCGCTCCGATGTTCGGCGTGCCTTGAACCACAATCTGCAGGCTTTCAACCTGGTGAGGGCACACAGCGGCTATTGACCCTCGTGGCACGCGCACGCTTCGGGTCGATCTACGGCTTCCTCTGATCCCATTGCCTGGTCGGTGCCTGTGGGAGGCTGCGAACGTGGCTAATCCAACCGCCACTGGATCCGTGCAGACGACCGCGGGGCGAACCGACACCTCGATCGGCGTGGGGCGTCTTTCCCGAACGGAATTGCTGCTCGTGATTGGGCTCACCGCAGCGTCAGCGGTCGTGAATCTCGTCGATCTGGCGTCTCGGAGCCTGTGGACTGATGAACTCCACAGCGCGTTGCTCGCTGTTCACCACGGCATCAGCCTGTGGTCCGCC
>PMVZ01000205.1 GCA_003166375.1 Acidimicrobiaceae bacterium | reverse complement strand
CGCCGCAGCGAGGGCTTCGAGCTGGTCGGCGAGGCCGCCAACGGGATCGAGGCGATCTCACTTGCCGACTCCCTGCACCCGGACCTCGTGTTGATGGACATCAACATGCCCGAGATGGGGGGCTTGGAGGCCACCCGGCGGATCGTGGCCGGGCACCCCGGCACCGTGGTGTTCCTGTGCTCGACCTACGACGTGAACGACCTGCCGGAAGACGCCAGGACCAGCGGCGCGCGGGCCTACATGCACAAGGAACAGTTCGGCCCGACGACTCTTCGCCAGCTCTGGGACGAGCGCGACTCGAACGGCTTCGCCAGCTGAGCCAACTGCTCAGTTGAGCGGCACCGAGCCCCGGATCGCAGTACCGCGCCCGCGTTCGGACTCCCAGCGCACTGCGCCACCGATGGCGCCAAGGCGGTCCATCATGTTCACGAATCCGTGCCCGCGTTGGGCCGAGCGCACGTCGAAGCCAGGCCCGTCGTCGGTGACCGCGAACAACAGCCCTCCCGACTCCTCCCAGATGCGCACCGTGACGTGCGCGTCCGGCGCGTGCTTGCCCGCGTTCTGCAGCGCTTCGAGACAGCAGAAGTAGATGGCGGCTTCGATGTCGCCGTCGTAGCGGCCGATCCCTTCGGTCAACAGCTCGACGTCGAGCGGGCTCCGGTTGACGACCGGGCGAAGTGCCCCGCCGAGGCCGCTGTCGACCAAGAGCGGCGGGTAGATCCCGTGCGCCAGCTCGCGCAGCTCCTGGATCGTGTCCTGGACGGCGGTTCCCAGCTCGTCGAGCATCTCGACCGCAGCTTGCGGGTCCTCCAGGACGACGTCCTTGGCCAGGCGCAGGTTGACCGCCAGGGCTACCAAGTGCTGCTGGGCACCATCGTGCAGGTTCCGCTCGACGCGACGGCGCTCCGCGTCACCGCTGGCAACGATTCGAGCCCTTGACGCGCGCAGTTCGTCGGCTTGGTGCCGGAGCTCGTCGAGCGAAGTCTGCAGGGCAGTGTCCAGCTGGGCGTTGTGAAATGCCAGTCCGACCTGGCGCGCCAGCTCGGTGAGAACCCGATCGTCCTCTTCGCTGAAGCTGACCGCGCCTTCCGAGCGGGCCACCACGATCGTCCCCAGGAGCTCGCCGGCGTGGCAGATCGGCGCTACCCGGATCGGGCCGGCAGCCCGCCCGTTCAGCAAAGTGGGCATCCAGACCGAGGCCCACGCGTTGCCGGACACGCCGGCGTGAGCGATCACCGGGCGCTCACGCCCAGACACCACGATCGAGCGCGCCCCCATGTCGGGGACCGACACGGCGAGCTCGAGGACTTCGCCGGTGCCGGTGTAGATCTCCGCAGACTGGAGGGCGAGCGTCTTGCGAAGCGACTCGGCCAACTGCAAGAGCAGCTCGTCCATGGGTATGGCCCGAGTCAGTCGGCTCCCGAAAGTACGCACCACCTCGTCGGGGGCTTCGCGCGCGCCGTAGACGAAACTCGTGGCCATGCGCGCGAAACGGTCCCGGGCGGGGATGTAGCCAACCGCTGCGATGGCGGCGGCGACCATCGACAAGCCGAGCACCTCGCGGTCGGTCGCCCCGGTAGGGGTCTTGCCGAGACCGCGGACCACGATGAGGTAGATAGCGGACACAACGACGGTGAAGCCGAGAATCGAGAGCAAGTTCACAAGCAGGCGGTCGGCGTGCGGGGCAAGGCGCGGGCTGACCCCGCAAAGCAGGCCCAGTGCCGCCAGCACCGTGGCGCCCGCAGCGAGAACCCCGACCTGGGCCGGCCACGCCACCAGCAGATTGAGCGTCACCGCTATGAGGATGACCTCGCTCCCCAGCACGGCGCCTACGGCGATCCACTGCATCCGCTGGCGCCCGAAGGCGGGCGCGTCGAGGTAGCGGGCNNCGTGGTCGTCAGCGCGACGGCCACCAGGAGGGCTCCGAGGTACCAGAGCCCAGCGCCGACCTGGCGCGACCTGCGCCCGAGCACACCGTCGGGCAACGACAGGAGGCCGTGGACCGAGATGGCCATGGCACCAAGGGCCGCCACCGTGGCCACTATGTGGGGCGCGCTATGGACGCGATCGGCGTGAGTGAGGGCGAGTCGCGACCCTGCCGCCGAGACGGCTGCAACCAGTGCACCAAGGCTCACGAGCCAGCCGAGGCGAGCCGCGCGGGCAAGTGTCGCGAGGCCTGCCGCCGCGGTGCAGAGGATCGCCACCCCGATGACCACTCCAAGGGCGCGATGACCTGCTCGCGGCGCCGCGACGAGCGAGACGACCACGAGCGCGACGGTGGCTGCGAACACCACCGCGCCCGGCAGCAGCACGCGGGCTTGAACGCGCTCGGCGGGCGCCGCGTCCGCGGCAGCGTCACCGCCAGCGCCCGTGGCGGTACCCGCGCCGGCGGCGGCGCCGGCGACTGACTCCACCATCACCTGGGTCCTCGCATTCCTAAAGCGTCCCGATCGCGGTCACGCTCTCAGCGGTGCCTCTGCTCGCGTCGGCGTCGTTGCCGACGATTCGCCCGTCGCGCATCTTGAGCACCGTGTCTGCCGCGGCGGCCACATCCGGGTCGTGGGTGACCAGGACGATCGTCTGGCCCCCGGAGTGAAGGCGGCTCAGCAGCTCGATCACTTCCTGGCCCCCGGCGGAGTCGAGAGCGCCGGTCGGCTCGTCGGCCAACAACAACGTGGGCTCATTGGCGAGCGCCCTGGCAATGGCGAGGCGTTGGCGCTGGCCTCCCGACAGCACGCCGGGCATCGCCGAGACCTTGTCGCCGATGCCGAGCAGGTCGAGCAGGTCGCGGGCCCTTGTTTCGGCCGCTTTGCGCTTGCGTCCCGCGATGATGGCCGGCAGCGCCACGTTCTCCAGCACCGTCATCCCCTCGAGCAGGTTGAAGAANNTGGAAGACGATACCGATGTGGCGCCGTCGCATCCGCGCGAGCTCGTCCTCGGTGCTCCCGGTCACCTCCTCGCCTGCGACCTTGATGGTCCCCTCGTCGGGCACGTCGAGGCCAGCCACGAGGTTCAACAGCGTCGACTTGCCACAACCTGAGGGCCCCATCAGGGCAAGAAACGTGCCGTGCTCGACCCTGAGGTCGACCCCCCTGAGCGCCCGCACGGGGGCGTTCTCGGCCTCGAAGGTCTTGCGCACACCGTGCACTTCGAGGGCGGGCGTGTCCTTGTCCGCGTAGGTCGTGTCGGCAACCGTTGCCGCATCTGTCATCTTGATCCCCCTTCGATGCTTGTCTCAGCCGGCGGTTGGGCGATGCTGGTCACCATGTCGCCGCCGGATGACGCCTGGCCCGGTGACAGGACCTTGTAGGCCACCACCGGAGTGTCGCGTCCCTTCACCAGCTGCTCGCCGAGCGCGACGGTGGCGACCTCACAGGTGAGTGCGCGAACCGTAGCCTCAGAAAGTACCGTCTCGCCGGCCGAGGCCAGCTGCTGCAGGCGCTGGGAGAGGTTCACGGTGTCACCCACGAGGGTGTACTCGAGGCGCTCTTCGGAGCCGAGCAGGGCGGCGGCGGCCTCACCGGTCGACAGCCCGAGCCCGAGCCCGAACGGGGGCAGGCTCTCTTCGACCCAGCGCTTGTTGATCTCGGCTTGACCAGCATGCATCGCGGCCGCGGCCGCGACCGCTCGGTCCGCGTGGTCGACTTGGGAGACCGGGGCGCCGAAGACGGCCATGACCGCGTCGCCGACGAACTGCATCACCGTCCCGCCCTCGCCCAGGATGGCCCTGTTCATCGCGGCGCGGTGCGTGTTGAGCTGGCCGGCCAGCTGGCTCGGGTCCGCGTGCTCTGCGATGGTCGAGTACGAGCGGATGTCGCTCATGACCACTGTCACTTCCACTCGCTCGGTCTCGCCGATGCGCCGTCCTTCCAAGCGCAGCTTCTCCGCCAGCCCCCCGGGCAGGAGGCGCGAGAGGGTCTCGCCCTGCTCCTCACGGTCGACGATGGCCTGGTGCAGTAGGCGCAGGCGCTGGAGCGCTCCCTGATTGCCGGCGCTCACTCCCTGGGCCAACTTCAAGAAGACGGCCTCCACCGCGGCGTCCACTGCCTGGGGCGGGAGCCCCCGCGCGGCGGCGATGGCCTTGATCGGCTTGCCCTCGGCCACGAGCGCCAGCAGCGATTCCTCGGACTCGTCGAGCGCGCCGCTGGAGGTAACGGGACGCACGAGAGCTTCGACGATGGCGGGGTCGAGCGCGGTCCCACCTGTCGCCACCGCCCGGATGGCCTCGACAAGCTGGTTGCCTTCCGCAATGTGGTCCTTCAGAAGGTAGCCATAGCCGGCAGACCCCTCGGCCAGCAGCGACACCGCGTACTCGGGGTCGTCGTATTGCGACAGGATCACGACCCCGGTGCCAGGGTGGCGCTTGCGCACCTCCTTGGCCGCATCGATGCCTTCGCGGTGGAACGACGGCGGCATACGGATGTCGGTCACGAGAACGTGGGGCTCGGTCGCGGTCGCCCCGGCGACAGTCCCATCGAAGTCTGCGGCGACGCCGACCACGCAAAGGTCCGGGTGCCGCTCGATAAGGGCACGCACGCCCTCGCGCACGATGAGGTTGTCGTCGGCCAGAAAGACACTGATCGTCCTCGCCGGAATGTCGCCCCTGCCGCTCATGTCACTCCAAGTTGTCGCGCAACGCGACCTGCCTCACCAGGGGGGAGACCCCCGGGCAGGAGGGGGTGTTAGGACCACCCCCGGCGCCTGGGCAACACCCTTCTCCCTCCTCGGCGAGTGGCGGATCATGGGCGCATGCGATACGAAAGCTCCGTCACCTCGCTGTCATGGATCCCGTCTGAAGCCGTGGTGGGCGGTACCCGCTTGCCCTTTGACGCCGGGGTGGCCCATTATGACCAGCCGCCCCCCGACGTTCTCGGGGACCTTGGCGAGCTGCGGGCGGCCGACCGCTTCCGCTTCGCCAACCACCTCGCGGCCTGGGTGGAGGTGGACAGAGCGGGAAGGATCACAAACGCCGGTTACTCCGGGGGCGGCCAGATCGGGAGCACCACGGTGCGCATCGGCGGCCTGAGCCACGTCTTCCAGGCGGTCGCCCTCCCCGACATCCAGCACAAGCCCGAGCGCGGCGACGGTTGGAGGCGCTTCACTCAGACAGCCGGCGGTCGCACCGGGATGCCCGCCCCCCGACGCGTCCGCCGGGCACCGTTCATCCAATGGCAGGCTCCTCTGGCCTGGACCACGCTCACGCTCACACTGCATGCCGATGGCCGCGCCGAGGGGGCGCTCGTCGGCGCCAGCCGGTTCCCGCGCCACTGGATCTACGACCACGAGGGCCATTTCGCGAGCAAGTCGGGCCTCATCGACTTCAAGGACTGGTACCGCAAGTCATTCGGCACGCACACGCCGTGGGGCGACCAGGAGTCCGAGGCCCTCGTCACCGTCGTGGAGTCGGCCTTGGAGCGGTCGCTGTCCGCGCAAGTGATGCGGGGAGCGGCCAAACCTAAGATCAAGAAGGTGAAGGCGGGCACCAACCTGGTACGCCAGGGTGACCAGAGCTCCGAGGTGTACCTGGTCCTCGACGGCGTGCTTCGCGTCGAGGTCGACGGAGAACGCCTGGCCGAGTACGGCCCGGGCGCGCTCCTCGGCGAGCGTGCGCACCTGGAGGGTGGAGCCCGCACGTCCTCGCTGGTCGCGGTGACCGCGTGCCGTGTGGCTTCGGTCCCCGCCGAGGTACTGGACCGCCCGGCGCTCGAGGAGCTGTCCACCGGTCACCGCCGGGAAGACCTGGGAGCGGGCTGATCGGGTGCGTGCCCATTTCTTGGGTGTCCGAGGCTCGACGCCCGCGCCCGGCGAGGACTTCGTCCGCTACGGCGGGTACACCTCGTGTGTCGCGCTCGCCCACGATGGCGACGCCGCGCCGACACTCGTCCTCGACGCCGGCACCGGGATCCGGCGCGTCAGCGCGTTGTCGGGCGGCACGGCCTTCGCCGGCACGGTGCTGCTCACTCATCTCCACTGGGACCACGTCCACGGCCTGCCGTTCTTCACCGCGGGCGACCGCGAGGACTCGCGCGTCGCCCTGTTCCTGCCCGAACAGCCCGACGGTGCCGATGCAGCCGAGGTGCTGGCCCGGGGGATGTCGCCGCCGCACTTCCCAATCGGCCCCGAGGGTCTGCGTGGCAAGTGGAGCTTCTCCAGCCTGCCGCCTGGGGCGATCGAAGCAGAGGGCTTCAGCGTCGAGGCCGTGGAGATCCCGCACAAAGGGGGACGCACTTACGGCTACCGGGTCAGCGACGGGAGCGCAGTGCTCACCTACATGCCCGACCACTGCCCCACGGCGCTCGGCCCCGGGCCTGATGGCTGGGGCGAGTACCACTCCCAGGCGTTACAGCTCGCGGAGGGGGCAGACACCCTCGTCCACGACGCGCAACTGACGGCCGACGAGCTGGTGACCGCAGCTTTCTTAGGCCATTCCGCGGCCGAGTACGCAGTCGAGCTCGGACGCCGCGCCGGCGCACGACGGGTCGTCTTGTTCCACCACCAGCCGGACCGCACCGACAACGCCCTCGACGAGCTGCCCAAGCGCTTCGGCCCCGAGCCGCAGGTCATCGTCGCAGCGGAGTCCTTGGTGCTCGAGCTATGAGGATCAGCCGCACTGGTCACGCCTGACGCCGTCGTCGTCGGATCCGGCCCGAATGGTTTGGCGGCCGCGCTGGTGCTGGCGCGCGCCGGCCTGGGCGTGGAGGTGTTCGAGGGGTCGACCAGCCCTGGCGGAGGTTGCCGAACCGAGGAGCTCACCTTGCCGGGGTTCCACCACGACGTCTGCTCGACCGTCCAGTCCATGGCGCCGCTGTCGCCGTTTTTCCTCGAGCTCGACCTCGAGCGCCTCGGCGTGGAGCTTTGCAGGCCCGAGGTGGCCTTCGCCCACCCGCTCGATCAGAACCGTGCGGGGGCAGTCTTCGGCACGGTCGGCGACACCGCTGCCGCACTGGGCGCGGACGGTGCCAAGTACCTCCGCCTGTTCGCTCCGCTGGTCGAGGCGGCCGCGACGATTGTCCCGACTGTGCTCGCACCGCTCCGGTACCCCCCGCGTGACCCGATCGCCATGGCCCGCTTCGCAGTGGCTGGAGTGCCGTCGGTCGCCCACCTCACCCGGCGGTTCTCGACCGACGAGGCCAAGGGCCTCCTGGCCGGGGTCGGCGCACACGCCATGCTCCCTCTCGACGCACCGCTCACGGCTGCCTTCGGCATCTTTCTCACCATCGTCGCTCACGCCGGGGGGTGGCCTCTCGTGAAAGGAGGGAGTGCTCGCCTCGTCGACGCACTCTTGAGCGAGCTCACCAGCGCCGGAGGAACCGTGCACACCGGACGCTGGGTGAAAGACGTCGCCGAGCTCCCAGCAGCCCGGGCGGTGCTGTTCGACACCTCCTTGGAGACCCTTGTGGCCGTTGCCGGGCAACGGCTCCCCGCCCGCTACCGCGACGCCGTCGGACGATTCCACCACGGCCCGGGCATCTGCAAGGTCGACTGGGCGCTGTCGGGCCCGGTGCCATGGACCGCATCTGTGTGCCGACGGGCCGGAACCGTGCACCTAGGGGGCAGTTTCGACGAGGTGGCGGCCAGCGAGTCCGAGGTCGCGGCGGGTCGCCACGCCATTCGCCCGTACTGCCTCGTCGTCCAGCCAGGCGTTGTGGACCCGACCCGCGCGCCGGCCGGCGACGAGACGCTGTGGGCCTACTGCCACGTGCCCCAGGGCTCGACCATCGACATGACAGAGCGCATCGAGGCTCAGATCGAGCGGTTCGCACCGGGCTTCAAGGACCTCGTTCTCGCGCGCTCGACAATGACCGCCATGGATGCCGAAGCTCACAACCCCAACTACGTCGGCGGCGACATCAGCGGCGGTGCAGGTACGCTCCGCCAGACGATCTTCCGTCCGACCATGCGGTGGAACCCGTACAGAACCGGCGCGCAGGGGCTGTACCTCTGCTCCGCCTCCACTCCACCCGGTGGCGGCGTGCACGGGATGTGCGGGGTTGGAGCTGCTCGTGCCGTGCTCGCCGACTTGAAGCGGGGACGGAGGCCATGGGGGCGGTAAGTTCTGGCGTTGCGTGCCGACGCGGCTCAATGGCACGGGGGAGGAACGAGATGACAAGCGCCGACCTGTTGACTGACGGTTTCGGGCGGATTCGCGAGATCGTGGAAGAGGTGCTGGACGGCCTTACGACCGCCGAAGTGACGTCTCGCCTCGATGGTCAGGCGAACTCGATCGCCTGGCTCGTGTGGCACCTGACCCGGGTCCAAGACGACCACATCGCGGACGTCGCCGGAACCGAGCAGGCCTGGACCTCATCGGGCTGGGCGGAGCGCTTCGCCCTGCCACTGGAGGTTTCGGACACGGGCTACGGCCATGGTCCCGACCAGGTCGCTGCCGTAACTGCCGACGCGGAGCTCCTGCGCGCGTACCACGACGCTGTCTGCCTCAACACCCTCCAGTTCGTCCGGCGCTTGACAGACGCCGATCTTGATCGGGTCGTGGACGAGCGGTGGGACCCTCCTGTCACCCTCGGTGTCCGGCTCGTAAGTGTGATTGCCGACGATCTGCAACATGGCGGGCAGGCCGCGTATGTCCGCGGGGTCCTCGAGCGCCGGCGCTGAGCGCGGAAGTCGCCTGATCACGCCCGAAAGCGGCGTTAAGCCCGCCGGAGCTGCTCGAACAGCTCGTCGAGCTCCTCCCGGTCGTCGATCNNAGACGAGTGAAGGGTCGCAGCCGTTCGGATCGGCGAGCACGACGTTGCCGGTGCACCCGCCGACTGCTCGGTCCGGTCCTCTCGGGCGCACGACCACGAGGAGCCGTCCCTGGATCACGGCGAAACGCGCCGTGTGCATCGCGCCCGAGGAGGTCTCGCACTGGCAGATCACCACGGCGAGCGAGAGCCCCGACTGAATGCGGTCACGGGCCACGAGCTGGCGCCGGGCGACCGGTGTCCCAGGCGGTACCTCGGCTATGAGCCCTCCGCCGGAGGCGACGATCTCCTCCGCGAGAGCGGCGTTCGAGATTGGCGTCGGGACGTCCACGCCCGAGCCGATCACCGCCCAGGTGGACCCGCCGGCCGCCAGCGCGCTCTCGTGGGCGACGGTGTCGATGCCGGCCGCGAGGCCGGAGACGACCGCGAGGCCGGCAGCGACCGCACTCCTGGCGGCCGCATCGGCCACGCTCCGCCCAAAGCGCGTCGGGTGGCGTGTGCCCACGACCGCCACAGCGGCAGCCGGCGGCAACGTGCCACGTACCCACAGGGTCTTGGGCGGGGAGGGAATCGAACGCAGTCCGGCCGGGTAGCCGGGCGCGTCGATCCCTATGACCTCAGCTGGGAGCAACCTGCCGACGGATCGGTGTGATCGTCGAGCCGTTCACCGGATGCGGCCCGCCGAGCGGCGCCAAGTCCCCTTCGGTCGCTGGCACCGAAGCCTCGCTGGTAACCGGCGCCGACTCCGTGTCGGTCCCGAGCGGAGACACTTCGCCGGTCATCTCGGGCTCAGGCGACGGCCGAGGCGAGACCCCCGGGCGTGAGGTGGCGAGGGAGCTTGAGGTGGAATTCTCAAGTGCCGGACGGGCGCGACCCACGACCCCGATCTGCCGGGCTTCGGCACTTGCAGCGGTCGGCTGGCGAACAAGAGGCGCCGCCGCCTTCTGGCGCAGTTCCATCAACGACCTCGCGTGCTTCCATTCCTTGCCCTTAAGCAGCTTCACGAGCTCGGGCATGTCACCAAGAAGATGCTCGGCTTCGCTGCGGTACTGCCCGGCGACACCACCCATGGCGAAGATGGCGGCACGAGAGAGCGAGGCGCCTTCCTCGGTCAGGGCGATCACCTGCAGGCGCGACGAGGCAACT
>PMVZ01000396.1 GCA_003166375.1 Acidimicrobiaceae bacterium | reverse complement strand
GGAACCTCGCCGTTCGGCTCGGGAACCTTCCCGTTCGGCTCGGGCTCGTCGGGCTCTGTCTCGTCCGCATCCGGAGGCCCCTCGAACGCCTCGGCAATTGCCTTGAGGGTCGACCCTGGCCTTGTGGACGTGAATACCACCCTCGGCTACTTGAGCGAGGAAGCGGCCGGCACGGGAATCGTCCTCACGTCGAGCGGTGAGGTGCTGACCAACAATCACGTGGTCGACGGCGCCACGAGTATCAGAGTGACCGACGTGGGCAACGGTCGGGCCTACACGGCAACAGTCGTCGGTTATGACCGCTCGAGTGACATCGCCGTGCTGAAGCTGCATGATGCGTCCGCCCTGAAGGTCGCGTCGCTCGGCGACTCGTCGACGGTTCGTCGAGGCGAGGCGGTCGTGGGCATCGGGAATGCAGGTGGTGCCGGCGGAACACCCAGTGTGGCCGGCGGCTCGGTGAAGGCTCTCGACCAGTCGATCACAGCCACTGAACAGGACGGCGGCAACCCGGAGAACTTGGGGGGCCTCATCGAGGTCAACGCGTACATCCAGGCCGGTGACTCGGGCGGACCACTGGTCAACACATCAGGGAAGGTTGTCGGGATGGACACGGCGGCCTCTGTGGGGTTCTCGTTTCAGACCACAGGTACCGACGGCTACGCCATCCCGATCAACTCCGCGGTCGCGATCGCGAAGAAGATCGAGTCCGGTCACTCCTCGGCAAGCGTGCACATCGGGCCGACAGGGTTCCTCGGTGTCCAGGTGGAGTCCAGTCAGAGCGGGTCCTCTCCGTCCGGAGCGGTCATACACGAAGTGCTGCCGGGTTCGCCCGCTGCATCGGGGGGACTGGTCGCAGGCGACGTCATAACCTCGCTCGAAGGCGCCGCGGTCCATTCCGCTCCCAGGCTCACGTCGTTGATGCAGCTGTACCACCCCGGCGACCGCTTGAAGGTCGGCTGGACCGATTCCACAGGGGGCCGGCACGCTGCGACCTTGCGGCTTGCCACTGGCCCTGCTGGCTGAGTACGGGCTCGACGTCGCGCTCAGAACCAGGTCCTGGTTGGGGAGGGCCAGTAGGGTTTCGGCCGGACTTCGGTCTGCGCCGTCGCCTTGGCGTGAACACCAGGAGAACCAGCGCGAGCACGCCGACCCCGCTGGCAATGACCCCGAGCTTCGCGAGCTTGGCAGTGTAGACCCAGGTCACGATGAACTTGCCTGGTGGGATCGAGATCGCTTGGAGCACCCCGAGCGGCCTCACGCGCACGGTCACCGAAGAGCCCCCACCGACCGGAGTGAGCCGCGCGACCCAGCCCTTGTCATAGGCCTCGCTCCGGACCAGCACCGCCGGGCTCGGCGTCGAGACGACCGTCTTCGGGTTCTGCCACGCCTCGACGGGTGGTGTCACCGAGCGCGCGAGCGGGAGCAGTGGCGCAAGCGGTGTCGTGGACCCGGCCGGCTCGACCCAGGAGGCTCCCCGGGTGAGCGTGTTGGTGAACAC
The DNA here is from genome assembly GCA_003166375.1 of Acidimicrobiaceae bacterium. Classification (GTDB taxonomy): domain Bacteria; phylum Actinomycetota; class Acidimicrobiia; order Acidimicrobiales; family Bog-793; genus Fen-455. The sequence goes on along the minus strand of PMVZ01000396.1, from coordinate 8,727 downwards.
GGGAAGCCCTCCGATCTCGGTCTCGTACTGCCACTTCGGCGGTTCGAGCACACCTTGGAGGACCTGGTTCAGGACGAGCCGATGCGTGAGCGGGCCGGAGTTGACTGCCGTCGCGTCCACCGTGGTCACTTCGACGGCACCGACGGCGACCGAGGTGCCGTTCGGCGCCCCGACCTGGATTCCATACGCGACCCGCCCTTTCAAGGCGACTTGAACTCGTGAGCCCGAGACCGTCATGCGCCGGTCGCCAACTATCTGGTCGCTCGCGTCGAGGATGCCGACCGAGACAGTCCGGGCGGGCTCGTTGTTGTGGCGCACGAGCACGATGGTGGCCGAGTTGAGCGCGATGGGGCCCGGGAGCATCCAAGTCGACGAGTGCCCAGGGGAGAGCAGAAACGGCGGCAGGCGTGGCAGCGGCTTGTCGGGCGCGATCGCGTCCAGCGCCTGGGCTTCCCACTCGGTGCCGGGCGCCACCGGAGCTCCCTGCGCGACCGGGATCGGCCCGTTGCCCGGGATCTCCGCCACCAGGTACTCGGGAAGTGTCACCAGCTCCTTGAGGTTCAAGATGTCGAGATCGGAATGGGTGAGGGCGACCGGCTGCAGGTTCTCGACGTCGTGCGCACCGGTGGCGAGCTGGTAGCTACCGGCGACGGCGGACGAGTAACCCTGGACGCTTGGGACCTGGTGCAGGATTCCAAGGCTGAAAGGGCCGAGCGCGAGGATTGTCCCGCGGAGCCCGGTCGGCAGGCTCTGTGCGGGATTGAAGATCGCATAGCGGCCTTGGGGTCCAAGCAGCTTCGCGAGGGTGACGACTGCGGCGTTCTTCTTCGCGATCGTGGCTTTGGCGGGGAACGTGTAAGACCCGTTGAAGACGCACATCAGCACATCGGCGATGACGACGACGGTCACGAGTCGCCGACGACCGCTGAAGCCGAGACGAGGCGCGCGAACCAGTAGGAGACCAGCGCCGGCCGAGATGACGAGCACGGCTGCGAAGTACGGGCTCAGGCTCACGGCGAGCCCTGGGTGGTAACCGGAGACGCCGAAGCCGCGCTGAATCGATCGACCCAGCACATATGCGGCGAGAATGAGGACTGCCACGATGGTGACCGGCACGAGGCCTGCCAGGCGCTCGCTGAACGTCAGTCCCGAGCCGGTATCGGGCGCCGGATCTGGTGGCGCGCCGCGCCCGGGGGCACGAGGCCTCAGCACGTCGACGAACACGGCGAGCAGGACTGCGAGCGCGAGGTCGACTATCACGGCATTGCGGTTCTGGAGGCGCTGGCCTCCGTAAAGCGGAATATCCACCAGAACGTGGCCGAGGGGCGTGTTGGTTCCGGCTGAGAGCAGGACGCCCTCAATGATCAATGCGTACCAGACCCCGAGAGGCCTCTCGCCCGTGTGCTGGCGCATGGCGCGCCCGAAGAGAGCAAAGGCCGCGACGAGTGGCACGATGCCGACCGCATAGCTCAGCTCGGGGAGGTTGTAAGAGCCCAGATAGCCAGGAAGGCCGAAGGTGCCGTTACCGCCGACCAGGAACGGCACGAAAAGCAGCTCCAGGTCGTGCCACGACAACGATCCTGCCGCGAAGCGGGTGAAGGTGACTGCCGCCCGTTCGGACTCGTGCAGGAAGCTGAGCCCTGGTAGCCACTGCGCCGTGGAGAGGGTCACGGCAACGAGCGCGGCCGACACGATGCCGACACTGGCGACAGTGACGCGCCGGCCCGTGCGCCATGCCCGCCAGCAGACAGCGAGGAAGTAAGTGACCACTATGAAAGCGATACTGGAGGCGGCGCGAGGGTCACCGGCAAGCACCACAAGCCCACCGCAGCCACCCAGCAGCGCGATCCAGCGCCGGGCTTCCCGCGGCTCGGGGGACGTCCCGAGCTCGTGGACGGCAAGGAGCATCCAAGGAGTGAAGCTCATGCCCGTGACGAGGCCGATGTGCACAGCTTGGCCGCTCATGAAGCCGGTGTAAGTGAAGGTCAACGCGCCGAGCAGCGCCGCGAGCGGAGAGCAACCGAGCCGGCGCAGGAACACGTGCATCCCGATTCCGCAGATCACCGACACTGCAGCGACATTGACTGTCCATGCGGCGCCGGCGGGCAGGATGGTGAAGAGCCACGTGCCCGGGTACAGGGCTCCCGCGTTCCATCCCGCGAGAAGAGGCGTCCCGCTCCAGATGTACGGGTCCCACAACGGCAGTCGACCGTGCCGCAACAGCTCACCCGACAGCACCCTCAGCGGGTAGTTCTGTGTCAAGTTGTCCGCCGTGCCGCTCCCAGGAAANNCGATCGCCCACCTGTCGGCTCGCGCGACAAGTGACCAGCGCCGGGGAATCGCCCCGGGAGCATCGATGCCTGCCCGGTCTCGCGGACCGAGAGTCACGGTTGAGGGGGAGTGCATCATGGGTTTCGCTGAACCATAGACGCGGCCACCGGTGCTGAGGCCAATTGTCAAAGGCCGTCACCGCCCCGCAGACGGGTGCCGACTGCCTCCGGTGAGCTTGCTCGAACCGTTATCCTTCTGCACCAGCGCACCGGTGCAACGCGCTGGTGCGCGGGTGGCGGCGAAGCCGGGGGTTCGGCTCAGAGGGAACGACGTGCCAATGCGGCCTTCGGGCGATATGCAGTCGGTACGGAGACGGATTGCTTTGCTCGCGCTCGCGCTCGGCGCCTACATGGTTCTCGCCGTCGTGGCGTACTGGCCGGTCTTGCCTTTGGACGCGAGCAAGCTGCCGCACCCCCTCGGAGCGGGCGCAGGGGACCCGGCGCAGATGACGTGGTTTCTTGCGTGGGCGCCGTTCGCGCTCGGGCACGGTCTGAACCCTTTCTTCACCAACTACATCGATTTCCCCCTCGGCGTGAACCTCGCCTCGAACACTTCGGTCCCGATGCTCGGTCTCCTGGCGGCGCCCGTCACGTTCGCGCTGGGCCCGGTCGCGTCGTTCAACCTCCTGATGCGCATCGCGCTCGCGAGCTCAGCCACTTCGATGTTCCTTGTCTCGCGAAGCTGGGTGAGGTGGTGGCCCGCCGCGTTCGGGGCAGGGTTGCTGTACGGGTTCGGGTCCTACATGACTTTCGAGAGCTCGGTCCACCTCGACCTCGCGTTCATGGCCATTCCTCCGCTCCTGCTCTGGTGCCTCGACGAGCTGTTCGTGACCCGGAGACGCTCGCCGATCAAGGTTGGCATCCTTCTAGGGCTGTTGAGCGCTGCTCAGTTCCTCATCGACCCGGAGATACTGGCGTTCTGCGCCATCATGGCGGCGATCGGCCTGATCTTCCTCGGGCTAACGCACAGCCACGAGATCGTTGCGCGCATCCGCGTGGCAGCGCCCGGGGTGCTCACGGCATGCGCCTGTTTCGGGGCGATAGCGGGCTATCCGATCGGGTACTTCTTCACAGGCCCCCGGCGGATCCCTCACGGCATTCAGCCGGCCGGGGTGATCGCAGCATTCCACGTTGATCTTCTCCGGCCGGTGCTGCGTTCGTCGCTACCGCCGGCCAACTCGTCGGGCTACCTAGGCGTTCCGCTGTTCATCGGCCTGGTGGCACTGGCCGTGTGGTGGCGGAAGCTCGGGATGATCCGGTTCGCGGTCACCTGCGCGTGTGCTGCATTCGTGGTCTCCCTCGGTCCGCGTCTCACCGTCGACGGGCACACCTTTCCGATCTGGCTCCCCGAGGCGCTCTTCGAGCACGTCCCGGTTCTCGTCGACCTCGAGCCGGTCAGGATGTCGGGCATCGAGATGCTCTTCCTGGCGGTCATCCTGGCGGTCGGTCTGGACCACACCAGGACCTGGATACTCGAGCACGCTCGCAGCGCCCGGACGTTCGCCGAGCCTGTCGCTGAGCATCGGGTGCGGCGTGTCATGTCCAGGGCCCGACTGGACGCCGGATTGCACACCGTTGTCCTAGTGGTCTTTCTGATCGTGGCCTTCGTCCCGCTCCTCGATCAGCTCCCCGTTGTCCGCGAGCAACCTGTGACCGCGCCGCAGCTCACTGCGTCGCTCGCGCGCTCGGTTCCGAAAGGCGGCGTGGTGCTGGCCTTTCCTTACCCGCGTGCACACAACGACGAGCCCATGCTCTGGCAAGCAGCGGACGAGATGAGCTTCCGGCTCGTCGGCGGTTATGCACTGGTCCCCGGGACGGCGGGTCGAGGCAGTTACTACATCGCGCAAGGCCCCGACCTGAGCAAGCTGTCCTCTATCCTCGTCGGGCCCTCAGGCACTCCCGGGGTGCCCTTGGAGAGCGCCTGTCGCTCTCTCGAGGCGGTTGTTCGTGCGTACGAGGTCGACGCGTTGGTTCTTCGCACGAGCATTGGAGCGATCCGCACTCGCGCGATCGGGCTGCTGACCGCGCTCTTGGGGCCGCCCACGGTGAGCCTCGAACCCGGCGTGGCGTGGTACGACCTTGCCGGCCGGAAGCCGACTCGGAGCTGTTCGGCCAACTCGTAGGCCGGCCGGCGCGGTGCCGGGCCCATGTTCTCAGCGCCTCCTTGGAGAAGTACCCGAACCCAATTCGACACTGCCGGATCGTTATCGGCAGATTCAGCCGGTCGCACGCAGCGGTGCTCTCGACCCGCGACGATGCTCAAGGTGTCGCCGATGGGGGTCGANNGCACCCGGTCACCCGCTGGGCTCCATGTCGGCGCCAGTTGGCCGGTAGCGGAGCTCCGACCCTCAACCTCAACCTCAACCTCAGCTTGCGACTCGGCCTCCGCCGCGCGGTCGCGAGGCTTGCGCAGCGTCCCGCGGAAGACGGCCCAAGCCGGTCGCTCCCGCGGGATGTGTCGCGGCACCTGTTACGAGCGGGATGCTTCCAACTGTGACGATGAGGACAGTGCCTCCTTGCGGACGCTTGCGACCGACAGGATCCAGTACACGACGGCGGCGATGATCATCCCGAAGAGCCAGCTGAAGTCAGAGCCGTTCGTGGCGTTCGAAATCGGAGATGTGTAGTTGAGCGGGTAGTAATACGCCGCATCGATCCACATCATTGCCCCGAACATGCCGAGCGCCAGCGATACGAGCGCCTTCCAGTTGAAGCCACCGTTACGCCAGTACAGTCCGCCTCGCTTCTCAGCCAACGAAAGGACGTCATAGCGGCCACGACGGAGCAGGTAGTCGACCAGGAGGATCCCGACCCAGGGGCCCAACCATACGACGATGTAGTCGAGGAAGCCTGAGAGGTCCGTGTAGAAGTTGCCTTTGAAGATCACAAGGGCCGTCACCGCACCGGAGATGACAGTGTCGACGAGCACGCAGCCCCACCGCTTGAGCGGGATCCCGATCGCCTGGAGCGTGACTCCGGAGGAGTACATGTCGATGGAGTTGATCGCGAACAGCTGCGGGAGCGCGAGGATCAAGAAGGGCCAGAAGAACCAGCTGGCGAAGGCCGCGGGCACGGCGGCGGCCGCTGTGACCTTCGGGCTCACGAGGAAGGCGGCCGCTCCGAGGAGCTCGAGCAGGATGGATGGGACTGCCCCACCGAGTGTTGCGGCCCAGAAGGTCTTCGCCTTGGGGGTGTCCCGGGGGAGGTAGCGCGAGTAGTCGGCAGCGTTCTCGGTCCAACCCAAGCCACCGGCGGAGACGACGAGCACCAAGGCTGTCGTCCAGAGCCACCATGACGTGTGCTGGTGCAAGCTGGTCACGTGGGCGTGCGGTATGACAAGTATTGCCATAACGATGAACACGACTATGAACACGTAAGACAGGTATCGGAGAACCTTCGTTATGGTCGCATGGCCGAGGAAGGGAGCTATGAACTGAACGGCTACGGCGCAGATGATCACGACGACCTTCGCACCGGTGTCGAGGATCGTTCCTTCTCGGCTGAACATCGCCTCGACGATGAGCACGACTATGACGAGACCCTCGATCTCGAAGCCGACCTGGGTGATCCAGTTGAAGAGTGAAGGAGCGCGGTTGCCGTTGCGGCCGAAAGGAGCTCGGCTGATCATGAACGCAGTAGTGCCCGTCTCGGGACCTGGGAGGCTGGCCAGCCCCAAAAGCGAGTACATGGTGTTGCCGATGAGGATCGCCCACACCGCTTGCCAGAACGAGAGCCCGAACGAGACGACGAGGGCCCCGTATACGAGGAACTCGACGTTCCACATCGCGCCAGCCCACATCCAGAAGAGACTCGAGGGGCGCATCTGCCTGTCCGACTCAGGGATCAGCTCGATACCTCGTTGCTCCAGCTTGCCTGCCTGGTAGCCCTCGGTGCTCGGGGGGGCGTCCAGGGCTAACGCCCCAGCGCTGCCGCCGCCCGTCACAACACCCGCGCCCTCCGCCGGCGTCATATCGTCCATAGTCTCTCCGTTCGTTTGACCCTGCTGATACTCCCGTCTCACTTTCCCAACGCCACTGCCTGAATTAGGTGCGACCGAAGCCATGTGCCTCGGCAAGATTCTCCCACGCGTCTGGGGCGACGTCGGATCTCTTATGCCTCGGCCGCACCTGTCAGTCTCGGGGTGAGTCCGTCCACGCGCTGGGTCGAGTTCTCCCGCGCATGGAATGGCGAGGTTCGCAACCTGGAGGACAGCGGTTCGGGTTTGCCTCACGTCCCGATCCGCAGCGGCCTGCGGCGTCGATCTCGACTTGGCATCCCGATGCCCAGTCGGGGGGTTNNGCGTCCCGGGCCCGCGCGCTCATGCGATGTAGGCTTCGAGAGCAACCAGTGGGAAGATGCCTCGGCCGGTTAGGGCCGAATGACCCTGTACACGCGTTCGTAAAGTTTGCATCCTTGGACATGAGCCGGTGACCCGGGTCTGCCCGGTCGGCGCAACGAAGGAGATGGCCGGCGGCTAGCTGGCGGTCGTCCCGAGAGGAGACAAAAGGTCATGAGCAGGATGAAGAAGTTGTTGGGCGTGTTCGTCGCTTTCACGATGGTCGGCGCGGTCGCGGTAGGTGCCGCGAACAGCGTGTCCTCGGGCGCGACCACGAAGACAACAACGACGGCCCCAGGTAGCCAGTGGACCAAGAGTCACCCGTTCAAGGCGGCGTTCATCTACGTCGGCGCTCCGAGCGACGCGGGCTGGACCCACGCCCATGACGTCGGGCGCCTCGAAGTGCAGAAGTACTTCGGTGGGCGCGTCCAGACCATGTACAAGGAGGACGTACCTGAGGGCCCGCAGTGCACGCAGGTGATTACTCAGCTCGTCGACGCGGGAGCGAACATCATCTTCGCCACCTCGTACGGCTATCAGCCAGAGCTGGTCGCAGCCGCCGCGAAGTACCCACACGTGCTCTTCGAGCAGGCAACTGGCACAACGGTGACCAAGACCTTGTCCGAGTACTACGGGGCGGGTGAGGACGGGGACTTCCTGTCCGGGATGGCGGCCGGCGCGGCATCTGTCACCGGCAAGATCGGCTTCGTCGCTCCCTATCCGATTCCTGAGGTCATCCGGGAGGTCGACGCGTTCACGATGGGCGCACAGCTGATGAACCCGAAGGCGACAGTCAAAGTGGTCTGGACGAACACCTGGTTCGCCCCGGCGACCGAGAGGACGGCTGCCGAGGCCCTCGTCGCCGCTGGTGTGGACGTGCTCGGCGACGGCCAGGACAGCCCGACGACTGGTCAGGTGGCGGAAGCCCATGGCCTGAAGTGGACCGGGTACGACTCCAACCAGGAGAGCTTCGCCCCCAAGGCCTGGCTGACCGCGACCACCTACAACTGGGGCCCTTACTACATCATGGAAGTCAAGGCGGCGATGAACGGTACCTGGAAGAGCCACTTCTGGTACGGCAGCCTCGCCGATCACTTCGTGATCATGGCCCCGTTCGGCTCGTCGGTCACCGCAGCCACCCGGAAGGCGATTCTCGCCAAGGAGAGCGCCATCATCAAGGGAACACTTGACCCGTTCACCGGACCGATCATCGAGCAGAACGGGACCGTGGGCGTGAAGGCAGGCGTGACCCTCACGGTCATGCAGAAGTACTCATTGAGCTGGTTCGTAAAGGGCGTCATCGGCAACCCGAAGGGCTAACGGGCTCCGTGACCGACTCCGTNNCCGCCAATGCCTCCGGCGGCATGCCGGGGGTATTGGCTGTGGAGGCAATCGACATGACGAAGCGCTTTCCCGGCGTCGTCGCGAACGACCATGTGTCGTTCCAGGCCGCCGCCGGGGAAGTGCACGCGCTGCTCGGTGAGAACGGGGCCGGCAAGACCACGCTGTGCAACCTGCTCATGGGCCTTTACCGGCCGGACGAGGGCAAGCTGTTCATCGGCGGCCATGCCGTGAGGTTTCACTCCCCGAAAGACGCCCAGGATGCCGGCATCTTCATGGTCCACCAGCACCTCCGTCTTGTGGACAGCATGACGGTGGCGGAGAACGTGGTGCTCGGATGGTCCAAGCCGCGACGACTGCGCTTCTCCCCGCGGGCAGTCGAGAAGGCGGTGGCCGAGGCGGCCGACCGCTTCCAGATGCCCGTTGATCCGAAGGCGAGGATCTGGCAGCTGTCGCTAGGGGAGCGTCAGCGGGTCGAGATCCTGAAAGCCCTCTACCGCGGCGCAAAGATCCTCATTCTCGACGAGCCGACCACCGTGCTCACGCCACAGGAGACCGACAAGCTCTTCTCCAGCGTGCGCGACATGGCCGCTGCCGGACGAACGGTCATCTTCATATCCCACAAGCTGCCCGAGGTCCTGTCGGTGGCCGACCGCGTGACGATCCTTCGTCAGGGCCGCTCGATCACCACCGTCGCGACCGCCGGCACCGCCGCCGCAC
>PMVZ01000249.1:8246-53551 GCA_003166375.1 Acidimicrobiaceae bacterium | reverse complement strand
TGGGACATCGTGTTACCTCTCCTTCTAGTTGACAGCCTCATGCCTCTCTATTCCCCCTTCTCTTGTGTGCACTGGATCTGCGGGCTACCCGAACCTCGCCGGTTCGATTCGCCGGCAGCCCTCGACAACGTGACCGCGCGATCTGGCGGCTCTGGTGCCGGCGGTGGGCACGCTGCGGCGACCGGGAAGCCGGACGGTGGCTTTGTGGTTCCCGATCACGGGCCCGGTCTCGTCCAGCAGCTCTGCGAAGAACGACCCGGTCAAGCAGGGCTTGACCTCGACCACCCTGCCCCGTGTGTCCCGCGGCGGGACGGTAGGCGGTCGGAGAGACGCTGGCACCGGGCTGTTCGGCCGCTTCCCGGGGCGTTCGGTGGTCCTCCTGGAGATGCCGCCGGCACGACGGAGCGGTCGAGACACACCGGAGGGAGAGGCTCCTCCCTGCCCCGCTGCCGCTCTGATCGTCGTCTTGGCCAAAGCGCCCCCCAACACCAGGCTGGCCGTCTGTGACAAGAAACTTTCCCTCGGGCACAGGTCCGAGGAACGGCACGATATCGCCGTGGCAAACGCCACACAAGAGGTTGCGAAATCTTTGCGTAATCTTTGCGAGTCTTCGAACCCCGACAACCGGTGCTGGCGACCGGCTCAGCGAACACATCGCAGCTCACGGGCCAAATCGGGACCACAAGAGATCACTACGTCAGGACGCTCGGAATCGATCTCATAACCGGGCGGCCAGGCGTCGAAGGCAGCGACACGATGCCGGTCGAGGGACACCGGCGAGCGCCGGGCCGAGGCCCACGTCAACGCAGGCAGGTCGTTACCAAGGCCGGCCAAGCTGCGCTGCTCCCGAACGCGTTCGAGGCGACCACTGCTCCGCCATGGCCGGAGCAGTACGAAAGCTGGGAACAGAAGCAGCCACAGACGAGGGACTGCCTTGGATGCGGACGTGTTTGGCTTGCGCCCCAGCGGCTACACAGCCCGGCAGATGGAGACCGGCGGCCGGCGCGGGTCCAACAGCGGCTCCTAACTTCGCAAGACCGAGGCAAGAAAATCGAGCTTCTTCTGCATGTGAGTCGTCCCTCCGCCCTCGTGGCCGCTAAAGGGGTAGACGGCGATCTCCTTCCGGCCCGCGTAGTGGTTGAACGCAGCGAATACCGTTGATGCGGGTGTGATGTCGTCGAGCAGACCGACGGAGAAAAGTGCCGGGACTTCCGTGCGCTTCGCGTGGTTCACAACGTCGATATACGAGATCGTGCGAAAGACCTGTTCGATCTCGTCATGGTGGACCCGGCAGTACTGGGCAAGTTCGCCATACGGGAAGCTTGCGGTGATCTCGGCAGCACGACGGGGGTAGGCGAGGAACGGGACGTCGGGCAGTGTGGCCACGACACCCTCGGCGAGATGGGCAGCTGCGAGCGCGAGTCCTCCTCCTTGGCTCATTCCTGTGGTGGCGACGCGTAGGCCGGCAAGGTCTGGGTGCTCCCTAGCGGCATCAACGGCTCGGACGGTGTCTATGAACAGGCGCGTGAAGTAATAGCTTCGTGGATCACCGATGCCCCTCGTGAGAAAGCCGGGACTGCTCGGCTGGCCGCCGTCACCCAGGTCGTTCGTGTCGGCGCTTCGCCAGGCACCCCCTTGGCCGCGGGTATCCATGATTAGGTGCGGGTAGCCGGCGCTGCTCCAGACGAGCCAGTCGAGTGGATCGCCGCGACCACCGCCGTAGCCGATGTACTCGACGATCACCGACTCCTGCGCGCCGACCGCGTGCGGGATGAGCAGCCACGCCTTGATGGGGTCACCTCCGTGGCCGGAGAAGGTCACGTCGAACACCTCGGCGTGGCGGATGGCGGTCTTCACGGATCTGAACTGTGCGTTGATATCGCAAGAACGTGCGTCATCGACCTCGCGCGCCCAGTGCTCATCGAAGTCGGGGGGCTCGTCGACTTGAGGCAGATAGGCACGAAGCTCGGCAAGTGGCAGATCGACAAACAAGGCGTTCCGTCCTCTCTTAGGTCATTCGACCCTCACGAATGCTCCGAATCGCCGAACCCGCCGGATTCGAGGCGGCGCCGGGGACGTCTGGAATGTAGCGCAGTGAAGTCGCAGGCGGACGGGCTAACGTATGTGACCGACCTGCAGCTCTTCTGAGCTGAGGTGTTTGAATCCCATTACGTGAAAGGGCCCGGTTCAATGAGCACCGCCACCAGGGTCATCCCGACCACGCTAACGGTGCGCGAGATCGCTGCGCTCATCGATCACTCGCTTCTGCGCCCCGAGCTCACCGATGACGACGTCTGCAACGGTTGCGCGCTCGCCGGCCAATACGGAACGTGGTCGGTCTGCGTGAAGCCGGCTGACGTCGCATTGGCCGTGCAGCGGCTCACGGGCACCAGAGTGGTCATCGGGACGGTCGTTGGCTTCCCCCACGGGAGCTCGACGATGGAGAGCAAGCTCTTCGAGACCCGCCGAGCGCTTGATGACGGCGCACGGGAGATCGACATGGTCATCAACATCGGGAAGCTCCGCGGCGGCAAGCACGACTACGTTGAGGAAGAGATCGCCCAGATTGTAGAGACCACCCACTCAGCCCAAGCGTTGGTCAAGGTGATCCTCGAGAACGCCTATCTCAGCGACGAGCAGATCGTCGAGGGCAGCCGGCTCGGCGAACGTGCAGGCGCCGAGTTCATCAAGACCTCGACGGGCTTTGCTCCCGGGGGTGCGACGGTGCACGACCTGCTGCTCATGGCCGGGGCCACGTCGCCGAAGGTACAGATCAAGGCCGCGGGCGGGGTTCGCACGCTGGACCGGTTGCTCGAGCTTGTCGCCATCGGGGTTACGAGGTTCGGCGCAACTGCTACAGCGGCCATCTTGGACCAAGCCACAGAGCGCAGTGCCGACGGCGCGGCCCTCCCCATTCCGGCTGCACCCCGCGACGAAGACAGTGCCGACGCTGTGACCTACTGAGCTCACAGACCGTTCGTGCTCGCAATCTGACCCTCCGCGGGCCGGTGGGAAGCGTCGCCGAACAGCGCGGCCCGACAACCGCGTCGAGGTGCTCCGAGAGCCAGTCCGTGAGCTGCAGGCACAGATCGTCGCCAGCAGCCGGTCCGACTAGTAGTGTCCTTGCACGCAGCAAGAGGGGCCGAGGACATCGGCGTGCTCAGGGCGGTTCCGGTCATGTTGGTTCTCATCCACGGGCGCGAGGGGCTTGCACAACGTGGAAGGCGAGCAGGAGGTGGACTCTGATGGCAAAGTTCGATGCGAAGCACTTTTCGAGAAGGGACTGGGCAATTGTCGGCGCGGCCGGCCTCAGCTTCATTTGTCTCTTCCTGCCGTGGTATGGCGCCTCGTACCACAGCGTGTACGGCTCGTTCAGCCCCTCGGTCAGCGGCTGGAGCACGAGCTACGGCTGGCTCGGCGCGCTGCTCATCATCGCCGCCGGCGTTTACCTGGCGCTGCTGCGGTCCGAGGTCAACTTGACCAAGATGCCGCTCACCCCGGCTGTGGTCGTGTTGGGGGCTGCGGCGCTCGGGACTTTGATCGTCGTGCTCCGATGGATCACCATGCCGAGTGGCGGCGTCGGTATCGCTGGCTTCAGCTACGGCCCGCGTATTGGCATCTATCTGACGATCGTTGCCGGCGTGGTGCAAGTGGTCGCTGCAGTCGCTCTTTTCCGTAGCTCCGGAGAGAAGCTTCCCTGGGCGAAGTAGGCCTGTCGGCTGCCCGGCGTAGCCGGGTGCATCATGAGGGAAAAGCTGCCCGCGGGTCCTCCGCCTGTTCAACCGCGCTCGAGATGCAGCGTCCGCCACGCGGGTGAGCCGGCCTCGTCGGAAGCCGCGAGATCCACTTCGGAGACGATTGCGGTGTCGTGCCAGCCCTCCGGGTCGTCGAGGACCTGGCGTACCTGCCAAAGGCCCGGCCGTTCGGTGAGATCAAACCATGTCGCGGCGCGGGCGTCCGGACCGGTGCCGATGCTCGAATGGGCCGAGAAGTACTGCTCGAGTGCCTCGGACCAGCCGGATTCGTCCAGCCCTCCGGGCATCTCTCCTTCGACGAGGCCGGCGAGATCTCGCCTGGCGGCGAGCTCGACCCTGCGGAAAGCGGCGTTGCGCACCATCACCTTGAAGGCCCGGGCATTTGCCGTGACTGGCGGAGGGGCAGCAGTGTCGGCGCTCAGCTCGATGCCGATCTCGGCGACAGCCTCCTCGAGCGACGAGCTTGCCGCTGCGGCAGCGAGGTGCTGCCACTCGTCGATCAGGCTCGAGTCGACTTGGCGGACGAGCTCGCCGAGCCATTCGGTGACGTCGAGGAGCTCCTCGGTCTTCCGGTCCTCCGGGACGTTACGGATGAGCCCTTTGTAGACGTCGGACAAGTAGCGCAGCACGAGGCCTTCTGAACGCGTCAGGCCATAGTGGGCGACGTACTCCGAGAAGGTCATCGCTCGCTCGTAGATGTCACGGGCGACCGACTTCGGCTGGATGTTGAAGTCGGCGGCCCAGGGATGGGCGAGCCGGTAGGTGTCGAACAGGTCGTAGGTCCACTCACGGAGAGGTTTGGGGTACTCGAGCTTGTCGAGAGCCTCGATCCGCTCCTCGTACTCGACCCCCGCGGCCTTCAGTGCTGCGAGGGCTTCCGTCCTCACGCGGTCGAGCTGAGCCGCGAGAACGGGACCGGGATTGGCGAGGGTGGCCTCGACGACGCTCATGATGTCGAGCGGCCACGTCGGCGACGAACGGTCGAGGTGGGGGGCAGCCTCGAGGACGAACGGGCTGAGCGGGCTGTCGAGGGCGAAGTCGGGCTGCAGCTCGGCGGTGACGCGAACCCGGCGGCCCTGTTCGTCGGGTGTCTCGAGACGTTCGAGCGCTCCCGCCGCGACAAGGGAGCGGTAGATTGCGATCGCCTGGCGGACGAGACGGCGTTGGACCGCACGTGGCTCGTCGTTGTCCGTCACGAGCTTCGCCAGTGCGGCACAGCCGTCGCCGGGACGGTTGAGCACGTTGAGCAGGGTCGCGTGGCTGACCCGGAGCTGGGACACGAGCGGCTCGGGCGGGGAGGCGACGAGCCTTTCGAACACGGCCTCGTCCCAGGCGACGTAGCCCTTGGGGGGCTTGGACTTGACGAGCTTGCGCCTCCGGCGCGGATCGCCCGCCACCTTCTTGGCAGCTTGTTCGTTCTCGATTACATGGTCGGGGGCCTGCACGACGACGAGACCTGAGGAGTCGTAGCCCGGGCGGCCCGCGCGCCCTGCGATCTGGTGCAGTTCCCGCGCGCTCAGCAGCCGGGAGATCGACCCGTCGTACTTGGCGAGCCCCGACAGCACGACCGTGCGCAACGGCATGTTGACCCCGACTCCGAGCGTGTCGGTCCCGACGACGACCCGCAGGAGGCCGGCCTTCGTGAGCCGCTCCACCAGACGGCGGTACTTCGGCAGCATCCCGCCGTGATGGACCCCGATCCCGTGGTGGAGGAGCCGCGCGAGCGTGCGGCCGAAACCCGGGGCGAAACGGAAGCCCACGATGGCCGCGGCGATCGCCTCCCGTTCGGCCCTTGTCGTCACCTGCGCTGACGTAAGTGCCTGGGCGTGGGTGAGCACCTGCGCCTGGGTGAAGTAGACCACGTACAGCGGTGCCTGGTCTGCTGCAAGGAGGGACTCGATCGTCTCGTGCAGCGGCGTGCGACGGTACTCGAAACGCAGCGGGACCGGTCGGGTAGCGGAACGCACGACAGACACTGGCCGACCGGTGCGGCGCGCCAGGCCCTGTTCGATCGTCCTCGTGTCGCCGAGCGTTGCGGACATGAGGACGAACTGTGCCCGGGTCAGCTCCAAGAGCGGCACCTGCCACGCCCAGCCCCGATCGGGGTCGCCGTAGTAGTGGAACTCGTCCATGACCACCTGGTCGATCTCCGCGTCGGTGCCACTGCGAAGGGCCATGTTCGCGACGATCTCGGCGGTGGCGCACACGACGGGGGCGGTGGGATTGATGGAGGCGTCGCCGGTCAGCATGCCGACGTTCTCGGCACCGAGATCCCCGCACAGAGCGAAGAACTTCTCGGAGACGAGCGCCTTGACAGGCGCCGTGTAGAAGGAACGCATCCCGCTGGCAAGGGCCGCGACGTGGGCCCCGAGGGCAACCAGGCTCTTGCCCGAGCCGGTGGGCGTGTTCACGATCACGTGCGCACCGGAGAAGACCTCGAGAAGCGCTTCCTCCTGGGCCGGGTAGAGCACGAAGCCCTGTTCGGCCGTCCAGGCGAGGAATGTCTCGAGGGCGTCGTCTCTGTCACCGGTGATCGCGCTGAGATCGAGGCTGGACGACATGGCCCCCCTACTGTGCCGCGCTTGCGGCTCGTTCGTGGGACGCTTTGCCCGTGGAGGTCGCAAGAGTCGACCGGTGGTTGTGGGCGGTGCGTGCCGCGCCCACGCGCGCGGCCTCGACGGCGCTGTGCCGGGCCGGACACGTCAAGGTGAACGGGGCGGGAGCCAAGCCGTCGACCTCGGTGCACCCCGGGGACACTGTCACCGCCCGCATCGGCGACCGCGAGCGCGTGCTCGAGGTGGTCCGGGCGATCGACAAACGCGTCGGCGCCCCCATCGCCGCAGGGTGCATCCTCGACCACAGCCCGCCGCCGCCGCCCCGCGAGATCGTGCCCCGAGTGCTGGTCCGCGACCCTTCGTCCGGACGTCCTACGAAGAGGGATCGCCGGCAGATCGACCGGCTGAGAGGACGCTGAGCCTCGCGCCGGCATGTGCCGGCCGACGAAGCCGACGAGGTGCGTTCGAGCGGGGCGCGCTTCGCGACAAGATGTGGCCGTGACCGAGCGCGCCTTCCTTGCACGACTCACGGTTCGCGGAGCCCTCCGGGTGCCGGAGATCACGGTCTACTTCTGGGTGATAAAGGCCCTGTCGACGGCGATGGGCGAAGCGACGTCCGACTACCTCGTTCACGGACTGAACCCCGAGCTAGCCGTCGCCCTGGGCTTCATCGGACTCGTCGTAGCCCTGTTTCTGCAGTTCTCGATGCGTCGCTACGTCGCATGGACGTACTGGCTCGGCGTGGTCATGGTGGGCGTGTTCGGCACCATGGCCGCCGATGTCCTCCATGTCAGGTTCGGAGTCGCGTACGCGGTGTCGAGCACCCTCTACGGCGTCGTGCTGCTTGCCGTGTTCGTCAGTTGGCAGATGACCGAGAAGACCCTGTCGATCCACAGCGTGGACACATCTCGTCGAGAAGCGTTCTACTGGGCGTCCGTGGTGGCGACCTTCGCTCTCGGGACGGCTGTGGGGGACCTCACGGCGGTCACGTTCCATTTGGGCTACTTGACCTCCGGCCTGCTCTTCGCAGGGGTGATCGCGGTTCCCGCCTTCGGCTTCAGATGGTTCCACTGGAACGCGATCTTCTCCTTCTGGTTCGCCTACGTGGTCACCCGACCGCTCGGCGCCTCGTTCGCCGACTGGATGGGCAAGCCCCAGAGCGTCGGGGGCCTCGGTTGGGGCGACGGGACCGTGGCCGTGGCCCTCACGATCGTCATCTTCTGCCTGGTTGTTTTCCTTGGCGTCACCCGCGCGGACGTGCAACTTGCCAGACGCGCGCATCGAGCCGACGCTCACACTGGCCTGCCAGTCGTGGAGCCCTCGCAGGAAGGCACCGATTGATGCGCCCTAGGACTGTCATTCACCCTTAGCGCGCCCGCGCCGAGGGCAGCGCGAAAGGGCGCGAGACCAGGCCCGGACGCGATTGACGAGACCGGCCAGATCGTTGACGCCGCAATTCAACGAACGTAGAGTTCAACGACAATTGAATTAGGAGTGTGGGCCGGTGTGGGCGATGATCGTCAAGGAGTTCCGGCAGCTCAAACGAGACAGGCGAACGCTCGCGATGCTGGTTGTCCTGCCCGTGCTGCTGCTCGTGATCTTCGGTTACGCGGCCAAGTTCGAAGTGTCGAACATCCCGACCATCGTGGTCGGCCCGCAGGCCGAGCAGGTCGCCAGTCAGCTCCAAGGCCCGTTCCAGGTCGTCGAGGTCGACCCGGGTGCCGGCAAGTCGTTCGTCGAATCACGCCTGCGCGATGGCAAGGCGGTCGTCGGCCTCGTCACCGGGCAACGCCCGCTCCTGGCTCTGATGGACGGTACCCAGCTCTTCGCCGCGCAAGCCGCAGAGGGGGCCTTCGCCCACATGGCCCGGGCTGCCGAGGCCAGTGGTGTGACGCCCCCGGCGGTCACCGTTCAGATCCTCTTCGACCCCAAGCTCATGAGCTCGTGGATCATGATCCCAGGCCTTACTGGCTTGATCCTGTTGTTCATCGGCACCCTGATCACGAGCCTCGGCATCGTGCGGGAACGGCAATCCGGGACCATCGAGCAACTCGCGGTCATGCCGTTCCGACCCTGGGACGTGATCTTCGGGAAGATCGTTCCCTATCTGCTCCTCGCGTCCTTGGACCTCACGGTGATCGTCGGCGTAGGCATGCTGCTGTTCGGGGTGCCGTTCGTTGGCAGCGTTGCCACCTTTGGTCTCGGCGCGCTCTTGTTCTTGCTGGTCACGCTAGGCATGGGGGTCCTGATCTCCACTGTGTCGCAGAACCAGGGCCAGGCCATCCAACTGGCGATCATGTTCGTCGTGCCCCAGGTCCTGATGTCCGGCCTGATCTTCCCGATCTCATCGATGGCCGAAGCTGTCAGATGGATCGCTTATGTGCTGCCGCTCTCGTGGTACATCGAGATCAGCCGCGGCGTGATGCTGAAGGACACACCGGTCGCGGCGCTCTGGGAACCGCTCGTGGTGCTGGCGGGGATGGCTGTCGTCGTTCTCGGGCTCGCGATGCTCCGCTTCCGGCGTGACCTGGCACCGAGCGCCCGGCACGGCCGAGTCACAGCAGCGCAACCCGAGCCGGTGTCGCCGTGACGTGGGGGCTCGAGTCCGCAAGTGTCCGATTCGGGACGCGAACAGCGTTGGACCGCGTGACGCTCAGAGCCGAGCCCTCAACTGTGAGCGTCGTCGTGGGCGGAGATGGCGCCGGGAAGTCCACGCTCTTGCGGGCTCTCGTCGGTCTCGTCCCGCTCAGCAGTGGCATCAGCCGACGACCTTCGAAGGAGGAGATCGGCTACGTCCCCGCCACGGCCGGTCTGTACACCGATCTCACCGTTGAGGAGAACCTGGCATTCTCAGGTGGCGCCTATGGCGTAGTTGGGTCGGAGCTCGCCCACAGGTCTACTGAGCTGCTCGAACGGATCGGCCTTGCCAATGCCCGGACCCGCCTTGGGGGCCAGCTCTCGGGAGGCATGCGGCGCAAGCTCGCGGTCGCGATGGCACTTTTGCATCGCCCGGCCCTACTGGTTCTGGACGAGCCGACCACCGGCGTGGATCCGGTGAGCCGATCCGAGCTGTGGCGCCTCATCTCCGCGGCGGCAGCCGGGGGAACCGCCGTCGTCGCGACGACGACATATGTCGACGAGGCCCATCGCGCTTCAACTGTGACGTTGTTGGAACAGGGCCGATCGATCTCGACTGGTGCCCCCTCCGAGATCGTCGCCGCCGTGGCCGGCAAGTTGGGCGTCGTTCGATCGACGGCACAGCCCCAAGGTCTCTCATGGCGGTGGGGGAGCTCCTGGCGGGTGTGGTCCCCGACGGATGTTCTCCCGGAGGGGGCCGAACCGCTGCAACCCGGCTTCGAGGACGCCGTCATCATTGCCTGCCTGGCGGACGAGCAGGAGGTCCAGCCCGTTGGCCGTGCTCGCTGAGACCCGAGGCGTGGCCAAGCACTTTGGAGCCCTCTCGGCCGTCGACTCGGTGGATCTGGCTGTCAGCAGTGGCGAGGTCGTCGGGCTCCTCGGGTCGAACGGTGCGGGGAAGACCACCCTCATCCGGCTCCTGCTCGGGCTGTTGCGCCCCTCTGGTGGCGAAACACTTCTCTTCGGTGCGCTCCCGTCGATGAGCACCCGTCGCCGAGTGGGATATGTGCCGCAGACGCTCGGCCTCTACGACGACATGACCGTTCAGGAGAACTGGACCTTCACAGCTGCCGCCTTCGGTTCGGCGCGCCCTGCGCTTCCGGAGAGCGTCCGGGGCTCGAAGGACGAGCTTGTCGGGAGCCTTCCGCTCGGTCTCCAGCGGCGAGTGGCCTTCGCCGTGGCGTTCTCCCACAACCCGGAGCTCCTCGTGCTCGACGAGCCAACTTCCGGGGTCGGGCCGTTGAGCCGGGCCAGGCTTTGGCAGGACATCCGCGACAGCGCAGAGCACGGCACCGGGGTGCTGGTGAGCACGCACAACATGGAAGAAGCCGAGCAGTGCGACCGGCTCGTCGTGATGGTCGACGGGCGCGTGGCGGCAGAAGGCGCCGTAGCAGACGTGATCGGGAGCCGCACAGTTGTCCAGGTCACCTGCGACGACTGGCGGAGAGCGTTCGCAGTGCTCGACGCGGACGGACTCGTTGTCCAGGTGCAGGGCGAATTGCTCCGAGTCCCCGGCTCACCACGTCAAGTCGAGGACCTTCTCGCCGGGCACGACCTCCCTGCGGCAGTGGCGACCGTGCCGGCCAACCTCGAGGAGGCGTTCGTCAGTGTCGTCTCGCGGGGACCGCGACCGTGAGCCGCACCGGGAGGCGTCCCGGGGCGCCGAAAACCCGCGAAGACATCCTGGTCGCGGCGCGGCGAGCCTTCGGCGATCGCGGCTACGAGGCGACGTCGCTCAGGAGCATCGCCGACAAGGTCCACGTCGACCCTGCTCTTCTCGTCCACTACTTCGGCTCCAAGGACGGGCTGTTCCTTGCCGCGCTCGAGGTGACCGTTCGACCGTCCGCACTGTTCAGCGGGCTCAGCTCTCTCGATGTCCGCGAGGCGGCCGAGCTGATCGTCGGTCGTTACCTGGCCGTGCTCGACCAAGAACAGACGCGAGACGTCGTCCTCGGTCTCGTGCGTTCGGCAGTGTCCAGCGAGCGAGCGGCAACGATGCTGCGCGAGTTCCTGCTCGAGGAGATGCTCGCCTCTCTCGGCACGCTGACCGGTCATCCCGATGGCCAGCTTCGGGCGTCGCTCGTCGTCGCACAGCTGATCGGCATCGCCATGCTCCGCCACGTCGTGAAGCTCGACGCGGTGGTCCGGGCAAGCAACGACGAGCTCGTCTCGATTGTCGCGCCCGTGATCGAGGGATATCTTCGCTGACGACATCGACGAGGCGAAGACGGGCCTGCTCGGGATGCCGGGTGCGACCCTCTACTACAAGGCGGGGCCCTTGGAGTGTCGCCACCCAATTCCGGTTGCGGCAATGTGAGAATGGTGCCATGAGCGAGATCCTGCCTCCTGCCCAGGTCTGGCCCTCCTTGCGAGCGCGCGATGCTCGTGGCCTCATCAAGTTCCTTGTCGAGGCGTTCGGTTTCGAGGAGGTGGTCGTCTATGGCGAAGGCGATCGCGAAGACCACGCGCAGCTGTCCTGGCCTCTCGGCGGAGGCATCATGATGGGCAGTGCGCGCTCCGACGACGATGACCAATGGCCGCTGAAGCCGGGCTCATTCGGTGCCTACGTGGTGACCGACGATCCTGACGGGCTGCACGCTCGAGCCCTGGCTGCGGGCGCCGAGATCATCACCGGCTTGCACGGCACCGACTACGGATCTCGCGACTTCGCCGTGCGCGACCCCGAAGGCAACCGGTGGTCCTTCGGCACCTATCGCGGGGAGCCAGTGCGTCGCCCCTCGTGACCTGATGACGCCGTCCCACAGGCCGATCGCACCTGAGCGACTATCGCCCGGGTCAGCGACGTGAGCGCCGTGCCCGGGCGGCTGGCTTTGCCAACCCTGCTGTCGCAGGTGCTTGTCGCCTTCACGATCGAGTTCGACAACGAGGCTGAGCACCGGATCGCGCACCGGACGTCTCGGGGCCCGGCGGCCGGCTCACCCCGTGGCCCTTGGCTGGTCTCGCAGGCAATGTGGGCGAACTTCATGCAGTTCATCGACGCCGACGGCATGCGTCTCAGTGAGGTCGAGGGCTTGGCCCGGATCACGAACCTGGCGGGCATGCAGCGGTGGGGATACGTCGTCGTCGAGCCGGTCCCCTCAGACGAGGAAACAGAGTCCCTGCGCCCAGATCTGGTGGTCCGGCCCACCCGTGCCGGCCGGAAGGCTCAGGGGATCTGGCAGCCATTGGCCGATGAGATCGAGCAGCGATGGCAGGGTCGCTTCGGCCAGGAGCAGATCGGCAGGCTCCGGCAGTCGCTCCAGGTGCTCGTCGACCAGTGCGACGCAGAGCTGCCCCAGTACCTCCCCGTGGTCTCGGTCCACATGTTCGCAGGCCTCGAGCGCTTGAACGGGAGAGTGCCAGTCGTCCCGCGAGGCGGCACCGGTGCTCGGCCGGACCTGTCGGTTCTCCTCGCCAAAGCCCTGCTCATGTTCACTGTCGACTTCGAGCGCGAGTCGAACCTGTCGCTCCCCACAAGCGCCAACGCGCTGAGGGTCCTCGATGAGACGGGAGTGCGCATCCGGGACCTTCCGCGCCTGGCAGGAGTTTCGAAGGAAGCGATCGCCATGTCGGTGGGGCTCCTCAGAAGGCTCGGTTGTGTCGTGGTCGAACCAGACCCGACTGCGAGCCGGGGAAAGGTCGTTCTCCTCACTCCGAAGGGTCGCAGGGCCCAGGACAAGTACCGACGGGTCCTCATCCAGACCGAGGAGCAGTGGCAGGCGCGCTTCGGCGAGGACCAGATCGGCAAGCTCAGGGAGTTGCTCGAGCGGCTGGTAGGGGATGCCACCGCACAACAGTCGCCCCTGTTCGAAGGGCTGCGGCCTTACCCTGACGGGTGGCGGGCGGCGGTGCGCAAGCCCGAAACGCTGCCGCACTATCCCATGGTGTTGCACCGGGGCGGGTTTCCTGACGGGAGCTGACCGTCGTTCCGTCGGCCGTGGCCGGCGCGGGCGATCATGGCATCGTCGAGGAGGCCGAGCGGGTCGCGGACGAAGTGGGTCTACAGCAGCTGACAATCGCCGCTCTCCCGCAGCGTCTGGGCGTGCGTCAACCGTCGTTCTACAAGCACATCGACGGCATGGACGGTCTGCAGCGCTCAATCGCGTTGCGGGCCAAGAACGAGCTGGCCGACACGCTCGCGCGCGCCGCGGTTGGCCGATCTTGCGGGGACGCCATCGTGTCGATGTCGCAGGCCGTCGACGCAAGCCTGGCGTTGCGCTCGGCATTGCACGGCTCTGTCTCTCTCGAGGCGGGGGGTGGCTTCGGCCTCCCGCTCGACGTCGACCGCAGCTCCGACCGGCTCGTGAGCGGTCTGGTGACCGCGCTGTCCGGTTGGCAAACGCGGGATTCGGCGACTTCGCCGTCACGCCGTCGCGATAGAAAGGGTGCGGTACGTGGGCGAGATGGAGGTGCGCGATGAGCAGCCCTGGAGCCAGTGCAGCAGGTTGGCGGGAGTCCCTTGGCCGGGTGGGGGTCTGGGTCGGCCCAGGCGCCCTCGAGCAGGATCCCGGTGGCTTCGCCGCCCGAGTGGAGCTTCTCGGCTATGGCGCACTCTGGGTCGGCGGCAGCAATCCTGACCCCAAGTCCTTCGACCTGCTCGAGGCGGCCCTTTCCGGAACGCTCCGGCTCGTGGTAGCGACCGGGATAACGAGCATCTGGGCCTGGGAGCCCGCGGCGCTCGCCAAGCGGGTCGCGGCACTCGAGGCGGCCCATCCGGGCCGGTTCGTCCTCGGCCTCGGGGTGAGCCACGCTCCTGCCGTTGAGCGGCTTGGTCACCGCTACACGCGTCCCCTGCGGGCCATGGACGGCTTCCTCGCCGGGCTCGACCACGCCGAGGGGAGGGATGCGGACGGCGGGAGCTCCCCTGCACCGCCCCGGGTCCTCGCAGCACTCGGCCAGCGGATGCTCGAGCTCGCCCGGGACCGGTCCGAAGGGGCGCACCCCTACCTGACGCCGCCGGCGCACACCGAGAGAGCCCGCCAGATCCTGGGTGGAGCGCCTCTCTTGGCGCCCGAGCAGGCGCTCGTCCTTGAGGCCGAGCCGCGCCAGGCACGGGTCACAGCGAGGCGCTACCTCGAGGGCTACCTCCGCTTGCCCAACTACCGGGCGAACCTCGAGCGCCTCGGCTACGACGAAGAGGACTTGGCCGGGCAGGGGAGCGACCGGCTCGTCGACGTCCTCGTGGCTCACGGCACACCGAGTGAGGTCGCGGCTCAGGTCCGTGCCCACCTCGAGGCGGGCGCGGACCACGTATGCGTGCAGCCGCTCGCCCACGGCGGAGGGACCGATGCCGGGGCGCTCGAAGTCCTCGCCCCGCTCCTGCTCGCCCCATGAGCCGAAGCCGGGCAAGCTGGAGATCCATCACGAAAGGCACCCAATGGCGCGGATACTGATCACCGGCTCCTCCGACGGGCTCGGCCTCGGGGCCGCGGAGCTTCTCGCACACCAGCATCACTACGTGGTGCTGCACGCGCGCAACGAAGCTCGGGCCGCCGACGCGCGCGCGGCGCTGCCCGAGGCAGCCGGCGTCGTCGTGGGAGACCTCACCACCATCGCCGGCATGCGCCAGGTTGCGGAGGCGGCCAACGTGATGGGCCGGTTCGACGCCGTCGTCCACAACGCCGCCGTCGGTTCCAGCGAAGCGCGCCGGACCGTGACCTCGGACGGACTGAGCCACGTCTTCGCCATCAACGTCCTCGCCCCCTACCTTCTCACTGCCGGCATGGAGATGCCGAGCCGGCTGGTCTATCTCAGCTCCGGCATGCACCGTGGTGGGAACCCACGCCTAGACGACCTGCAGTGGGAGCATCGCCGCTGGAACGGCTCGCAGGCGTATTCCGACAGCAAGCTCTTCGTCGCCGTGCTCGCCGCGGCAGTCGCGCGGCATCGACCAGACGTCCTGTCGAACGCCGTCGACCCAGGCTGGGTGGCCACGAAGATGGGTGGTCCAGGCGCGCCCGATGACCTGTCCCTGGGCTCGGCCACCCAGGCATGGCTGGCCGTTTCCGACGACGCCGAGGCCCTCGTGTCCGGCGCCTTCTTCTACCACCAGCGCCTTTGCGAGCCGCACGTCTCCGCGCACGACCGCCGCCTCCAGGACGATCTGCTCGCGGTTTGCTCCGGCATCTGCGGTGTCACTCTTCCCAGTACCGCACAAGGCGACTGAACAGCTCCAGCTGCCGACACCTGTCTCGCTCAGGTGCGCACGACCTCGATCGTCGACAGAGTGGGGTCGGCTGCGTATGCGACGCGGACACCGTCTGCCGCGACAGCGCGCAAGTCGGCAAGGAGCCTTTCGGTGACAAGCTCGCCAGGGGCCAGCACCGGGATACCTGGCGGGTAGGGAGCGATGAGCTCCGCGGATATGCGCCCGACGGCAAGGTCCGCTGCGACGGACTCGTGGGAGGAGAAGAAAGCCGCCCGCGGGCTCATCGCCTTCACCGGCTGGACGTGCCAGCTCACAGGGACCGTGGGCGAGCGTGACGGGCCCGACGTCGCATGAATTGCGGGAACAAGGGCCCCGACGAGCTTGTCGAGCGTGCCCTCGTCGTCGGCGATGGTCACTATCGCCACGATCGTGTCGCGGTCGACCAGTTCCAAGGGGAGTCCCTGGTCCAAGAGCATGTGCTCGATCTCGACGCCGTTTGCTCCCACTTGTGAGAGCAGCACCACGAGCCGCATCGGGTCGAAGCGACCCGCCATGAAGGACTGCTCATCGGGGACTTCGAGCCCCGGGACCTCTTCACGCAGGCGCTGCCGTGCGGACTTGAGGGCCAGGAGAACGGGCTCGACCAGCTCGGGACCGCGAGCCTCCATAAGTGCACGGCATGCGTCGATACTCGCGAGCACCGATCCGGCAGAGCTCGTCGTGTGACTTGCCTCGAACCCCCGCTCGAGACGGTCACGGTCGAAACGTTGGGTGCGGGCGCACACCAGGCTCGCTTGGGTGTAGCCGGGGAGGAGCTTGTGGATGCTCGTGACCATCGCGTCCGCTCCGAGGGACATGGCATGCGCCGGCAGCTGTGGGTGGTGGCCGAAGTGGGCTCCCCAAGCCTGGTCCACTATCACGGGCACGTCGCGGCGGTGGGCGATTTCGATGATGCGTCCGACATCGGAGAGCGTGCCGAGGTAGTCCGGCTCGGTGATGAGCACGGCGCGGGCATCGGGATTGGCCGCGAGCGTGGCTTCGACGTCCTCGACGGCCACTCCAAGTGGCATGCCCGTGGCGGTGTCGATCGTCGTCGGCAGCCAACAGGGCTCCAAGTCTGCCAGCACCATACCGAGCAGCAGGGACCGGTGGAGCGAGCGCGTCACGACGACCTTGTCGCCCGGCTGTCCGATCGCGAGGCAGAGCGCCTGGTTGCAGTGCGTGGAGCCCCCCGTCGAGTAACGGCACCAGTCGGCGCCGTACCAACGGGCAGAGCGTCTCTCGGCTTCGGCAAGCAGACCGCCGGCTGACTTGACCGTGTCGACGCCGCCGTAGAGGGGAACATCACCTGCGAGAACCGCACCGAGATCCGCGTCGAGCATGTTTGCACGGCCTTTGTGGCCCGGCGTGATGAAAGGGGTCGAGTTGGACTTGAGGTAACTCAGATACCCGTTGAGGAGCGGGGAGTCGTCGCGAAGTCTCACCGGGGCGTTCGATTCGGGAGCGGCTTCATTGGCGGCCTCTCGAGTTGTCATTCCTATGCGGTCACGCTCGATTGAGGCTAGCCGCGCACCTGGGCCCGGGAAAATCGTTGTCTGTCGAGCAAAAGATCCAGGCATCGGCTGCTCAGGCGCCAGTTTTGGGACCGGTGTGACAGCGTCGAACGCCGCGACAAGCTGCACAGCACCGACAGGAACGATCCGACGGAAAGCACGGAAAAAGCGGAGAGGAAGCTCCCGATCGAGCCGATCGAGCCGATCGAGCACGCGGAGCCGATCGAGCCGATCGACAGGACGGAGCCCTTGGATCCGATCGACAGGAAAGAGCCCTCCGACCAGAGGGACAACGGCAATATTCGAGAGATGGCTTCTCGAGTCACGGGTCCTCCGCCCTCTCAGCCACTCGTGGCGGTGGGCGAACCACCCGCCACTTCATATGACCACAATTCGGAAGAGACCGACACGGGGCCACCGTGAGGCGCCGGCCGGTCGGCTCCGGCATGGCCGTGTGCAAAGGCAGGCGAGCTGACCCAAGTTTGGAACGCTTCCTCGTCGCGCCATCTGGTGACGACCAGCCACTGATTGCGCCCGTCGGTCGGCCGGAGCAGCTCGAATCCCTCGAAGCCATCCTGACCGTCGACCGCGCCGGCGCGGGCCGCGAAGCGCCGCGCCAGCTCGTCTCCGGTGACGTCCGGCACGGTGATTGCATTGATCTTGACGACCGTCATGGGCTAGATCTCACCAGATCCGGACCTTGCCGGGGTGTCGGGCACCATCCATCGGGCGATCTGCGAGAAGTAGGGGGCATTGTCCAGTTCCTCGATAGGCTCCGGCAGATGCCACTCATCCAGGTGATCGTCGGTAGCACGCGGCCGGGCCGATTCGCGGACAAGCCGGTTGCCTGGTTGGCGGATCGTCTCGGGCGCCGCGACGACTTCGATCTCGAGATCTTGGACCTTCGGGACCACCCGCTGCCCTTTTTCGACCAAGCGGTTCCGCCGGCCCGCTCGTTGCGGGACTACCCGGACGAGAACGTGGCCCGCCTGGGCCAGACCATCGAACGCGCTGACGGTTTCATCATCGTCACGAGCGAGTACAACCACGGTTACCCGGCCTCGCTCAAGAACGCGATGGACCATGTGTTCGCGGAATTCAATCGCAAACCAGTGGCGTTCGTCGGCTACGGCAATGTCGGGGGGGCCCGGGCAATAGAGCAATTGCGCCTGGTGGTCGTCGAATTCGAAATGGCTCCGCTTCGCCATGCCATCCACATCCTTCCGGAGCTGATGATCGCCGCGAGGCAAGCCGATCCGTTCTCTCCCGAGCTGTTCAGCTCACTCGACCAACGTCTTGACACAGTCGTCGCGGATCTCCTGTGGTGGGCCGCGGCGTTGGGTGCTGCACGAGCACTCCCGGCTCGCGCCTGAAGCGCCGTTCCCCGGTTGGCTCAAAGTCCGTCGGTCACATTCAAGCCCACATCTCGTCCGACCGGACCGGAGAACTCGCTCGAGGCTTTGTGTGCACGGCTTAGGCCTTGGGACCACGACCGTGAGCTGACAAACTGACACCGTGACCGATACAGCCTTCCATCTCATCGCCGACGTCAGCTCGGACAGCCCAAGCGCGGTTGGGTCCCTGCTCGAACAGCTCGTCGAGGGCAACGTCAGCGCAACACCCGACGGTTTCCACGTCGACGGCTGGATGAGAGGAGCCGATGCCCGCGAGCTCAACCGTTTCCTGCTGTCTGCGCTGCGCCGGGTCGAGCGCCGGACTCGCCTGCGAGCGGAGTGGACCGCCAACGGTGAAACGCATCGGTTCTTCGATTACGTGCCAAAGGGCAGCCGTCCGGCTTCGTCAGGCGAACCCGGAACCTGAGGACTTCGTCGCAGCCTGACGCGACAGTGCCCGCCCCCTGTTGGGGAGCGGGCACTCGTCTGTTCGGTTGTCTACATCCCGAGAAAGCCGTTGAGTCTCCGGGAACTTGAGGCCTCAGGCGAGCTTTGTGCGCTCTGACCGCTGCGCGATGGCCCTCGAGGCGCATCACCGTCAACGTTCCTGAGTACCAACCTCAGTAGGGACGAACTCTCCTATGAGGCGCCTCCGGGCTTCTGGTCAGCCCCGGGGATGTATTGGAATTCGTCTCGCACGCTAAGGTTCGAGCCCCCTTCCTGGCTCCACTTCGGGAACCTCAAGCAACAACACCGAGGGAAGCCGTTTCGTTCCCGGTTCGCGCCGATTTCGGACCGGACCTGGTCCCGGGCGCTTCCAGCCTCCAAGGGCGCGGCGTAACCTGGCGAACATGATCACAGCGGTCCACACCTTGGTCTACTCCGACGACGCCGAGGCGGCTCGAGCGTTCTTCCGAGACGTCCTCGGATGGCCGCATGTCGACGTCCACGGAGGCTGGCTCATCTTCAAGACCGGGCCGTCGGAGCTCGGCGTGCACCCGACCTCGGGTGAGCACGGAGGGCAAGCGTGGTCGACCCCGCAACACCATGAGATCTCTCTTATGTGCGACGACATCGCTGAGACCGTGGCAGAGCTCAGGGACAAGGGCGCCACGTTCACCCGCGAGATCAGGGACGACGGATTCGGGATGACGACGAGCCTGGTGGTACCCGGCGCGGGCGAGATGATGCTCTACGAGCCGGAGCACCCGGCTGCTTATGGCCTTTGACGAGATGCTGAGCTGATGTTGGGCAGTGAGCCTGTGCTGCCCGCTGTCGGGTTGACGGCGGTCGGGGTCGCGGCCGTCCGCGCCGCTGAGACGGAACGAGCAGAGAGACTCTTCACGGACCCGCTCGCGGCCGGCTTCGTGCGAGCGGCTGGACCGGGCCGCCGCCGGCCGGACCGTCCCGAGGGTCGTCACCGTCATGCTTCCCTGGTCGCCTGGGTCATCGTCAGGACTCGTTTCCTCGACGATCTCGTGCTCGACGCGTGCGCACGAGGATGCCGGCAGGTGGTGATCCTCGGTGCAGGTCTCGACGCGCGCGCCTTCCGGTTGGGCTGGCCGGACAAGCCCAGGGTCTTCGAGATCGACCTCCCTCAAGTGCTGGAGTTCAAGGAGCAGGCGGTCAGGGCCGAAGGGTGGCGACCTTCCTGCGAGCGCATCATCGTGCCAGTCGACCTCTCTGAGAACTGGAGCCGGCCACTTTGCGACGCAGGGTTCGATGCGGCCACGCCGGTCGTCTGGCTGGCCGAGGGACTGCTCGCCTACCTGTCTCCGCAAGCCAGCGACTCGCTTGTCATCCGCGCCGCCGAGCTGTCGGTGCCGGGAAGCCGGTTGGGTCTCACCCTGGCCAGCTCCCGGCGACTGCGAGCATGGCGAGAGGCCCATCCCGACGGCACGAGCGAGCAGGGCGACTACGTCGCGCTCTGGCGCTCTGCCGGTCCCGGGCAGGCGGTCGAGTGGCTCGCGTCCCATGGCTGGCGTGCCGAGGTCTTCGACATGGCTGAACGTGCCGCCAGCTACGGAAGGCCGCTCGAAGAAGACGCCCGCCACGTGAACGGTGCTCGCCTCGTCGACGCCGAACGCCGTTGACCCAGCGGGCTTGTTGCGGCCACCGCGGGCTCGCTTGCCGGTCGTGACGCCGGCTCGGCCGTGCTCAAGGAAGCGAGCGGGCCTCCTCGGCCGACCAGGCCCGTGCTGCGGCTTCGAGGGCCGCCGGGATCGAACCGTTCAGCTCGGACGAGCTGTCAAGTGCAGCCCCCAGCGCTCCGAGCGCGCCGAGCACGACCCCGAGGCGGGCGCGCTGGCCGGTGTGGTCGATCCGTACGACCGTGCTGGCGAGCTCGCCGAAGCCCGACGAGAGTGCAACGTGGTGATCGGCTCGTGCGCGTTCCGCCAGGGCGCGCGCATCGGTGCTGGACGGCACGGCGAGCGTCGTCACGACCACTGCCGCGTCGGCGTCGCGTGCGTACGGCGTGAGCCCGAGCGCGCGCGCACCGGAGCGGCTAGCTGCCGCGGACGCGCGATGGCGCCGCTGCACGCCTTGTAGGCCCTCGGCCGAGACGCGCTCGAGCGCAGCTTCGAGGGCGAGGATCTCGAGTGGTGACGGCGTGCCGGGAATTACGCTCTTGTCCGAGTCGACCCATCGCTGCTTCCAATCGAGCAGCGAGAGCACCGAGCCTCGCGGCGCGCCGGGATTGTCGGACATCGCACGCCAGGCGCGGTCGCTCACCGCGGCGATCGAGATGCCGGCTGGCCCTGCCAAGGCCTTTTGTGGCCCGATCACGGCGACGTCCACGTCCCAGTCGTCGAGCCGCACCTCGTGCGCACCGGTGGAAGCCACGACGTCGATCAGAACGAGGGCACCGTGCTCGCGGGCGAGCGCAGTGATGGCCGGGGCATCGTTGCAGACTCCGCTCGCGGCTTCGACGTGGACGAAGCTGACGATCGAGATCTCAGGGTTGGTCCGCAGCGCCCTCTCGATCGCCTCCGGGTCGACGGCCCTGTGAGGCTCGGCCTCTATCCCGATCACCGTCGCTCCCGCTTGGCGAAGCCAGTGCCCGATAGCTGCGCCGTACGGGCTCGTGTTGAGGTTGAGCGCGGCGACGCCGACCCGGCCAAGTCCGCGCGCCGCCGCCTCGAGCGGAAGGACCGCCTCGGCTTGGGGCAGGACGACATCGAGGCGAGTCTGGAGCAGCGAAGCGACGGCACGCCCGAGCCGTTCGAAACGGGCAGCCGGGATGGGCGGCGGATCCAGCAACGGGTTGGTCACGGTGCCTCCGGAGCCTCGGGAGACTTTTCGTCGCGGAAGTGGCAGGCCGCGAAGTGCTCCGCTCGCGTGCCGACCGGCTCCAGACTCGGTCTGTCGCGGGTGCACATCTCTTCGGAGCGCGGGCAGCGGGGATGGAACGAGCAGCCGGTCGGGATGTCGATCGGGCTCGGCGGCTCGCCCTCGACCGTGGGCCGGACGAGCTCGATCTGATGCAGGCGCGGCGCGGACGCCAGCAATGCGCGGGTGTAGGGATGACGCGGGTCGCTGAAGACCGATTCGCGATCGCCCTGCTCCACGATCCGCCCCAGGTACATGACAGCGACGCGGTCGCTCAAGTGGCGCACGACGGCCAGGTTGTGCGAGATGAACACGACGGTCAGGCCAAGGCGGCTGCGCAGGTCTTCGAAGAGCCGGAGGATCGTGGCCTGCACCGAGACGTCCAGCGCGGAGACGGGCTCGTCCGCGATGATGACGCGCGGCTCGACCGTGAGCGCCCGGGCGATCGCGATCCGCTGTCGCTGGCCCCCGGAGAATTGGCTCGGCAGGCCGTCGAGAGCTCCTCTCGGTAGGCCCACGAGTGACATGAGCTCCCTGCAGCGAGTCTCGATGTCGGCGCGTGGGACCAGCCGGTGCACCCTCAGCAATTCGCTGAGCACGTGACGGACGGTCATGCGCGGGTTGAGCGACGAGTAAGGGTCCTGGAACACCATCTGTATCGCCCGCCGGTCCTCTGTGGCCCGCTTCAGGCCGAGCTCGCGACCGTCGAAGCGCACCACCCCCGAGCTCGGGGCGACCCGGCCTGCGATGCACTTCGCGATGGTCGTCTTGCCACACCCGGACTCGCCGACGAGACCGAGGACCTCGCCCTCGGCGATCCGGAGAGTGACGTCGTCGACGGCACGCAGCGTTCGCCCGTGCTCGGAGCGGAACGTCACCGAGAGGTCGTCGACCTCGATGAGAGCCTCAGCCACGGCGGCCAGCTGCCTGCGCCGCCGCGAGCACGTCCGAGTGCAGGCATGCCGCCTCGTGATCGGGTCCGACGCGCTCGAGGCGGACGTCGGTCGTCACGCACTCGGGCGTCGCGAACTGACAGCGGGACTGGAAACTGCAACCGCTCGTGAGTCCCAGCGGGTCCGGAAGCGAGCCGGGGATCGGGACCGGCTCGCGCTCTGGGCTGTCCACGTCGAGCGCCGCCGCGAGGAGCCCGCTGGTGTAGGGGTGCCTCGGCGCGGAGAGGACAGCGGCGGTGGGACCGGTCTCGACGAGGCGTCCTGTGTACATGACCGCCACGCGCTCGGCGACCTGGCTGACGACGCCGAGGTCGTGGGTGACGAAGACCAGAGCCAGGCCGCGTTCGACTCGAAGGTCTGCCAGCAGAGCAAGGATCTGGGTCTGGATCGTGACGTCCAGGGCGGTTGTCGGCTCGTCGCACAGCAGGATTGACGGGTCCGATGACAGTGCGATCGCGATCATGACCCGCTGGCGGGTGCCGCCCGACAGCTCGTGCGGATACGCGTGGTAGCGGCGCTCCGGATCGGGAATCCCGACTAGTCGCAGCAGCTCGACTGCTCTCGCTCTCGAAGCGGCGCCCCCGAGGCCGAGCACGTGTCTCGGTGCCTCGGCGATCTGGCTGCCGATCGTCGCGACCGGATTGAGGGCGCTGAGTGCGTCCTGGAAGACGATGGACATCCGCCGGTGCTGGCGGTGGCCGCGTCCTCGACCCCGCGCGTCGCTGGGGAGGGTGACACCGTCGACGATGACGCGTCCGGAGATGAGGCGCCCCCTGTTCGGCAACAGGCCCATGATCGCCCGCAGCGTGAGGCTCTTGCCACACCCCGACTCGCCGACGATCGCGAGAGCGCTACCAGGCTCCAGCGCAAAGGAAACGTCGTCCACTGCACGAAACGCCACCCGGTGGCGTCGCATCTCGACGACGAGCCCCTCGACCTCCAGTACGGGAGTCACTCGGGCCGCAATATGTCCGCGAGCCCGTCGCCGAGAAGCGACAGGCCGACGCCTGTGAGGACGACTGCCATCCCAGGGATGGCGGCAAGCCACTGGTTGGTCTGGATGAAGTTCTGACCATCGCTGATCATGGATCCCCAGTCCGGTGCCGGCGGCTGGATCCCGAGCCCGAGGTAGCCGAGAGTGACGACGGCCAGGATCACGAGCACGATGTCGGACATCGAGTAGACGATCGCCTGGGTGATCGTGTTGGGCAGGATGTGCCGCCACAGCACCCGCGTCCTCGAGAGGCCGCCACCTTCCGCGGCGGCCACCCAGTCAAGGTTGCGCGCGACCATCGTCCCGCTTCGCGTCGTCCTGGCGTAGATGACCCAGTCCGTCAGCCCGAACGCGATGTAGATCCCGTGGGTGCCAACGCCCACGACGAAGACGAGAGCGATGATCAGGACGTAGAAGGGGAAGGCCAGCACGACGTCCACGATCCGCATGACGATCGTGTCGATGCGGCCGCCGAAGTAGCCGCACACCGTGCCGATGAACACGCCGAAGGTGAAGGGAAACAGCACTGCGAGCAAGCCGACTTGCAGGTCGGTGCGCCCGGCGTACAAGAGGCGGGACCAGATGTCACGACCGATCTCGTCGGTTCCGAGCCAGTGGGCACCGCTCGGGCCCGCGAGCGTGTGCAGCAGGTCCTGCGAGACCGGGCTGTAACGCCCTATGACCGGGGCCAAAAGAGCGAGAGCGACGATCGTGGCGGTCAAGATGGTGCCTGCCATGAAAATCGGGCTGTGGAGCGCTCGTGACCTGACCGAGGGCCGGCGAGTGACTTCGTGCTCCGGCTCCGCCAGTCCCACCGCCGGTGTGACCGCCGCGCTCATCTGAGCCTTATCCTCGGGTCGAGACGCGCCGTGACGAGGTCGGTTATCAGGATCACGACGATCACGCCGAGCGCGTAGACGAGCGTGACGCCCTGCACGACCGGGAAGTCGCGGTTGTCGATCGCGGTCAACATCGCGCTGCCGAGCCCGTTCAGGGCGAAGACTCGCTCGATCACCACCGTGCCCCCGATCAGGTAGGCGATGTTGATCCCGAGCAAGTTGACCGTCGGGATGAGCGCATTGCGTGCGACGTGCACGAAGGTGACACGGGACGGGCGCAGCCCCTTCGCGCGGGCGGTCGCGACGTAGTCGGCCGAGAGCACCTCGAGCATGCCGACCCGAAGGCTGCGGATGAGCACCGGGACGATACCGATCGCAGCGCACAATCCGGGCAGCAGGAGGGAATGCAGATGGGCCCAGAAGCTCGTGCCGTAGCCGCCGACCGGGAACCAGTGCAGG
Source organism: Acidimicrobiaceae bacterium (assembly GCA_003166375.1). GTDB lineage: Bacteria > Actinomycetota > Acidimicrobiia > Acidimicrobiales > Bog-793 > Fen-455. Next base: position 28,934 of record PMVZ01000249.1, on the reverse strand, counting down.
TCGAGCGAGAACAAGACGATCAGGATGATGCCGAACCAGAACGACGGCAGCCCGAGGCCCATGAGCGAGAACAGCCTTACCGCGTGGTCGCTGGCCCGGTCGTGGCGCATCGCGGCGAGCGCTGCCAAGGGCACCGTGATGACGATCGTGAAGAACGTCGCGACGAGAACGAGCGATCCGGTCAACGGGAGGCCGGGGGCGATGACCGAGGCGACCGGGGCCTGGTAGTAGATCGAGGTGCCGAAGTTGCCATGAGCAAGGCCGTCAAAGTAGTGCCAGAACTGGCGCCAGATCGGCTCGTCCAGGCCGAGCTGGTGACGAAGCGCTGCAACAGCTGCCGGCGGTGCGTGCAGGCCCAGCAGGGTGCGGGCCGGGTCGCCGGGGATCAGCCTCAGGAGCAGGAACGTGACGACGACCACACCGAGCACCACGGGAATCGAGAGAAGGACCCTGCGCACGACATAGCGCAAGCCGGGGCTGGTGAGATATCGGGTCACGAATGGCGCTCCGCGCCCGGTTGAGCGGGGACCGGCCGCCAAGTCGCCTGCAATGGCAGTCGTGGGCTCCTTGTCGCCGAGCTCAGCTCGGCCGCTTAGCTCAGCCAGACATCCTCCAACCGGTAGGCATCACTTGGGTTCACGACGTATTCGTGAAACGTCGGTTGCCAAGCGTAGCGGCGGTCCTGGGCCGAGGCAGGTGACATTCGTCGTCGCAGCCCGATCCCTGCCTTCGAGCCGGAGAGGCTCAGGCTTGCGACCGGACGTGCAACTCGCCTGATGTCCGGGTCCGCGCGCGCATGGTGAAAGCAGCGACGATCCCGCACGCGAGCATCATCGCTCCGGCAGCCGAGAGCGCTGCGTCCAGGCCATGGCCGAACGCGACGTACGCAGCCTGGGTCACCTCGTTCACGATCTTCGTGATCGCCGGCGTTCCCTTGAACTGCTTGGCTTGGGAGTTGAACGTGCCTGTCGTGACTGCCGTGATGACGGTGTTCTGGAACGACTTCGGGATCCCGATCAGGTTGAGCTGACGAATGAGGCTGGAGATCAGCTGGCCGTTCACCATCGATCCGAGCACCGCCACTCCGGCGACGGCACCCAGCTCGCGGCTGGTGTTGGTGGCGGACGCCGCCATGCCCGAGTGCCGGGCGGGAAGACAAGACAGAGCAGTGGATGTCACCGGCACGATCGCGATGCCGAACCCGGCACCGGCGATGGGGAGCGTCCAGCCGATGGTCGACAGACCCGAGCTCGGAGTCAGGACGACTTCAGTCAAGATGATGCCGATTCCTGCGAGCGCACAACCGACTGTCATCGGCAGCCTCGGGCCCGAGCGCGCCACCCAACTTCCGGTGAGCAGCGAGGCGATGATCATTGCTGCCGCCATCGGCGCGAAGTCGAGAGCGGTTCCGTAGCCCGAGCTCGTTCCTACGTCCTGGAGATAAAGAGCCACGAAGAAGAAGATCGAGAAGGTACCGAAGTACGTGCAGAACGCGACGACGTTGCAACCCGCGAAGGCTGAACGCTTGAAGAACGAGACGTCGAGTATCGGGTGCGCCACAGTGCGTTCGTAGAACACGAAGAAGATCGCGAGGAGCAACGCGGCGGCGAACAGCAGGTCGATCCTGGAGTTCCTGTAGCCCGCCGACTCGCCTTGGATGATGGCGAAGGAGGCAGCTGCGAGGGCACCGGCTCCGAGAAGGAAGCCCGCGAAGTCCAGGCGGAAGCGAACCCTGTTGCGGCTCTCGGGCAGTATCAGCGCCGCGCCGATGAGTGCGACCAAGCCGAAGAACAGGTTGAACCAGAAGACTGCCCGGAACGAGTAAACCCCCACGAGGACGCCACCGATCAAGGGGCCCATTGCGAGCGCAAGGCCCGACACACCAGCCCATATCCCGAGCGCCTTGGCCCGCGATCGGCGCTCGGGGTAAATGTGGCGGATCATCGAGAGCGTGCCCGGCTCGGACGCTGCCGCTCCGAGTCCCATGATCACCCGGCCGGCGATCAGGGTGTCGGCGTTCTGTGCCAACGCGGCGACGACAGAGCCACAGCAGAAAAGGATGACGCCCGACAGCATGACCTTCTTGCGGCCGAGCTGGTCGCCGAGCGTACCGAACAGAAGCATGAGGCTTGCAAAGACCAGGGCGTAACCGTTGATCACCCACTGCAGCTGGCTGATGCCGGTGTGAAGGGTCGACTGTACGTTCGCCAAGGTGACGCTGATCACGGTGTTGTCCATGAACGTCAGGAACAGCACGAGCAACAGAGTCGCCAGGCCCAGCTGTCGGCGCATCCGGCTCAAGTGGAGCTCCGCCTCTTCAAGGTTCCCCGGAAACGACGAAACCCCGGGGCTATCGCCGAGGATGGGCTCTATGACCTCGTGCGTACGTGAGGTGACGCGAGCAAACGGGCCGTGACCTCCCGCCGACGAGGGGGACATCACGACGACCAGTCCGGTGCGCCCGCGGAGGACCGACGTCCCGCGGCCGCGACCTCAAAGCTGGGCGGTTGCATGCAGCCGATGGGCACGAACTCCTTTCGAGAGTCAGGTTCCATCAAAGAGTGTATGGCCCAACTGCTCAATTCGTTCATGACAAGATGAATACGGCGCCGGCGCCCTTCAAGCGTTGGACCTGAGAATTGGGGCCCAAGTTGTAGTCATTCAACCGCGCCGAGTGTTGGTACTACGTGTCGTGCATTCGTGCCCCGAACCAGCCGCGTGCTCGACCAGTTACCAGGCGCAGGCCGCGACGCCGTCGGCGGCAGCCTCTCCGGGCGCGTCGTCATCCTCGGTCCTTACCGGGAACCCGGCTGTCGTGAGGCCGTGGCCGAAGCCGTCGAGATAAGTGTGCGCCTCGACCTGGCGGGGGTACCGGTTGGCGATCTCGTGGAAACGGACCGTGTGACCGGCCTCTAGGAGATGTGCGAGCTCGTGGACGATCACCCCGTCGAGCACCCATTCCGGGACGGTCTGGAGGCGGGATGCGATCCGGATCTCTCGGGAGTGGAGCGAGCAGGATCCCCAGCGCCGCTGCTGGCGTGAGGACCATCGGATCGAGGACGGCCGGACGCCACCGAGGTACTGATCCGCCAGGGCGGCGGCACGCGCGGCAAGCCCGGCATCGGAAGCGTGGCGGCGACCAGTGCGCTGGAGCAACTGCTCGACCAACTGACCGGCGAATCTGTCCCGTGCGGCGCGAGACATGCGCTCCGGGACGACGACGACCACGTGCCCGCCTTCCCAGAAGGCAACTCCGGTCTTGCGGCGCCGGGCGCTCGCGCGGATCTCGACCTCAGGTGTGACGTCCGGGTCCATTGGACTCCTCTTTTCCCATCAGGCTTGCCTCGATGGTAACGAGGGGGTGTTCGCGCCCGGGGGATGGCTCGGGGCGGCCGACCGGGCGGTCGGCCGGAGTCACTCGGGTCAGTGGTGGAAGCTCGCCTTCTCCTCTGTCGGTCCCCGGTTCGGGCCAGTCGACGTCGCCAGCCTCTTCAGCACCGTCTGCAGGTTGTCGAGGAGCATCTTCGCGAGGTCCCGGCTGAAGCCGTTGCGCACGACGACTCGCAGCACCGCCACGTCGTCGAGTGCTGGCGGCAAGGTGTACGCAGGAACGAGCCAACCGAAGGAACGGAGCGCTTCAGAGATGTCGTAAACGCTGTAGGGCAAGGTGTCTGTCAGCCGAAATGCGAACACGGGGATGCCTTCGGCCCTGGAGACGAGGGTGAACGGGCCGAGCCGTTCGATCTCAGCAGCGAGCCACTGTGCCGTGTCCCGGCAGGTTGCCTGGACCTCGCGGTATCCGGTGGCACCGAGGCGCAGGAAGTTGTAGTACTGCGCCACCACCTGGGCTCCCGGACGGGAGAAGTTCAGGGCGAAGGTCGGCATCTCGCCGCCGAGGTAGTCGACCTTGAACACGAGGTCTTCCGGCAGGGCCTCGGCGTCTCGCCACAGGATCCAGCCGACGCCGGGATAGACGAGACCGAACTTGTGACCCGAGACGTTGATGGACTGGACCCGCGGCACCCGGAAGTCCCACCTGAGCTTGGTGTCGAGAAACGGAGCCACCAGCCCACCGGACGCCCCGTCCACGTGCATTGGCACGTCAGGGCCGCCTCCTGCAGCGAGGGCGTCGAGCGCGGCGGCGATCTCGGCCACCGGTTCGTAAGCCCCGTCGTAGGTCGATCCGAGGACCGCCACGACCCCGATCGTGTTGTCGTCGCACGCTTTCGCGGCGCTTTCCGGCGTGAGATGGGCGGTCTCGGGCCCAACGGGCACCAGGCGAGCCTCGGCGTCGAAGTAGCGGCAGAACTTCTCCCAGCAGACCTGGACGTTTGCTCCCATCACGAGATTCGGCCGGTCGGCCGGGAGCCCGGCGAGGTTGCGCCGCTGTCGCCAGCGCCACTTGAGGGCGAGGCCTCCGAGCATGCACGCCTCGCTCGACCCGGTCGTGGAGCACCCGGTGGCGCCGGAGCCTTCCGCGTGCCACAGGCGTGCGAGGATGTTCACGCACCGTCGTTCTATCTCTGCGGTCTGCGGGTACTCGTCCTTGTCGATCATGTTCTTCGAGGCGCATTCGGCCATCAGCAGCTCGGCTTCGGGCTCCATCCAGGTCGTCACGAACGTCGCGAGGTTGAGCCGAGCGTTGCCGTCCAGCATCAGCTCGTCGTGGATGATCTGGAAGGCGATCCGGGGAGGCATGCCCCTGTCCGCAAGCCGCAGGCGCGGGACCTCGCCGACCTCCCCGTGCTGGGTGAACTGCGGCCGGAAGCTCAGCTCGTCGTTCTTGCCGGGATCAGGCGTGTGAGGGTGCAGTGGCACGATCGGACCTCCTCGTCTCAGCCAACAGTAGGGGGCCGGACCCGGCGGTCAGGCGCTGTGCTCGCCGCCGCTGGCGGCGAGCGAGTCGATGAACGGTCGCAACCAGGACTACGTCGCTCAGTCGGGCTGCGGCAGCTCTTTGTGCATCTGCAGGGAGGCGATCTCGTAGCCGGCCGACTCGTAGAGATTCCGGGCGGCCGTGTTCGGCCCGAAGACGTTGAGGCCGATCGTTCCCACCCCCCGCCGCGCCGTCGCCTGCTCGGCGGCGAGCAACAGCGCACGGCCGTAGCCCTTGCCGCGCTGGTCCGGCGCGATCTCGATGGCGTAGATCCAGGCACCCGGAAAGCCGCGGCGGCGCTCGAGAGCCACCCAGAGATGTCCCACGGGCTCGCCACCGGCCGTCTCGGCCATGAGCAGCAGCATGCCGGGGGTCTCCACGCCCTGGGGCAGGAGCTCGGCGGTCTGCTCGGCTGAACGGGCCTCTGCCTCGTCCGCGGTCCAGTTGCCGGCGCGCACGTGCTCCGCGGCGTATTCGCGGACGAGCCGGGACCGGAAGGCCTCGAACTCGGCCGAGGTCATCGGCCGCACAACCAGGTTGCCCATCCCGGCAGCATAAGTACCCGCGACTTGCTTTCATGCCTCTGGGCGGTTCTCGCCGGTGCAAGGCCGGGTGCCTGCGGGCTCTAGGCCTGACGCGCACTTTCATGCCTGCTGAAACTGAAGCCTTTCTCGTCGAACAAGAGGCAGCACGCCTCGACCACAGCGGGGTCGAACAGAGTGTTGCGGCCCTCTCGGACCGTTGCGAGGGCAGCCTCGATCCCGAGTGCCGGACGGTATGGACGATCGGAGGACATCGCCTCCACGATGTCTGCTACCGCGATGATGCGCGCGTCGATCACGATCGCATCGCCGCGAAGCCCGTGGGGGTACCCGGAGCCGTCGAGCCGCTCGTGGTGCTGGAGCAGCATTTCGGGGACGGGCCACGGGAACTCGATCCCGGAAACGATGTCGCAACCGGCCTGGGGGTGCAGTTTGACCAGATTCATCTCGGCCTCCTTGAGCGGGCCGGGCTTGGAGAGGATCTCGGCGGGCACGATCAGCTTGCCGACGTCGTGAATGCTCGCCCCGACGCGGATGCCTGCGATCACCTCGGGGTCGATCCCCATCTCGACGGCGATGGCGCCGGCGAGATGGGCAACCTGGCGTTGATGGCCCGCCGTGTACGGGTCGCGCAACTCTGAGGCCATGACGACCGCCTGTACGGCCGCGGAAATACTTCCGTCGAAGCGTGCCTGGAGGATTGCGCGTTCCTTGCGGCTCCGGAGTGAGTCGATGCCGTAGGCGATGTCCTTCGCGAGATCGATGAGCACGCGAACCGTATCGGGCGTAAAGACGTGGGGCCGCTCGGAGTAGACGGCGAGGACGCCGTAGTCCGTCTTGTTCAAGAACAGCGGCAGCGCGAGAAGCGCTCGATAACCGTGGTCCAGCGCAAGGCTCTGCCAGGTCAAGACTTCCGGCATCGCGGCCAGGTCCTGGATGACGAAGGGCTCGCGCGTCTCGATGGCGTAGGCGAACGGGCCAGGATAGGTGTTGTTTCCCGCCAGAACCTCGAGCGCCTCGATGTAGGCAGAAGAGTTGCCGCCACTGGCGACCAGGCGAACGCCAAGGGGTCGGCTGGGGTCGGTGAAGCCAACCCAGGCGAGGTGATAGCTGCTGTCCTCCACCACGACCTCGCAGAGCCGATTGAGCAGGTCCGTCTCGTCGTTGGCATTCACGAGCACGGAGTTGGCGGCACTCGCGTAGGCCCGGGTTCGCTCGAGATTCACCTGCTCGGTGATCCTTCGGCCGGTGAGGACGATCCCGGCGATCGCCGGGTCGTCGAGAAGATTGTTGAGTACCAGATGTAGGCAGATCCCGGAGCCGTCTGGGCGCTCGAGCCAGAAGTCCTCCGGTGGCGTAATCCCCTTCGTTGAAAGGCACCGTGCGAGAAACGCCCGACCACGTTCGAGGTTGCGCGGCTGCAGGAACTCGGCGGCGTTCCTGCCGACCATACCGTCGTTCCAATCAGCGAAACGGGCGTCCATGGCACCGCCGGTGAACTTGATCACACCCTCGAGATCGAGGATGGCAAATTGCTCGTTGGAGCCTTCAAGCAGTGCCTCGAGACAATGCCTATTGAGCACGGGTGGGCCTTCTGGCTTGCTGGCTTCGTCGAGGGTCTGTCCGACGCTGAAGCATGCTCCATTCATCCGAACTCCCTTTCGGTGCCAGACTTATCGCAAGGATTACGGGCGACCGTGTCCGGTACGAAGACACCCGGCCCTATTAGTGTTCGAATCTGTTGCTCTCGCCCCCATAGCGCGAATACTGCAAGATGGTCCCGCATGGAACACTAACAGGACTTCTCCTGCGGTGAAGAGAAAAGGCTGGTAAATCACCCTCCTGTTCACCCTGTTCACGCTGGGCTGGGTTGGAGGCAAGTGGGTCGCCTCGCAATGGCCTGTGTTCCAAAATATGCGGTGCCCTGGTCCAGTGCAATAGCGAGCGGCGAACGGGTACGTGTCACCGGTCCTGGGGCCGCGTTGCAAAGCGCGCCCGGGACCTATGTCGTCGCGAAGCCTTCGACAGCTCGCGGTCCCGAATGTGGCAAGAAGTTGCAGCTAGGACCGCGTCATCTGGGAACCGTGCCTTCGAAACCGGGTTCGGGCAGCAGCCCGCGGGCGCGATGTCGATGCCCCTGTCCGATTTCCGCCAGACTCAGGGCTCGGTGCCTGACAGACTTGGGGCATGGGGGGCACGACGATCGGGGACAAACCGACGAGGGCGGCGATCTCGGCGCCGCTCGACGATGACGCCCGGTACTTGGCGGTGCGGAGCCGCGACGCCCGATTCGACGGGTGGTTCTTCGTGGCTGTCACCTCGACGGGGATCTACTGCCGGCCGAGCTGCGCGTCACCGCCGGCCCGACCGACGCGGGTGCGCTTCTTCCCGACCGCCGCAGCAGCGCAGCGGGCGGGCTTTCGCGCGTGCAAGCGATGTGTGCCGGACGCGACCCCAGGTTCACCCGATTGGGACCGTCGTGCCGATGTCGTGGGACGCGCGATGCGTCTCATCGCCGATGGTGTCGTGGACCGAGCCGGCGTGCCGGGACTGGCTCGTCGGCTCGGCTACAGCGAAAGGCATCTCAGCAGGTTGCTCATCGCGGAGGTGGGTGCGGGCCCGTTGGCCCTCGCCCGGGCTCAGCGTGCTCAAACGGCACGGATCCTGCTCGAGACGACAGATCTCCGTGCCGCCGAGATCGCCTTCGCGGCCGGTTTTTCGAGTGTGCGCCAATTCAACGAGACGATCCAGGAGGTCTTCGCCCTCGCGCCGATGGCGCTGAGGGCCCGCTCGGCCGCCCGGCGTGGGGCGCGTGGAGCTTCGTGGGCCGCGCCCGGCGTCATCGCCCTCAGGCTCGCGTACCGGCCCCCACTCCAGCCGGCACAGCTCTTCGGGTTCCTCGCCGCGCGGGCGATCCCGGGAGTCGAGGAGGGTGACGCTGAGCATTACCGCCGGACGCTCTCCCTGCCGAACGGGTCCGCCGTAGCCGAGGTCAGGGTCGATGCCGGTGCTCATGGCTATCTGCAGTGCCTGCTCGCCCTCGACGACGTCCGCGACCTCACGGCGGCCGTCCGCCGGCTCCGCCGGCTGTTCGATCTCGATGCCGATCCGGTCGCGGTCGTCGAGGCACTCGGGGCCGATCCGGTCCTCGGCCCGTCGGTCATGGCGATGCCGGGCCTCAGGACGCCAGGGCACGTCGATGGCGATGAGCTGGCGTTCAGGGCGGTCCTCGGCCAGCAGGTGAGCGTGGCCGGCGCCCGTACGGTCGCAGGCCGTCTTGCGGCCGAGCACGGGTGCAAGCTGGCGGACGCTCATGGCTCGCTCACGTGCTTGTTCCCGAGCGCAGAAGTGATCGCAGCGCTCGCGCCGGAGCAGCTGCCGATGCCGGCCGGCCGGGCGAGAGCTGTCATCGTGCTCGCGTCGGCCCTCGCTTCGGGAGACGTGGTCCTCGACGCCGGTGCCGACCGGGACGCGGTCGCCGAGCGGCTGCTCGCCATTGACGGCATTGGGCCGTGGACCGTGGCCTACATCCGGCTCCGCGCGCTCGGTGATCCCGACGCGTTCCTGCCGAGCGATCTCGGGGTCCGGCGGGCCCTCGAGGCACGTGGGCTTCCGGGTGACGCGCTGAGCGCCGCATCGATGGCCGAGGCGTGGCGGCCGTGGCGCTCGTATGCGCTGCAGTACTTGTGGTCCACTCCGATGAGCTCCGGACGGGACACGGGCGACCGCCGCCGGACGGCGAGAAAGGAGAACGCGGCATGACAATCAGGGCCATGCAGGCAACTGCTGCCGGCACCGGAGGCACCGGACAACCCATCTACTGGACCACTTACGAGGCGCCAATTGGCGAGATGCTTCTCGTCGCCGACGACTCAGGCCTTCGCGAGCTTCACCTCCCCGGCTCGTTCGCCGCTCGCGATGCGACTGCGGCCTCGACGCCGGCCTGCGTCCCGCTAGCCAAGGCCGTTGAGCAGCTCGATGCGTATTTTGCCGGTAACCTGACACGCTTCGACCTCCCGCTCGTGTTGACAGGGACGGCCTTCCAACTTCAGGTCTGGCGGGCGCTGGCGGACATTCCGTTCGCGAAGACCGAGAGCTACGGGTCCGTGGCGGCCCGGATCGGCAACCCGAGGGCGAGCAGGGCGGTCGGCATGGCGAACAACAAGAACCCGCTGGCGATAGTGCTCCCTTGCCACCGCGTCATCGGCTCGAATGGAAGCCTCGTCGGCTACGGCGGTGGCCTTTGGATGAAGGACTGGTTGCTGCAGCACGAGGCGGCGGCGGCCGGGCGCAACGACGCGAAGCCGCACTGAGGCCCGAGGCCTGGTGGCTCGCGCTACCGTCACAGGGCGCGACTCCGAAGGAGGCCATGGTGCATGCACCTCACCCCGCTCGCTCAGAGAGGGCTTGTCTTTGTGACGTGCTGACCGAGTTCGGGGAAGACGCGCCGACACTTTGCGAGGGCTGGCTCACGCGTGATCTCGCGGCTCACCTGTTCGTGCGCGAGCGCCGCCCGCTTGCAATGCCCGGTATCCTGCTCGGCGGACCCTTTGCCAAGCTCACTGCCGGATCGATGGCGTTCGCGTTGTCGCGCCATGGCTATGCGGGCCTCGTGGCCAAGGTGCGATCCGGGCCTCCTCTGTTGTGGCGGCCGCTCGACGATCTCGCGAATACCGCCGAGCTCTTCGTGCACACCGAAGACGTGCGCCGAGCGGCACCCGGTTCCGAGCCGAGAAACGACCCGCAACTCGACGCAGCCCTCTGGGCCGCTCTCGGTCGGATGTCCCGGGCACTGACCCGCAAGGTCCAAGGTGTCGGGCTCGAGCTCGAGCGGCCCGACGGAGGGCGGATCGTCGCTCGCCGGGGGGAACCAGGTGCGGTGCTCAGCGGTGGTGCCCAGGAGATCGTGTTGTTCCTCTACGGGCGGAAACGGGTCGCAAGAGTCTCGCTGGGCGGCCCTGAGGAAGCGCAGAGGATAGTGAGCGAAGCCGGCTTCGGAATTTGATGCGAATGCTCGGTCATCTGGCTTGGTTCATCGACCTTCAGGAGCCCGACCCGAAGCCGCCACCGTCGGCTCGCCTGGCTGCTTCCCTGGCGCTCTGGCGTTCCGACAGCCTGGCGGCGTAGGCGGCAGCCTCGCTGCGCCGGTCCATCCCGAGCTTGGAGAGCATGCTCGAGACATAGTTCTTGACCGTCTTCTCCGCCAGGTAGAGGCGGTCGGCGATCTGCCGGTTCGTCAGACCCTCGGCGACGAGGTCGAGAACACGCCGTTCTTGATCCGAGAGCCGCTCGAGGCGTTCGTCGCGACTGGGCCCATCCCGGAGGCGGTCGAAGACACGCTTTGTCATCGACGGGTCGATGAGGGACTCGCCTCGCCCGACTCGACGCACGGCGTCCAACAGGTCATTGCCTCGGATCTGCTTGAGCACGTACCCGGACGCTCCGGCCATGATGGCGGCAAAGAGGGCCTCGTCGTCGGCAAACGACGTCAACATCAGGCACTGGACTCCAGGCAATCGCGAGCGCAATTCACGGCAGACCTCGATTCCGTCGCCGTCCGGGAGCCGGACGTCGAGCACCGCCACATCGGGACCGAGCGCGATGCCTCGTGTGGTCGCCTCTGCAGCGGTTCCGGCCTCACCGACGACCTCGATGTCGCCGTCGGCTTCGAGCATTCTCCGCAAGCCGCTTCGGACGATCTCGTGATCGTCTACCAAGAACACTCGTAAAGCCATCTGAGCCCTCCGCTGGTCCCCTTCGACCTTAACGGCGGTGCGACTGACGACCGGGAGGCATCTGCGAAAGGATGTCGGGACCTAGCGAGCGGTAGTGATCGCGCCAGATGAGGCGATACACGCCCAGCCGCCGCGGTATGGACCTCAATCCGGGGATGAACGGCAACAGCGCCAGCAGCACCGTGAGCACCATCATGATCGCCCACACCTCGACGTCTCCGTTGGACGAGGTTTTCATCGGAGGGACCTGGTACCACAAGGTGTAGAGCCACAGCCACGCCTGGCCGGGGAAGTTCCCGGTCTCGTTCATCATGCCCCATTGATCTCCCTGGAGATGACGCAGGCCTGCCTGATCTGCCAGATATGTGCCGTCCGCGATGAACAGCAACGGATTGGCGTAGTTGGTCGCGTACAGCTGGGGCGAGGCGAGAAGCGCCCCGTCAAGGGCTCCGCTGCGCGCCATCGACTCGAGGTTGCCGATCAGGACTCCCACCGGGCCGTAAGGGCCGCCCTTCACTACAAGCTGGCCATTGGAGAAAGTCGCGTGGGCGACCACGTTCTCGTAGGCGGCATCCCAACTTGCCCGTTGCGCAGCCGAAGCGTCTCGGTACTCGGCGAGAGCAACGTCGAGAGCTGGGCGGTCCGGCAGTGTCGCAAGCGGCTTCAACACGAAGTCTTGGGCTGTGTTGATAGGGATCCTGACTCCGGCAGTCCGCTCGATCGAGATCGGGCCGAGCATTTGTCCTGCACCCGCTGTGTGCGTGTACGGCGGCCCGTAGGTCGCAACGCCGCTGGTTCCGTCGAGCTCGGTCATCGCAGTCTGGGCGAAGTCCACTGGGGCAGCGTTCGACCACGATTTCACGGTCACCGGGTGCTCGTCGGGCGACGAGAACACGACGGCACAGACGACCACCAAGACAAGCACGACAAGGAAGGAGACGAAGACCTCCTTGACCACGTCGTAGCGCCTGTAGGCACCCTGCCACTCGACGACGTCACGGTCCGGCCTGAAGCGGCGAGACCTGTGGGTGCGAGGGTTGTCGGAAGCACTGGTCGCGCTCATGACGGGTCCTCCGGCAGGTTCCACAACGGCTCCTGCGGCAGCCCTGGCGGTGGCTCCTGCAGAGGAGATGGTTGCGCCGTCGGCTCCTGCAGGCCAGGCGTGGTCGCTGGCTCTTGTGGCGTGGGCTGTTCGGTTGGCAGAGGTTCCACCGGTTCTTGCACCAGCGGCAGGGATGCCGCGGCCGTGACAGTTGTGGTCAGGGAGACCCCGGCCTTTGCGAGCTGAGCTTCGGTCGGAGCGAAAGGTGGGACGACGCCTCGGCGCCTGACCAACAGGACGTGGAGCCCGATCACGAGCGCCACGACCAGCGGGAGCAGCACGATGTGCCACATCAGCATCTGGCCGAAGTTGAGAACGTTCCAGAAGGCACCGGCGCCCGTCGAGTTGATGCCGTCCTTCGCCTGGGTGCCGATCCATTCCGAGTCGAAGTTCTGCTGGGAGAGATAACCGGTGAACGCCGCCCCGATGGAGACTGCGAACGCGATCACGCCGGTGATCCAGGTCGCCTTGCGCCGGCCGCGCCACGCCGCCATGAAGAATTTGACCCAGAGGTGCACGACCATGAACATGAAGAAGAACTCGGTGCTCCACATGTGCAGCGAGTTCACGAACAACCCGACATTGGACTTGTGCCACCATGCCGGGCCTTCGACGGCGAGCACGGCTCCGGACAACAGCACGACGATGAACGCCCCGATGGACAAGGCTCCGAAGACGTAGGCCCACGAGGAGACGTAGGCGGGTTGGCGGTCCGGCAGCAAGCGGTCCGGTGGGAACGCCTCGACCGCCTTCTCGCGGAACTTGCCGGTCCAGGTCCCCTTCTGAGCGACGGTGGCGAAAGTCTCGACCGAGGGTGTGCTCATTTCCGCCTCGCTTCATGCTTGGGGAACGGCAGCGCGATCGCGGCCACGAGCATGACGATCATCACAGCGATGATGATCAGGTTCGAGAGCGAGATCTGGACGACTCCCCAGCTGATGTACTTGCCTGTCCCACCTAGATGCACGAGCGCTGCGAGCAAATTCGTTCCCCCCTCAACTGACAGGTGACTCACGACCGTCACGTTCCCATCGCATCTTGTCTGCGGCTCGTCATGAACCCTAGGGCCGAAAGTCCCTACTGTGCTCGCAGATAACATGCCAGGGTGAATTGGGCGTGCTTCGCGGTCGGCGTGGTGGCGCTCGTGCTCTCGCTGACCTCCCTTCTGCCGCTGCGCGGACCGGTGGGTTCGAGCTTTTCTTTCGTGCCGAGCTGGATCGTCGGCGAGGCACCACTGCACGTCGTCGCCGGCGTTGTCGGCGCGATGATCGGTTGTGGTTTGGAGGGTGGATTGGGGAGCTGGCCGGGCTGGGTGGGCCTTGCGCTGGCAGCAATGGCGTGCGGGGGGCTCGTGGCACAGTTCGCCTCCGGTCTGCGATCGCGTCGGTGCTTCGAGTCGGCGCTTGCCGAGGCGGGCCAGGTCGCACAGCGGTGGAGCTGGGGCCTGCAACACTCCCGCCGCGTCGTTGTAGCTGTGCCGATCCGGCCGAGAGGCGTCGAACGGCTTCGCAACATCGCGTATGCCGACGACGGAAGTCACGCCCATCGCCTCGACATCTATCGCAAAGCCGGACCTGAAAGGGCTGTAGCAGCGCCGGTGCTCTTGTACTTCCACGGCGGTGCCTGGGTGATGGGGGACAAGCGCGAGCAGGGCATCCCGATGCTCGAGCATCTCGCCGGGAAGGGCTTTGTGTGCGTTACCGCCAACTACGCTCTGAGCCCGACGGCGAGGTGGCCACGCCATGTCCTCGACTGCAAGCTGGCGCTCGCGTGGGTGAAGAAGCACGTCGCCGAGTACGGAGGCGATCCCCGTCTCGTGTTCTTGTCGGGCGGGTCGGCCGGCGGCCATCTCGCCGCCCTCGTGGCGCTCACAGCCAACGACCCGGCCTGGCAGCCCGGATTCGAAGACGAGGACACCACAGTTGCGGCGTGCATCCCGCTCTACGGCGTCTACGACTTCGTGGACCCCGAGAAGATCGGGAACGCCAACCTCACGCCGATCTTGGAAAGGCGAGTGTTCGAGCAGGGCGCTGCCGAGGCATTCGAGGCGGCATCGCCGATCTCGAGGGTGAATGAGTCAGCGCCCCCGTTCCTCGTTGTCCACGGCCGCAACGACGTCCTCGTCCCCGTCCAGAGTGCCCGCGCGTTCGTTGCTGTGTTGCGGGCCCGCAGCACCCAGCCGGTCGCGTATGTAGAGCTGCCGCTCACCCAGCATGCCTTCGACAACTTCTGGTCGCCGAGGACCGTGCATTTCGTGCACGCCCTCGAGCGCTTCACCGCCGGGATTGTCGCGACCCGGACCGCGGAACGGGAGGTAGGGAGGTAGGTCCTTTCGTTGTCTCGGCCTACCATGCAACAGGTGGCGACCGCAGCAAGAGCCGACCGGCTCGAACGGATGACGAACCTGGTCCTGGTGCTCCTCGAGGCGTCACGCCCACTTTCCTTGCGCGAGATCGCCTCGACGGTGGTGGGCTACCCCCAAGGCAAGGAGGCAAGCCGCCAAGCCTTCGAACGCGACAAGCGAGCGCTTCGTGCGCTCGGGATCCCGATCAGCGTCGAGACTTTGGCAGGCGAGGATCAGCTCGGATACCGCATTCACCCGGAGGACTACTACCTTCCCGAGCTTCGCCTCGACCCGGATGAGGAGCAGGCTCTGAGCTTCGCTGTCGCCGCGGTGCAACTCGGCGGCGCCGCAGGCCGAGACGCGGTGGCCAAGCTCGGCGCGACGGGAGAAGTCCCCGAACCGGGGCTCCCTCCGATTGCCGTCCTGCCGTCGCTGCCCGCTCTCGGTCCTCTCCACCAAGCCGTGCGCGACCGGGCGATCGTGCGCTTCGGCTACCGGGGCCGGCGCCGCGAAGTAGAGCCGTATGGGCTCACGTTCAAGTTCACGGCCTGGTACCTCGTCGGACGCGACAGGACCGCGCCCGACGAAGCGCTCCGTAGGTTCAGGGTCGACCGCTTCGAGGACGCGCCGGTACTCGGGGAGTTAGAGGCCTTCGAGCTGCCGGCGGGATTCGACTTGCCCGAAGCCGTGCGCTTCCTCCCTTGGCAACTCGGATCCAGGCCAGCCGGTCCACGTGGCGAGGAGGCCGAGGGTTGTGAGCCCGCCCCGGTGGAAGTGACGATGGTCGTCGACGCGCGGCTCGCCCGGAGCGTGGTTGGCACGCTCGGCGCCGGTTCGTTGCAGGCCTGGGAGCCGTCCGGCGCCGCGCGCCTGCGGATTGTCACCCCTGAACAGAGCAGGTTTGTCGACTGGGTCATCGGTCTCGGCGACACCGCCGAGGTGCTGGCCCCCCCGGACCTGCGTGCGGTGGTCGTCCGGCGGCTCGAAGATCTGGTGGCACGCCCGCGGCGAGCAACGGACCCGGCGAGCATCCGCCATTCTTCGCCTGGGACACGGTCGGTCCCGACGGATGCGACGACCCAGCTTGAGGCCGGCATCTTGGATGGTCACGCTCCGGCCCCGAAGCGAACGCTGCCCACGCCGCAGGCGACGGCCGGCGACCGGCTGAACCGGCTGCTTGCAATTCTGGTGTACCTCGCGAGAGTGGGCGAGGCGCGGCTTACGGATCTGGCTGCCCGTTTCTCGGTCAGCTCGACCGAGCTCCTCCACGACCTCGAGCTGGCAGCATGTTGCGGGGTGCCGCCGTACACGCCCGACCAGCTGATCGACCTGTTGATCGACGAGGACCGGGTTGTAGCCGAGGGCCTGCGGGAGCTGGCGCATCCCCGCCGGTTCACGCCCGAGGAGGGCTTCGCCCTCGCCGTGGCCGCCCGAGCGCTGCTCGCCGTGCCAGGGGCAGACGACGAGGGGGACCTTGCCAGCGCGCTCGCCAAGCTCGAGGCAGTGCTCGGATCGTCACGTCTCGCCGTGGAAGTCGACTCGTCGCCATCGCTGGGCCCGCTTCGGGCGGCGGTCGCCTCCGGTGAGCAGGTCGAGATCGACTACTTCGGCGCGTCCGCGACAGAGCCTTCGACCCGCCTCGTCGACCCGTACCAGGTCGTTGTCCGAGAAGGCAAGTGGTATCTCGACGGGTGGTGCCACAGGGCGAATGGCCTGCGGCGCTTCCAGGTCGATCGCGTGCAGGCCGTACGGCCGACCGGGCGGCGTGCAGAGAATGTCGGTTCGCTCTCGGAGCCCGAGCGTGAGGCGCTGTCACGGCCCGAGGCCTTCCTCGGCGCGTCCGAGGCGGTGGTGGCGACGATCGTGTTGCCGTCCGAGGCGCGTTTTGCCGTGGAAGGGCTCGTCACCGACGGCCTCGAGGAGATCGGGGAAGGCCGTCTCATGGCGACCATCCCGGTCAGCGACGCGGAGGGCTGGTTCGGCCGCCTGCTCCTGCTGCTCGGGCCCGAGGCCGAGGTGATCGACCCGCCGGCCCTTGTCGACGCGGGGGCGAGGGCTGCCCGGCGGGCCTTGGCGCGCTACAACCAGCAGTAGTCGCGCCCCCATTCGGTAGGTCGTGCGGTCAGCCCTGCGCGTAATCAGGGCGGGTGCTGAGCGTCGCCAAGCTGGCTCGCGGCAGGGAGGACTACTACTTGGCGACCGTGGCCTCCGGCCGGGAGGAAGCCGGTGTCCTCGCCGAGCCCGAAGGGCGTTGGCTCGGGCAGGCGGCTGCGGCGCTCGGCCTCGCCGGGACGGTGGACGGCCCCGGATTGCGTGTGCTGCTCACCGGCGTCGACCCGGTCACGGGCGAGGTGCTCTCTGCGCATCACGACAGGGTTCGCGTGGCCGCCTATGACTGCACGTACTCGACCCCGAAGTCGGTGAGCGTGCTGCATGCGCTAGGTCCCGAGGACGTGCGAACGCAGGTACGCGCTGGCCACGAGGAAGCCGCAGCGGCCGCGCTCGGGTATCTGGAGCGCTGTGGCGCCCGCGTCCGGCGCCGCCTGGCACGCGGCGAAGCAGCGTCCTCGATCCCGGCCGGCGGCTTTGTGGCCGCGGCGTTTCTCCACAGAATCAGCCGCGCGCCCGACCCCCACCTTCACAGCCACGTGCTCGTCGCGAACCTGGCACCGGGACCGGACGGTCGCTGGTCGGCACTCGACGCGCGTGGGCTGTTCCTCGAGCTGGGCACGGCCCGGGACCTCTACGAGACGCAGTTGCGCTCCGAGCTCACGGGCCGCCTGGGTGTCTCGTGGCGCGAGCTCCAAGGTGCTTGGGCCGACCTCGCCGGAATCGACCCGGGCGTGAGGCGAGCCTTCTCCCGCCGCTCGGCCGAGATCGAGACCGCCCTCGCCCAAGCGGGTCAGTCCGGTCCGCGAGCTGCACGCATCGCTTCGGTGAGGACTAGGCCGGACAAGGATCTGGGGACCCCCTACGACGACCTCGTGGTGGGCTGGCGCGAGCGCTCGTACCGGCTCGGTGTGTCCGACGCCCGGCTTGGCGCCGTCGTCCGGCGGTCGCGTGCCACCGGGCCCGAACCGGTCGCCAGGGGTGAGTCCGACGCCCGCCTCGAGGACCGCTGGGCCGAGCGAGCGCTCGGCGAGCAGGGCGTTGCCGCCCGGGACGGCACGTGCCGGCGAGGCGATCTCATTCGGGCGCGCTGTGCGTCCTTGCCGTCTGGTGCACCGGTCACCGAGGTCGAGCGCGACGTGGGAGCGCTCCTGGCCGAGGGACGCGTCATCCCGGTCCCGACGACCTCCCGCCCGTTCGGCCGGGTCCTCAAGAACACCTCTGGACGGGGGATCCCGGGAGGTGTCGTCGAGCCGGTGTACACGACTCCTGCGGTTCTCGAGATCCACGAAAGTCTCACGAGGCTCGTACGCGACCACCCGGAGACAGTTGAGCTCCTCGCCTATCGCCCCGGTCGGAGGCTTCCGGCGCTCGACGCGATCGGCGGGCTCTCGTCCAGCCCGTGCGCGCCTGTCGTCGCGGTCGCGCCCGGACGCCAGGCCGCGGCCTCGTTCGAGTCGGTCACCGGCATCGAGACGGCGGCGGTCGCCGACGTGCCGCCGGGTTGCGCCAGGACCGGCGTCGTCGTAGTGGCCGAGGCGCAACGCATGGGGCCATGGGAGCTCTCGTCGGTCGTCGGGTCGTCGTTGGCCGGAGGAGGCCGGGTGATCCTGTTCGCCCCATCGGCGGGGCTCGACGCCCGATTCGGCACGGCCGCGGTCCTTGCGCCCGACCTCGCTTTGTTCGCGCCCGGTGCTAGCTCTGATGTGCCAAGCGTCCCTGGGCGCGGGCTGGTTGCGCCGGAAAGCCATTGTTTTGCTGGTCGCGAGGTCCTCGTCGTCGCTGACGGCCCCGCCGCGCGCGAAGCACTGCTGACGACATGGCAGCGGGGCCGAGCGTCGGGGCAACGGCCGCTTGTCGTCGCGAGCGACGACGCGGTCGTCGCCTCGTTGCGTGCCTCGGTCCGCGACGCCGGTGGCTCACCCGACGAGGTAGTCGAGGCGCGCCGGCTGGCGAGCCGGCTGGCGGGGTGGCGTACAGGCTCAGACCCGTGTGGCCAGCTCGTTGTGCTGGGCTCGCTGCCGAACGGTGTCACGGATCTCGCGCCCGGAGAATGTGTCCATGTCGCGATCGTCTCGCCACAGTGCTCAGTGGCCGAGCGGCTCGGCCGAGCAGCAGAGGTTGCCCGGCCGCGATACCTCGTCTCCGAGCTCGGGGCGACTCGGTCGAGCGGTTCGGATCGCTCGGCATGGCGCGACGGAGCGACGGCGATCGAGGCCTTCCGCCGCCGCTGGTCGATCGACGACCAAGAGCACGCCGTCGGCGATCGAACCACGCTGCGATCCCTCGGGCTTGCTGCCGCCGGCGACGTGGCAGAGACGAGGCTCAAGCTTCGCAACGCCGTCCGCACGATCGAACGGCCGGTGCCGGCGGTGGGTCGCCGCACGCCGGAGGCGCCGGGCCGGGCTCGCTGAGGGGCATCACGCCTCCCGGCTCGCGTCGCGTGACCTGCTCTGGTCCTGCGGCGAGTGGGAACGCAGTGCGGACTGATCAGTGCAAGCCGACTGTCCGGTCGCGACCTGCCGTGACCGCCCGGACCGGGGCAGGGGACATGACCACACCGTGCCGCTTCAGAGCGCGCGCTCGGCCGTCGGTGACCGCTTCGCGCCACGGTGAGCTCGAGTACCACGGCGTCATCTGAAGGAAACCAGGCTCGGCGCCCTCGACGCCGAGCACGCATCCAGGATGCCCCCGGGCGATGGCGTCGACAGGAAGGATGCGGTCCTTGCGCATCGACACGGTCCGGGTCGTGCCCTTCCCAAAGGCGCGCAGCCCGTTGCGGCGTGGCCCGCGGGTGACCGAGATCGTGGGCACCTCGTGCTCGCCGGCGAGGAGAGAGACGGCCTCGAGGGTCCGAGTGTCGCCGATGCCCGGAAACACGATCTTTGTCCCGAACAACGACAGGAACCCGTCCGCCTCGCGGTCCCAGCGCGCCCGGGCCTGAGCAAGGTCCTGCAGGCAGGCCAGCGTCACGACACCTTGACTGCCACCCTCCGCAACGAGCGTCGGGAGGTCGTGGAGGGGCGCGATGTTCGCCAATTCGTCGAGCACGAGAAGAAGGGGAGGCCCTGAAGGTGCCCGAGCCGCTCGAGTCCAGGCATCGCCGCCATCGGCGGACCCCGCCACGATCGCGGTCAGCGAGCGGTGATAGACGGCCGAGCGCACTTCGCGGAGCAGTCCTGCGACGAGAGGAGCGGCGAGTCTTTGATGATCGCTGCCGGCGCAGACATACAGCGTCGTCCGGCTGCCCACGAGCTCGGCCGCATCGAGCATCCGGCCTTGTGCCGAGGCGAGAGCGGCATCGGTCCGATAACCGGCGAGCACACCTGAGGCCGTGGACCATATCCCGCTTTGTTCCCGCCCTTCGGTGGCGACGATGCCCTCCAGGAGATCGAGTGCCCGATCGGCACCGTGACGCGCGAGCGAGGCCCGCGCCTCGTCGGGATCGTGGCGGTTGACGGCGGCAAGCACGTCTTGGACCGGCCGTTGCTCGAGCGCTCCTGCATGGAAGACGGCGGCGAGGAGCGCCCCTGCTCGTTCGCTCCAGTGCGATGCTTCGCCTCGATCGGATCCTGGGCGCGCGGCCCGAACCATGGACTCGGCGACGAGGACCGCTCCGTCCCAGGTGCCTGCGAGAGCGAGTGGCGACCAGCCAACCGGTTCTACTCCTGGCGGACAAGGCACCGAGCCGCTGGGGTCGAAGAGCAGTACAGGGCCGACACGGGACCGGGCCGCCCAGGTCGAGGCAAGGACGTCGGCCTTGGTGGAGGCTGCGATCACCGGGCCGCAAGCCGCGAGAACGTTCGGAACTACGACGGCAGCCGTCTTTCCCGAACGTGGTGGTCCCAACAAGAGCACGCCGTCCTGCGGGCGGGCGAACACAGGGGCGCTTCGAGCCCCGAGCGAGGACCCTAGATAGATGCCATGGCCGTAGAGCTGCGATGTGGCGAGAGCCAAAGCTAGAGGATCAACGGGTGGCC
>PMVZ01000249.1:0-8195 GCA_003166375.1 Acidimicrobiaceae bacterium | reverse complement strand
GCTCGCTCAGCTCGCGGGCCCCGCAACAGCCTCCAAACGGTAATGTCGGACTGAAATCCCTTATATTTCCTCGCATAAGTCGCTCTCTCCGATGACGGCGACTCTGGCCATCGGCCCGGAACAGGCCGTAGAATAAAGGGGTAGAGCGCCCGCGTTCCGAGAATGCTTGATTTCCGCGGGAAAATCACCTTGTATTGCTGGAGGTCGGACAATATGCCAGGAGGCGAAATTGAACAGGACAGAACTCGTCGGCGAGGTCAGTGAACTCGTAGGGCTGACGAAGAATCAAGCCGAAAAGAGCTTGGAGGCGTTCGAGTACGTGGTCAAGTCGGCACTTCGCCGCAACGAGACGGTTCGGATCACGGGCTTCGGAACATTCAAGGTCCGTGACCGTGCCGCGCGCCGTGGCCGTAACCCGCAGACAGGAGCTCCCGTGAAGATCAAGGCATCCAAGGGCATTGGTTTTGCAGCAGGTGCAGGGCTGAAGGCGGACTTGAACTCGCGCAGCGCGTTGAAAAAGCCGGTACCTGCGGCGCCCGCGGCCGCTGCCAAGGCCGCTCCGGCAAAGAAGGCTGTGCCGGTCAAGAAGGCTGTGCCGGCAAAGAAGGCTGTGCCGGTCAAGAAGGCTGTGCTTGTCAAGAAGGCTGTGCTTGTCAAGAAGGCGCCTGTTGTGAAGGCTCCGGCCAAGAAGGCACCGGCGAAGAAGGCCCCGGCGAAGAAGGCCCCGGCCAAGAAGGCTGCTCGTTAGGAACTTCGAAGGCCTTTGACAAGGCAGTTATCGACAAGGCCTCGCGGCGCGTTCGTGCCGCGAGGCCTTGTCGCGGTTGGAGAGCCTGCGGGCGTCCTCAGAGATCGTCGATGCGCTTGAAGGCTTCGGCCGCGGCAAAGCCACCTTGACGCCCGTTCTCGGCGAGCCGGTCCGTGACACGGCGTTTGAACTCCAGGACTTCGGGGTGTTCGTCGTCCTCGACCGCATTCGCCTCGGCGATGCCCATCGTCGAACGCAACTGGCTCCGGTGTTCCAAGAGGGCGGCGAGCTTCGCCTCGACAAAGTGCGTCACGTCCTCGAGATGATCAGGCTCGTCCGCNNTCGGTCACGAGGAAGCCTGCATTGCGGTGGTCCGGATGCAGGCGGTACCGCTTCCAAGGGTCATGACCGAGGATGACCTCGGGCCTGATCTTGCGAATGCAGGCTGCGACCTCGAAACGCTGGCGGAGGCCCGACTCGAGCTCGCCGTCGGGCCAACCGAGAAAGATCACCTCGCCCTTGCCTCCGAGCGCTACTGAGGCAGCTCGCTGTTCCTTGCGACGCGTGACGACGAGCTCGGCCGGGTCGTGTGCAGGATCCCAGGTCCCTTTGGACCCGTCGGTACAGACGAGGTGGAAGATCTCGCAGCCGTTGGCCGCCCATTTGGCGAGCGTGCCGCCGCAGCCGAATTCGACGTCGTCAGGGTGCGCGGCGACAGCAAGCGCCCGGCTTGGGACTGCCAAGTTGGATTCCATGGGCTCAGGTTGTCACGTTGAGGAGTGCCAAGTCCTCAGGTAGATCGATGTCGAGGCCGAGTCGGCGGTCGTAGACGATCTGGCAAGGCAGGCCGAGCCGGGCCGCTTCTGTGCGATGGCGTTCGAAGCTCCCCGCTCCATAGGCAAAACAGAACCCCGCGCCGGTTGGCACCACTGCCACATTGGTCCCGTCGCGGCGCCGATCAGGCACGAGTGTCACCGAGCCTTGCACGCCGAGTGCCGCCAGTCCGGCGGCGAGAGGAAGGTCCGCATGGGCGACGCACGCGAGATCGACGCCTTCGCCGGCGAGCTGGGCAACACCTGCCATGACCGCCCGGGACAGCCCGAGGCCCGGAGTCCAGGCCACGCGGGCGCCGTGGTCGACCGCCCACGTTGCGACATCCTCGTCATCGCACACCACCAGGACCGGAAGGGGAGCGGCAGCAGCGATCACCCGCGAAGCCAGCTCACGGGCGAGCGCCTCGCGGCCGCGTGCATCGAGCACTGTTGCGAGTCGCAGCTTCGCGGCACGAAACGACTTCACAGGGACGAGCACGGCTTGTGCCCGGGCGGGTCTAAGGCCCGTCGGACAACCTCACCGTTGCGATTCTGTACGGCCCGAGCTCGAAGGACCCTTCGAAACTGGCGACATGGCGACCGCGCAAGTCGACGAGCTGTCCGCNNCGCCGGACAGCGCTCACCTCCGCACCGGTCACCGAGAGCATCGAGGCCTCGAGCGGAAGCCGGCCTCCGCCCAGGCTTGCCACGACGGGCAGGTCACCGAACGCGGCGTCGGCGAGTGGGTAACCGTCCCCGACGCCGACGCCGACGGCCACCGCGTATCGCATCGTGTGAGGCCCCTGCAGCTGCGGGCCTTCGAGATGGTCGACCGGCCCGGCCGGCAGAGGGCGGTTGAGCATCGTGAGTCGGGAAAGCATGCCGGTCGCCCTGAGCAAGGTCAGCGCCAGGCCGTGCGCCGCCAGAGCGCCCCCTTCGCCAGGCTCGGCCAGGTCGACGAGCTCGTACTCGCACAGCCCTTCGTGGCAGACAGTCAGCCCGCCGGCGCGCACAAAGCGTCGGGAGGGATAGGTCGCGAGAGCCCGCTCGCTCGGTCCGCCTTCGGCGAGGAGGCCACGCTGCACCACAGCGAAGGCGCACTCTGCGATCGAGTGGTCGGCCGGCTCGGGCAGCGGGAACCACGCCCTGAGCCGATGGTCCCGGCAGACGTTGTCGAAGCTCGTCGTGACACGGACTGTTGCCTCGCCGGCCCGGACGTCGATCAGGGAGCTGACGACGACCTCTTGCTCGCCGGTCCGCGTGCGCCGGCCTTCGTCGATCCTCTCGGGCCAGCGGTACATCCGTTCGACCACGGCCACGGCCCGTACGGGACCGGACTCGATCAGGGACAAATTGGCCCACACCGGTGTGTCGATGACGAGGTCGTGCTCGGGGGGTGAGTAGTTGTAGGTGTCGCCGAAGTCTCCGGAGTCGATCAGGCGGTTGAAACCTGGCACGCCATTTATGTCAAAGGTGCCGTCGGTAGGCGAGAGCGTCACCGCCACGAGCGAGTTGGCGAGCACAAGCCGGCCGTCGGCCCCTTCGGTGGCGGCGACCGGGTCACGCAGCGGCTGGGGTTGCCAGGCCTTCCAGCCGAAGCTGGGGATGTCCTCCACGCGGGCCAGCACTCGCCGGGACGACGCCTGGTCGAGCTTCACCCTGACCTGAGCGTCGGGCCGGAGAGCGAACCGGGCGAGCAGGTCGTTCTTTATCTGTTCGACTTGCAACTCGTTCGTGCGCTCCGGGCGGACGCGGACGACGACGTCGATGCCCGTGTCGTCCTCCTCGACCTCGACCCCGGCGAGGTAGGCACCCTCGCCCAGCTGGTCCTGTCCGCCGAACTGGGACAGGACACCGCGCACCTCGGTCGTGGTCAGCACGACGTCGGCCGCGAGCCCGAACCGCTCGTCGAGGATCTGCGCGCCCTCGATCGGTCCTTCCCCGCCGACGATCAGCTCGACGACTCCCGAACGAGGCCGGGAGGACGGGTTCACGGCAACGTGGCAAGGCTGCGACAACGATGAGGCGAGGCGGGNNCGTAGCGGTGGAGCACGGCGGCGGCGACATCGTCGTGCGAGCAGGCACAGATCGAGTCGTGAGCCGAGTTCCGCACCAGCTCGCGCCAAGCGATGCGGAGCATCACCTCCGGGTACCGGTCGGGTGCGAGGAGCAGAGCCGCCAACGGTTCTGCGAGCCGCTCGAGGGCCCGCTCGGCGCGGGCGGCGGCCTGCTTGACGTCCACACGGTTCGACGCGACGCCCATCAACACGTTCGCCCGGGCACCTGAACGGAGCTCGCCCTGCCAGCTCGGCAGGCCGGAGCGAGGAGCCCCGGCGAGTGCCTCGGGCAGCGAGGAGATCACGATCTCGAAACGGTCCTGGATGGAGTTGGCCTCCGCCACGACCCGGCCGAGCCACGGCTGAGGCTCTTGATGATCCCCTCCGTTGGGGAACAAGAGCGCTGCGTCAGGCCTGATCAGGAAGCCCGAGCTTTCCTGAGCGAAAGCTTCGATACGCCGCACGAGTGCGTTTGCGTCGTCGCCCACGGACGCACCGGCCGAGTAGCCGCCGGGAAGGTACTCGGCCCTCACCGTCGAGCCGTCGGGCGAAGCCCACCAAAAGGCGGTCTTGTCGACGACCGACGGCACGCCGCGCCACACGACGGCATCGGCAAAGCCGGCCTCGTTCAGCAGCTGGGGCATCTGGCCCACGTGGCCGAACATGTCGGGGAGGTAGCCCACCTCCATGGCGCCCCCGAACGCGGCCGCGCGCTCGAGGCCGAGCTGCAAATTGCGCACGATCGTCTCACCGGAGACGAGGAATTCGTCCATGAGGACGTACCAGGGGCCGAAGGTGATCCGTCCCGAAGCCGCGAGGCGCCGAAGACGGCCCTCGTTCTCGGGACGAGCCTCGAGGTAGTCGTCCACAGCCGCCATCTGGCCGTCGAACAGATAGTGCGCATACGACGGGTCGGACTCCATGAGCACGAGCAGCTTGTCCACGAGGTCGACGAGACGGAGCTGGAAGGTCCGGAACGGCGCGTACCACTCGCGGTCCCAGTGCGTGTGGGGGACGACGTTGACCCTGCGGCGGGCGGAGCTGGGGCGGTCGGCCTCCTGCGACGCCCCGCGATCGTCTGTCCTGGCAGCCATGTCGTGCAGGCTACGCCTCGGAAACCTTGCCGCAGGGGCCGGTGTCGTAGCCGGCGATCGCCGCCAGCTGGGCGGGGAGCTCACTGCCGGCGAGCACGTCCAGAAGGGCGCGGATCTCCTGTGTGCCGAGCAGCGAACGCGGGATGTGGAGCTCGCAGATCTCCTCCTGCCATGGCAGGAAACCAAGTCCGTACGCCAAAGCGGCCGGCTCGCTTGCGACCCCGATGTCGCCCAAGCCGGCCGCGATCGAGGACGCCACGAGCAGGTGGGCGCCACAGGCCGTGCCATAGCCGGGGAGCGTCGTCGGCTCAGCGCCGAGCGCGCCGAGTGCCTCGTCGAGCAGCCTGCGGGCCTCCGAGCCCGGCTCGCGGTTGACGAGACGAAGGCCGAGCTCGAGGGCGTCCGCAAGGCAGTGCACAGATCCGGCGTGCTCGGAAGAGACGACGAGGCCTTCGCGCCAGGCGGCGAAGCCGACGACCTCGTGCTCTTCGGGGCGCCGCTGCTGTTCTGAGGCACGGCGGTGGACGGCTGCTGCGTGTACCGTGCCGGCCTCGAGCAGCCGGTGCCCGGCCGTGTTGTTGCAGGCCCACCACACGAGGCCCGTCGGCGGTCGGTGGCGTTCGAGGGGCCCGGCCAAGAGGGCGAGTGCAGGATCGCAACCGGCGACCGCGACGCTCGGGCGCAAGGTGGCAATTGGCTGGGTGGCGATGAGCGATCCGGCAGCCTCGGCCTGCGTGCTGGTCGCGTGGGCGAGGGCGGGCCGAAAGCCCGGAACGAAGCCGTAGTCGCCGACGAGAGGAAACGCGACCGGAGCACCGTCGATCTCCGACAGCAACAGGCGCGCTGATGCGAGTGCGGGAGCGGCGAGCCGTGCATCGAGGGCCGGGAGCTCCGGTGTCGCACCGAATAGGTCCTCGACGTTGGTACCGAGCGCTGCAGCGAGCGCGAGCGCGACCTCGAGCGAGGGCGACCAGCGGCCCGACTCGATCCCCGAGATCGACTGGCGCGTCACGCCGGCCATGTCGGCCATCGCGCCCTGGGACAAGCCCCGCGCGAGACGTGCAAGTCGGAAGCGCTCGTCGACCCTGTGGTTGCCGGTCGTCATCAGCCCATATTCGTATCAGGGCGCCAAGACCGGTGGGTCGAGTGCCGTGAGGGTGCACTCAGTGCCGGCGCCCGGTGGCTGGTCGAGATGGATGGTGAACTGTTCTCCGGAACGCTCGGCCACCGTGCATTCGTATCGCGGCCCGTATGGGCGCGTTGACAAGATGGTCCCGGTGAGGACGACGCCGCGTTCTGGCGCAACGCCGGGGACGATCCGATCGGGGTGGATCGCGAACCACCTGTCTGCTGCCGAGGGCGCCGGGACAAAGCCCCCATAGCCGACCAGCTCCGCCACGCGGCGACTGAGGGGGGAGAGCACCACTTGGTGCGCCCCACCTAGTTGCAGCAGCCTGCCGCCGTCGATGATCCCGAGCTGATCGCCGAAGGCCTGCGCCTCGGTGAGGTCGTGGGTTACGAGGATCCCTGCTGCGTCGCGCTCGATGGAGGTCTCGATCATGAGGAGGCGTAGCGCCTCACGTGCCGCGACGTCGACAGCCGACAAGGGCTCGTCGAGCAGCAGCACGCGAAACGGGCTCGCGAGCGCCCGCCCGAGCGCCACGCGCTGACGCTGGCCACCGGACAAAGCGGCGCCGCGCGCCCGGGCCAGAGCGGTGAGCCCGAGGCGTTCCAGCAGCTCCGCGACACGGCCTCGGGTGGGGGAGCGGCGGATCCCGTACGCGACGTTCTGCTCGACTGTGAGGTGGGGGAACAGCGTCGTGGGTTGGCGCACGAGGGCGACCTGCCTGTCGCGAGGCTCCAGTGCCGCCTCGCCTTTGGCCCTGCCGGCGACGAGCTTGCCGTCGATGCGGACCTTGCCGCTGCTCAGGCGGGTGAGGCCTGCGATCGACTCGAGGATCGTCGTCTTGCCCGCCCCCGAGGTGCCGAAGATCGCGAGACGTTCGCCGGCTTCGAGCCCGAAGCCGGCCTGGACTGTGAGCTGTCTGCGCTCCACCTCCAAGTCGACCTCGAGCAGTGATGCGGGCGCGGTGTTCACGGTGCCTCGGTCCCGGCGACGCGCGAGCGTGTCCGCGCGCTCCACAGATAGGCGAGCACTGGGAGGGGGAGCGCCGCGACTACGAGCAGCAGCGCGAAGGGAAGCGCGCCGGAGAGGCTGAACTCCTGGAAGGCTATGAAGATCTGGTTCGGAAGCCCGCGGGGGTAATAGGCGATGATGACGACGGCCCCGAAAGCGCCCATCGCGCGCGCCCAAGCGGTCGCGAGGCCGGTCGCCAGCCCGGGAGCAGCGAGGGGAAGGGTGATACGGCGGAAGGCTTGCAACGGGCGGTCACCGAGCAAGGTGGCGTCCTGTTCGATGCGGGGGTCAACCGACGCGAAAGCCGCGTGGGCGCCGAGCACATAGAAGGGAGCAGCCTCGTAGAACTCGGCGACGATGAGTGCGAAGAACGTGTTCACCCCCGTCAAGTGGATGTCGGCCAGGAGAGTGCCCAGCGTTCCCTCAGGGCCGATGAGGAAGATGAGCAGCAGCCCGATCACGAGCGGCGGCATCATGAGCGGGAGGAGGATGCCGAGCTCGACGAGGCGTGCCAGCGGCAGGCGGCCGCGGGCGAGCAGGTAGGCGAGCGGCGTGCCCAGCAGCACCATGGCGCCGAGGGCGATCGCGCTCGCTCCGAGCGACACCCAGAGCGGGTCGAGGGCTCCGGGCGGCCCCAGGGCCGCCCGGATGGAATGGAACGAGAGGTGCTGGATCAGCACGGCGAAGGGCCCGAGCAGCGCCAGCCAGATGACGAGCGCGCCCAGCAGCGCCAGCGCCGTCGAACCTCGGGCGACGACGCGGCCGGCCGTGGGGAACCCCGGTACCACCCCGGCCGCGGCCAAACTGCCTGCCGGGGTGGTGGTTCTCATCAGGACGAGGTTGTACCACCCGAGGCGGTGAACGCGCTCAGCACATCGCTGGGCAACGTGGCCGCCGCCGTGTCGGCGCTGGTGGCACCGATGTAGACCTCCGGAGTGAGCGGGTAGCCGCCCTTCTTCAGCTGGGCGCGCCCTGCTCCCGAGACAATCCATGCGACAAAGGCGTCGTCCGCGGCCTGGTCGGTCGCCGACGGAGCGCTCTTGGCGTTCGCAGGCAGCACAAGGGTGATGTTCAAGGTGATCAGGTCGCCCTGGTCGACGGTTCCGCCCGTGAGCCTGATGCTGACCTTCCCGTAGTTGGCGTTATCGGCGGGGATCGCGAAGTTCAAGCTCTGCGGCAGCGTGATGTAGTGCAAGTGGTACTGGATCGCCTGGGTCAGATAGGCGCTCGTGGCGTCGAACTCACCGGCCTGGAGGTCTGTGATGAGCGAGTCCTCGTCGACCATCTGCGCCGGCAACCCGAAGGGAGTGGACTTGCTGACGCCGAGCACCGTCGTTGCGGGGTCGT
>PMVZ01000146.1 GCA_003166375.1 Acidimicrobiaceae bacterium | reverse complement strand
GGGCCTGGCCAGTCGTTCGACTACGGCGACGCTGTGATCAAGCTCTCGCCCTCGCTGAAGGTGATGAGCTACTTCGCACCCGCGACTTGGGCATATCTGAACGACCATGACCTCGACCTCGGCTCGGATGGGCCGACTCTGCTCCCAGGCGAGGGTCTCTTGTTCCAGTCAGGAAAGGCGGGCTACGCCAAGGGCCACAGCGGGGCCAAGGAGAGCTGGGGCTACCTGTTGAACCCGAAGTCGCTCGGGGGGATCGGCCACCCTCTGTTCCAAGGCAGCGTCTGCCCAAATGCCGGCTACGTCTTCGGAGCCAACGCGGCGGCGATCGTGACGGTGCACGGCGCGCCGAGGATCCTCGTCTTCGTCCCCTGCCCGAGCGGCACGGTCGCACTCGCTGTCAAGACCGACGCTCACCCGTCCTTCAGCCGCATCTGGGAGGCATCGCAGGGCAACCCGAACGGGCCGCCGATCGTTGCCGGCGGCCTTGTCTGGGCGATCTCCACCGGTGCCGATAAAGGCGGTGGGCCTGCCAACATCCTTTATGGCATGGACCCGACGACGGGGAGGGTGCTCGTCACCGAGGAGCTTGCGCCGGTCGATCACTTCGTCACTCCCGCGGCAGGCGACGGCGAGATCGTCGTCGGCACTACCGACGGGGTCGAGGCCTTCCGCCCGTGACCCGCGGTCTCTGGACCGCGCTTGGCGTTCGTTGTGTGGGTGAGGGAGCCGAAAATAGCGCGCCGACGGGCACATGACAGCGCTTTGACAGACCTTTCGAAGCAAGCGCAATGCGGTCGGCTTTGCACCAGAGGTCACCCAGCAGAGCGATGTTGAGTGCAAGCGGGCTTCCTGCACCAAAAATGCCCCCCGAATGGCACGCGTTTGGTTGTCGAAGGGGGGAGCCTCCCATAAAGCGGAATCCGCGGGTCGAAGATTGGGGCGAAGTATCACAGAGCGGTGTATTGGGGTGACTGGGCATCCTCCAGTCCGCAGGATGCGTCGCTACGTGCTTCGACAACGCCGTCGCCGAGGCGTTCTGGTCGAGCTTGAAACGCGAGCTCGTCCATCGCTACCGCTTTGCCACGCGAGACCAAGCCAAGGCAGCGATCACCGCTTGGATCAAGCGCTACAACGCCATCAGGCTGCACTCGAGCCTCGGTTACCTCCCGCCGATCGAGTGGGGAGCTCAACTACTATCGCCAGCAACTGCAAGCCGCATAGCCAAGTGTCCGGCTAGCGGGGGGAAGCCCGGTGCGGCTCTTCCCCGTCTTTCCGGCCTGGCCCTGGCAGGGAGCGGCGACTTGCCCGACACGATCACGGATCGGGCCATCGTCTTGCGGATGCGACGACGGGCCAAGTCGACGTGGCGACCGGCGCGAAACCTCATCGCGACGATCTCGCGAGGATCTCGCCGTGCCCGCCGTTTTGCACAACCCGAGAGGCAGCGGTCGGTGCGCGATCATCGCCGTCGGGTTTGCAGACAGCAATTCTTGTATTTCCGACCGCTCCCGCACGGGCACGAATCGTTGCGCCCGGTCACCCGCCACCGCGCTCGCTCGTCGCGCTCGGCCACTTCGAGCTCCGTTGTGATCTCGAAGATCGGCCGCCCCTGGCGGTTGAGGGCAGCCATGCGCTCGAGGTAGGGCAGAAGATGGCTGTAGAAGCGCCGGTAGCCGGCACAGAGGTAGTTGAGACCGTCCTCGCCGTCGGGCGTGGTGGCAAAGCGGTCCTTCGGGCAGCCACCGTTGCATAAAGAGCACACCGGGCACCCCCGGCAACAAGCCGGCAAGGCGTCGTGCTTGGCCTCGCCGAAGGCGATTTGCTCGGGTGCCTCGACGAGAGCCGCAAACCCCTCGCGCGTCACCTCGCCCAGGCGATGCTCGGGATCGACGAAGTGGTCGCAGGCGTAGACGCTCCCGTCATGCTCCATGGCAAGAACGCGCCCGCAGGTCCTGGACATCACGCAGAGGTTGGCCCGCTTGCCGGTGGCGACAAGAAAGCACTCGAGGAAGTTCTGCACGCCGATGCGTTCGATGTCGTGGCGGACCCACTCGTCGAAGATCGTGCAGAGGAAGTCCCCCATCGCTTCGGGCGTGACGGAGCGTTCCGACACGCCGCCGCCGGGTACCTTTTCCACCACTGGGAGGAACTGCACCCACCGCACGTTCTGGTCAAGGAAGAACCGGTAGACCTCCGTAGGGTTAGCCGCCGTCAGCGCGTTCAGCGTGCAGAGCACGTCGGGGTCGATGCCCGCAGCACGGAGCAGGCGGAGCCCTCGCATCGCCCGTTCGTGTGTAGGCCGGCCCAGTCGGTCGGCGCGATAGGCGTCGTGCAGGCGTGCCGGACCGTCGATGCTGATCCCCACGGCGAAATGGTGCTCGGCCAAGAAGCTGCACCAACGCTCGTCGAGCAGCGTCCCGTTCGTCTGCAGGTTGTTGACACAGCGCCAACCTGGCGGCAGGTACCGGCGCTGGAGTTCCACCACCTGGCGGTAGAAGTCCACGCCGGCCAGGGTCGGCTCCCCACCGTGCCAGCCGAAGTGCACGAGCGGCCCCGGGCTCGCCGCGATGAACGAGGACACATAGGCCTCGAGCACTTCCGGGCGCATCCGGAAGTGCTCGCCCGCGGGGAAAAGCCCCGTCTTTCCCAGGTAGTAGCAGTAACCACAGTCGAGGTTGCAGACCGGCCCGACGGGCTTGGCCATGACGACGAATGGCTCGGCCCTGCTCACTTACCCACCGTCCATCTGCCGTTGATAGTTAGGTCGGGGGCGCACAGCTGACCCGCGCCGTCGAATCTTGATCGGTACTGCCGGCATACAGTAATGTCGGCACATTAGCTACTTCGCCAGGAAAAAC
>PMVZ01000372.1 GCA_003166375.1 Acidimicrobiaceae bacterium | reverse complement strand
GCACCAACTTCGCGCTCGCGCCTGGCTAGACCGGCGCAGCGTCCGGACAGAGCAGGGTGATCCACGCGCACCTCTGGCAGCGGGCGATCGGTCGCCGGCAGCGCGTACTCGGCGCTCGGCGTGGACGTGGGATCCAGACGGCTCGCCGCGCCGTGTGACATGCACTGCGGTGCACAATCCCTTCGTTCCGCACTGTTCGCCTGGCCCTGCTGCTACGTCGTTGCCGGTGCAGAGCTGACACTCTGTACTCAAGACGGGTTCAGGTGCCGGACTCCTTGCTCGAGGTCCGCGGTCGCCGGATGTAGTTGACCAGCATGGCCACCCGATGACCTCCCACAGGTCACCCCCAGCAGGACGGCTGGGGGAACGATGAACGGCCCGATGCTGAGCATCCCGAGCAGCGCAGCACCGGCCACCAGTGCGGTCACTGTCCACGCGAGCGGCCCCGCCCCAGACTTGGCCTTCCTGCGGCGGTGCCCCAAGGTGAGCGACACCACAACAGTGGCGAGGAGGGGCAGACCGACAGGCGCCAACGCCTTGAGCCCGTTGACTTGTACCAGCGTGGCCAACGTGTGTGTGTAGGCCTGCGCCAAGTTGGCCGTCGGATGCCCGGCGGCACCGGGCTCGAAGGACGACGAGACCGACGTGGAGCTGTAAGCCGGTGCGAGGATCGCGGCGACGATAAGGCCGACGCTCCACAGCGCTGCCGCGCCGAGCAAGGCACGGGTCGCTCCGTCCGCTCGTACGACCGTTGTCCTGCGCACGATCACTTCCTCGCCTGTGTCGGAGTTGCTGCGGCGGACATCCCGCCAACCCCAAGTGCTTCGACGAGGGTGGCCAGCTGCTTGGCGTGATCGAACAGGGCCAAGGCCGGGGCCCGGTCCCCGTCGAGATGGGTGAGCAACTCCAAACCGAGGTAGAGGGCGACAATGCCGTGGGCGACCTCACTCGATGGGATGACCGAACCGAGAGCGGAGTTGCCAAAGGCATCGTCGATCGCCCGACGTGCGAACTGGGTCCACGGTGCGATGCGGGCCGCCACCTCGGCTCCGAGTCCCGATGTCGAGGATGCGCCGGCAATCATCTCGACGAGGACCGTCACATAGCCGGCATCAAGGTCCTCGCGGAAGACCGCGGCAGCCACTTCGACGAGTTCCGCCGGTGAGCGGACGTGTTCAACCGCTGCGCTGTAGCGCTCGAGCCGGGAGGCACTGACTTCGTCGAGGGCCGCCAACAGGAGGGTGACGACCGATCCGAAGTGGTAGAAGATCAGCGCTTGGTTGCAACCGGCCCGGGCAGCGATCGCGCGGGCGCTCGCACCAGCGAAACCCTCTGTTTTCAGGGTCTCGATAGCCGCCGCCACGAGCGAACGTTTGGTGGCGGCCGATCTCCCCGTTCCCTCGGCGACCAAGCGGCTCGACGGACCCGA
The DNA here is from genome assembly GCA_003166375.1 of Acidimicrobiaceae bacterium. Lineage (GTDB taxonomy): Bacteria > Actinomycetota > Acidimicrobiia > Acidimicrobiales > Bog-793 > Fen-455. The sequence continues at coordinate 10,738 of PMVZ01000372.1, read as the reverse complement.
CTTCGCCATCTCGACTCCTCTGAGCGTTCACATTGAGCAACTGCTCAATATTGACAGGCCCCCCTTCCCACCGCAAGATGGTCCTCGCGTGATCGCGGCCCATAAGTGCCGGAGCACAACGCCTGCAGAGACAGACGACCGACATGCGCTCTATCGACAGTCAGAACTGATGATCGGTGCGCGCCTGCAGCGCGGTCCCACCTGTCGCTTGCGCGGTGGGCTCAAAATGACCTACACCCAGCGCGCGGCCGGGCGCTTGACGGCGGCTGCGCGGTCGCGCCCAGGCGAGCGGGACAACGAATCGGGATTGCTTGGAACCGAAGGAGGCTCTCGGGATACGTATGACTGTGAGCGACAGGGCAACGATCGTGCCGGGGAGCGTTCCACCTCGGGCCACTGGCTCGGACTTCGTCGCCTTCTACGAGCATGAGTTCACCCAGGCGGCCCGATTCGCCTGGTTGCTTGTCCGCACGTCGGCGGTGGCCGAAGACCTTGCACAGGAAGCCTTCGTGTCGCTCTACCGAGGATTCGGACAGATCGACAACCCCAGAGGGTTCGTGCATCGAGCCATCGTCAACCAGGCCCGAGCGTGGCAGCGCAACGAGCGCCGGCGCGCGCTCAAGGCGGTCCGCCTGAGCCGGGAATCCGGCGCTCTCACGCCGGCCGACGCTGATCTCTTCGACCTTGTCGGGACCCTGCCCTATCGCCAGCGCGTCGTGATCGTCGCCCGTTACTGGGGCGGCTGGTCGGAGGTGGAGATCGCCCATCTCCTCGGGTGCCGGCCTGGGACCGTGAAGTCCCTCGCTTCACGAGCACTCACCCAACTGCGACAGGAGGTAGGACCGTGACCAACCCCGGCGAAGATCTCGAAGCTCGGCTCACTCGGGTACTGAAAGCTGGCGCCGAGGAACTGCCAGTGGGCCAGACCGTGCCCCCGTTCGCGACCCCTCACGCTCTGGCCCCCCGTAGCAGGCCGAGGCGAAGGACCGTGCGCCGCAAAGTAGCGATAGTCGGCATCGCTGTAGGCCTCGCCCTGACCGGCACCGCCGCAGCAGCCACCATCGTCCATCTAACCTCCGCTCCCGTAACCGAAACCGATCTGGCCCGCTGCTACGCAGTCGACAGCCTCGCTGGAGGCAATGACTTCCGTGGCACCTCCGTGGCCGCTGCCGGTTCCATTGGCTCGCACGCACAGGTCACCAACGCCCTCTCAGCCTGCACGCTCATCTGGCAAGACGGGCTCATGGCTCCCGGCGCGGGAGCGAAAATGACACCCAGCGAGCGAGCGCACCTCAACCCTGACCACCCCGTTCCGTCCCTGGTTGTCTGTGTTCTCCCCAGCGGCGTGGCCGCGGTCTTCCCCGGCAACAAGGAGACTTGTCAGACCCTCGGCCTACCCGCAGCACAGGGATACTGACCCGCTTCACGTCGTTAGCGTTCGGAAGAGAAAGATGCTCGACCGCGATGGAGCCCCCGTTTAGTGCACTGATTGTTTGCCGCATGCTTCCATAACGCGAACGATTTGCCCGCATTGTCTTCCCAGCCCCCAGCCCGCCGCGTGCCTTGGCGGCCTTTCGGGATTGCGCGCCTTACACGATCGATCATCAGTCCCCAGTCGCGATGCTGGGCGCGTGCCCCTCGGTTGGGAAGGTCAACCTGCCGGATCGGGCATTGACGAAATCGACACGGAAGTTGTAGGTGGCGCGAGCCACTTCAATCTTGCCTCCGACTGACAAGGATGCGCTGGATACAAACCCGCTGCCTCCAGGCAACGCCTCCTGAATCGCCCAGACCAGTGTGCTCTTGCCTTTCGTTATTGGTGCCCTTATCTCTAACAACTGCGCGGCCACGACGTCTGCCGGGACAGAAGCACCGGAAGCGATCGCTTCCGAGGCAGTGACCTGAGGAACAGGCTGGCGCACCTGACGCGAATCAACACGTTTGGCACGCTCGAATCTGCAACAACGCCTATTCACGACCGTCGTTTCTGAGATTTCGGTAGTGCGAACACACAGCGACGCTTCTTGGGAACCTCTTCCCGTCCGCGAGCGACTGATAATTGAATGGCGTGAGTCGATGACCGATGAGGAGCTGATCAAGGCGATGGCTTCGGGAGATCGCGGCGCGGTGGCGGATCTGTACCGTCGCCATGGGCCCTGGATCGCTGCACGGCTTGCCGGTTCGACCTCTTCACCTGAGCTCGCGGAGGAGGCGCTGCAGGACACGTTCGTCGTGGCTTGGCGCTCGGCGGCTAAGTACCGGGGCGAAGGTACGGTTGCCGCCTGGTTATGGGGAATCGCGCGGCGCCGTCTTGTAAGTCTGGCTCGTCGAGAGCATCATGCCGTTTTGCGTTTGTGGGAGCCCGACCTCGATACGACGGAACTCACTGCGTCGGCGAATGACGAGGCGGCCCGAGTTCGCCAGGCGGCCACGAAACTCCCACCCGAGCAGCGACGCGCCATCGAGGCCGTCTTCTTTGATGATCGCCCGATCAGGGAGGTCGCCGCAGAGGAGGGCGTTGCCGAGGGGACGATCAAGAGCCGCTTGTTCCGCGCACGTCTGCGCCTGCGCCGAGAGCTAGAGCCGTGAGCGCCCATACTCCTTCGCACCCAAGCGCGGCCCTCGATGCCGTCGCCAACGGTCGGGTGCCTGACTCCGAGCTCGTGGCACACCTCGAGTCCTGTCCAGAGTGCGTGGCGTACCTTGGCTCGCAGGCCAAGCTCGACCTCGTTTACGCATGGCGCGGCATTGCTGCCGAGCTCGACGCTCCGTTGCCTAGTACCGGCGAGCGGCTCCTCGCCTTGCTAGGAGTACCGCAGTGGCTTGCCCGCTTTACGCTCCAGATCCCCAGCCTTCGACCAACCTGGCTCAGCTGCTCTACGGTCATCCTGGTTCTCGCAACTCTCGTCACGATAAGGCTCGTGCCGACTCGTGCTCTCGATGTGCCCGTGGTTCTAGTTGTCGTGCCTCTGCTGGCCGCGTTCGCTGCCGCGTTCGCAAGTGCTCGCGCCGACCCCGCGTACGAAATCGTTGCTGCGACGCCACTTTCTCCGATCACGGCCCTTTTTGCCCGTCTCGGAGCGGTCCTCGGAGCGAATGTCGTCCTTTGTGAGGTGGCAATTCTGATTGCGGGCAACAGGCTCACGACGGGACACAGGCTCAGGTTCTATTCGGGGCTCAGCGTGGGGAGGGGAACGCTCGCGCTCGGATGGTTGCTTCCGATGGCGGCCGTGGCTCTTGTTGCCGCGATTGTCTCGGCACGCTGGCGCCCGCTCGCAGGAGCCGCGGTTGGGGGAGGCGCCTGGCTGGTTCTTGTCGCGGTGACGGCCTGGATTTCGAGCGATCCGGTCAGCTCACTCTGGGGCGCACCTGCAGAGATCGCCTACGCCGGCGCGGTACTGGTGCTGGCGTTCTTGCTTGGACGGTCCTCAGCACGCGGGTTCGTGCTCTCGCCAAACGTCGACTTCGACTGAGAGGACGGAACAGGAGTGAACGTCGTCTTCGAGAACTTGTCCCGCTCCTACGGTTCTGTCCGTGCCCTCGATGGAATCGACATCACGATCGGCCCGGGGATCACAGGCCTGTTGGGACCGAACGGCGCCGGCAAGACGACGATGCTTCGCATCCTCGCGACCCTGCTCCCCCCGACCTCGGGCACGGCGCGACTCGACGGCTGGAGCACAAGTCATGACCGTGAACGAGTAGAGATCCGTCGACGGCTCGGTTACCTGCCCCAAGATCTTGGCCTCTATCCCCGGTTCACCGTTTTCGAGTTCGTCGACTATCTGGCAATGCTGAAAGAGCTCCACGACCCGCGCCAGCGGCATCGCCGGGTCCGTGAAGCACTCGAAGCCGTCGACCTCCAGGACGTGGCGGGGCGGAAGATCCGCACGCTTTCCGGCGGCATACGGCGGCGCGTGGGAATCGCGCAGGCGATCGTGGCGGACCCGCAGCTACTGCTCTTGGACGAGCCGACAGGCGGCCTGGACCCCGAACAACGAGTGCGCTTTCGACAACTCGTCGGGCGCCTGGGCGAGCACCGGACCGTTCTGTTGTCGACGCATCTCGTCGAGGACGTGTCAGCCATTTGCACCTCGGTGGTCGTCCTCTGGCACGGGAGGGTCCTGTTCCAGGGCGCGCCGGCCGAGCTTCGCAAGAGGGCCGAAGGACTCGTGTGGAGCGCCCAAGAGGCCTCGTCGGACGCGGTTGCTTCTTGGCGCACCGACAATGGGAAGCTCCGGGTGATCGGCGCCCGCCCCGGTCCGAGTGCTACGCCCGTTGAGCCCACGCTCGAAGACGGTTACCTGCTCGTCACCTCCGGCAGTCCGATCCGATGAGCGTGTCGGAATCGACCGTGGCGCGGCGCTCGTGGACGCCCATTTTCGGTCCAGTTTGGACAGAGCTGCGACACCTCACTTACATACTTCTCGTTCTCGGAGTGGGCGTTTCGGCCATCGTCGCGATCAAACAGGCAAATGTCGCGTATCCGACCATCGGTTACGACACGGGAGTGGCCTATCACGAGGGCGAGATCCTGTCGGCCTTTCTGTTTCTTCTGGGTGCGTGGCTTGCAATGCGGGACCGCCGCTCGGCCACGACCGATCTCATTGCGAGCTCGCCGACCAGACCTGGTGCCGTACGCGCGACTCGACTCGGCGCTCTCGCGGTCGCCGGTGCCGCCGCGTTCGGCCTGCTGTGGTTGATCGGGCTCGTGTCAGCGCTCGCACATGGTGGATCAGGCGTCATCGACTGGGTGCTCGTTCCTGACGGGATGCTCGGGTCAGCACTCGCAGCATGGCTCGGTTTCGCGCTCGGCCTGATCGCACCGGCGTCCGTCGCCGTCCTCGGTGCCGCCCTGTACTCCGGCGGCACTTACTTCATCAACACCCAGTACACGCACTACAACACCCACATCGGCTTTCAGTGGTTGCTCCCCTTTCCGCCGCTTCCCCAATGGTCCGCTGACTTGGGCTATGTCCCGAACATCTTCGGGCCACACCTTGTCTTCGTGCTCGGATGGCTGCTGCTCGTGGGTGGTCTGATCGTCGCCGCGCCTTTCCGGAGAAGCCTTCGGACGATCGCCTCCCGAACAGCATTGATCGGGGCCGTCACGGGCCTTGCGCTGGCGACCGTTTTCGGGGTGCAGCTGCAGGCAGAAGCGAACCGCTACACCGTGAACGGCCCGAACCCGGCCTCCTGGGTGCCCGATTACGGGCAGTACTCCAGCGGGCTTTCCACGCCCGACCCGCTCATCTACCCGAACGACCACCGCGCAACGACGTGCGCAACGTCCTCAGCGCTTCGCGTGTGCGTCTACCCCGTTTACGGCAGGTCACTCGCCACCTCCCTTGTCTCGATATTGGATCCGGAGGCACGGGCCATCGAATCGGTGATCGGACGGCCGACCTACGTCCGGATGGTGCCAGTGGCCGAGGAGAACTGCGGCGCAGGCCTTGGCCAAGCCGTACTTAAGGAACAGTATTCCTTCTCCTACCACTACAACCTCAGGGGTTACCTGATCAGCTGCGCCTTGCCACAACTAGGTCAACGGCGATACGCCGGGTTCGGCGGCCTCCCGCATGACTTCCCTGCGCAGAGTGCCGTGGCACTCTGGCTAGTGATTCGAAGCGGCGAGCTGACCCCCCGCGCCGTTCGGCAAGGAGTTGCTTCAGGGACTTCGGGGAGTTGTCTTGCAGACCTGCCGTGCACGCCCCAGTACAGCGACATATTCGGTTTCGGGTCCCTCGGCTGGACACGGGCGGAGATCCGGGTCGGCCTCGCGATGGCGGCGCTCCCGCCTGCTCGAGTCACGAGTGAGCTACGGGAGCTTTGGCCGCGCCTTGTAGCCGGGAAGCTTCTTCTAGCAAGTCTTCCCGGCTACCGACAATGAGGCTTTTCTGGTACAGGCTCCGGCCGGTTTCCTGGCCCGTTCTGGCGACCGTCTCGGTGCTCTGGCTGCTCGTGATCGACCTTGCCGGCCCACGGCTCGGCCCCGTCGTCATTGTTTACGCGACCAGGGCCGCGGGCGCTCTCGTCGGCATTCAGGCCGCCTTCCTCGTCTCAAGTGAAGTCGACCCGCCCCATCCGCTCTTGCAGGGGGCACCCGTCCCTTATTGGCGTACGGCCGCGGTACGGCTCGTCCTCTGGGCCGTGTTGATGGCAAGTGCGCTCGTGTTGGTTGTCAGCCACATTGGCGCGGGTCCGGTCGGCCGCGAGCTATTTTACGATTCTGGCCTCCGATTCGGCCCGAGTGCTCCGCACCTTGCCGAGACCGCAGTCGCTGCCTTTGTCCTGGCGACAGGTCTCGCCTATTGCCTCGCCACGGTCCTCGGGAGCGTTCTCGGAGCATCAATCGGACTAGGAGTGCTTGCTGTGGCAGCAGCCGTGTTCTTCGGGCGATCAAGCCCTGTTCTCGCGTACTTCTGGTGGGAACTGGGAATCGGGGTTGGAACGGTACTCACGGCAGTTGTTGCGATTCGTTCCGGGGCTCCAGAGTGCCTCGGGTTCAGCAGTCCCAAGAGTGCGTATCTACTGCGCTGGTCCTGGAGCCAACGACTTCGGTCACGAACTCGCCGGTAGTGCACTGGTACCCGCTGTTCGGCGCAGCCGACAACGGTTACATCGGGAGGGAGATTCTCGACTCAATGCGCTCCGCCAAAAGCCATGGTCGGATGAGTGGACCGAGCCCGCCGCTCGAGAGCCGGAGAAGCGTCGGCGCGCTCTCGGGCCGTTCTCCTTGTGCTAAAGGTGTGTGTGTGTGTGTGTGTGTGCTGCCCGGACGCCCCTTGTAGTGACGAGCGTCCATGCCTTCATCTGGCCTTTCTCACGAGCCGCGAGGCGACCGTGCTCCTAGCGCGCCTTATACGCGCCTGAAACGCCAGTGAACCACATAGACGGCGCCAGGTCCTCGGGGTTCCCGATCCGTCTGAACCGAGCGGCGGCGGGTCCCGTCAACACCGGTGAACGACCACGCAGATGAGCCGTCAGGTTGCCTCTCCCGTGATTGGCGAAGCGTCGCTCACCGGTAGTGAGAGTGAGGTGGGGTTCGCGTCGGAGGGCCGACGGCGAGGATCTCCGACTGGTAACACCGAACGCCGATTATTCCCACCTGGTTGCAAGCGACAAATGAATCCGGTTCTCGCTGTTCTGGTGCACCGGCTCGGGCGTCCTTGAGAGGAAGCAGCTCTTGATGCGAAGCGCCCAGCAGTGTTGCGCGATACCGTGCGGTTCGGAACGGAGCGGGCTCGACCTGATCAACAGCCGGAGTTGGCCTCAACAAGGTCAGGTGCAGCGAGCGGGGTCGGCTCCACCATGAGCATGACGGTGGTAGAGGAGATGGGAATGCCATCCACCACATAGTCGCCGGCCGGTGCAGTGCTGAGGTTGGTCGAGCTGCCCCCGACCCGCCATTCCGCGGTCAACCCCTTGGCCGCCACGATCGGGGCAGCCACGCTGACGGGCTGGTTGAACACGCCAGCGCAGTGCAGAGCTTCGCCCGCCCCGAAGGGGCTGTCGGCCGACGCGTATGCCTCACCAGGGTTGGCCGCCCGCCCGACGCCAACGTCAGCGTGCCCGGTGAAGTTGGCAGGAATGACGAAACCGACTGTGCATTGGTAATCTCCGCCGCCCAGGCACAAACCCGCATGGATCGGCTGGAAGTCATAAAGGCCGTCGTAAACGATCGTCCCGACCAGGCTGGGCGAGACTGGCAACACGGTCACCGAGATATCCAAGTGGTGAGCGGCAAACACCGCTTCGAGTTGGCTGGCCGCCGCATCGGGGTCTGTTATGTGCGCCACGATGTCGCCGTTGCTTTGGGTCGAGAAGTCGACCAGCGACATGTCGGGGAGCGTGTTGTGGTGTGTGCTCTGCGCCAACTTTGTTGGCGTGCTGGGCGTCCCTCGCTGCGACACGGTCACGACGGCGGCAACCACGAGGGCGGCTGCAGCAGCGACAGCGACCACCCGGATCCGCCGGCGTCGGACGTCGAGACCGACGGGACGAACGTGATCTCCGTCATCGGCCAACACCTGGGCCAGCAGGGCGACCGATTCGGGCCAGTCAGCCGAATCAGCCAGCTGGTCGACTGGGAGGGGATTCTGGGCAGCCAGGGCACGGTCAAGTGCCTGGTCAGTCCAAGTGGTCATCGGGACTCCTTTGAGCGAGATGCTGGGACGTCGGTGAACGCCAGGCGGGCGGTCGACGATGAGCGGGCGAGAGGCGGTGCGGTGACGGCTTCGGCTTGGCCCAGTGCCTTGCGTAGGCGCTGGCGGGCTCGGTGGAGCCGCACCTTGACGGCGGTGGTCGAGCAACCGAGAACCGCTGCGGTGTCGGCCGGGCCGAGCCCCTCCCAGGTGGTGAGCCGCAGCACCTCCTGGTCGTCCTCTGACAGGGAACCGAAGGCGGTCAGGAAGGGGCCCTGCCATCCGGTGGTCTCCGCGTGGTCGCGCGCGGGCCGGGGCTGATCGAGCGTCGCCAGTCGGTCGCCGAGGCGCGCGAATCGGTCCCGGCGCCGCCGCACGTTGGCCACCGATCCACGGGCCAGCCCGAGAAGCCAGAGTCTCTGGTCAGCGGGTGCCCGGGCCAGGGTGCGCCAGGCCGTGGTGAAGGTCTCGGCCACGGCGTCGTCGGCCAGGTCGTGGGGCAGGCGCCGGCGGCAGTAGGCCAGGACCTGGGGGTGGTAAGCCCGGAAGAGCTCTGTGAAGCGCTGATCGTCCGAGGCCGAGGCATTGGGCAACCGGTGGCCGGTGGGTTCGATCATCTCGCTAGATATAGGTCCGGCACGCCCCCCTTGGTTACACCGAAATTCGCGCCTACGCGTGGTGCAATAAAGGTATCGGGCCTGACCTGCTGGCGTCGGCGGGCCGCGGGAGCTCAACGGGTCCGGGGGCGGGCTCGGTACCATGTCCTCCGGACTACCGGCCCAGGCGGTTATCACCGGCTATCGGACGACCAAACACGACCTCTGACCGTGCCAGATTGCCGGGTACAGGGCGCTTGGCATCCGGTCGGCCGCCGCCCTGACCGACCGGTACCGCTCATCGATCGTCCGCCAGCGGCTCTCGTCGAGAGGCCGACAGATTGATCTATACGCGCAGGTGCACAAGTGATTCGAGTGGTCGCGGATGCGCGCCATAGCGACGGTTCCGGTGTGTCGTGGCGACTGTATGACGACGGGTGCGTGCCCTGTAACAGCACCTGGAAACTGCACGGCGAGCCTGTCGGCTGTCAGGCTCGGAGGAGGCCCGGTCAAGGCCCGTAGAGCAATCCCGGAGTTATTCCGGTGACGACGGGATCGCGTGGCCTTGAGGGGGCCGGTGCCGCACTCAGGCGCATGCTTGGAGATGAACCGGCGTCGCCGGCTCTTGGGTGCTACTCAGGATCGTGTGGAAACGTGAACGTCGGCAACACGACTATCTCTAAATGTGGGCGGACAGTCACGGAGGTCACCGACGCCTCGCACGGATCCATTCGTAGGGGGTGGGCTTGGGGCGTGACCACCGCCTCGCGAGGGAAAGACCACGTCAGGCCGAGACCCACTCAAAGGGGTGATCGATATACCGCCCGATCCCTCCGCCGAGGGGCTGTACCCCTTGACGTTTTGCCCGCTGATCGAAGCACGAGTTCGAGACCACGCCGACGAAGTAGGACAGGGGATCGTCGCGTTCGGCGACCCGGAGCGTCTTCCATCGGCGGATACCGTCTTCCTCACCTAGGAGCCAGAATCCACGATCTGCGACGCACATCGCAGAGACGATTCCGCAGCCAGGTTCAAGGCCGAGCTTGGTCATCTCTTCGCACAGGTAGCTGAGCTCTTGGCCCGCGGCGATCTCGCTCTCGTACGCCACCAAGAAATTCAACGCGCCGAATACCTCTGGCGCCGCCCCCGGCCTCGCCGCGAGCTTGAGGCCGGCAATCTTCGTCGATGTGTCGACGAACGACTTGAGATCTGCCTTCGTGAGCTTGGACTTCACCTCGATGCGGCAGAGCACGCTGTCGAACAAGTAGACGCCGTCGGTTGAGAGTTGCGAGGCCAGAATCGGCGGTGCCAAGAGCGAATCGAACAGGATGATGTCCTCTTGCCTGGCATCGATCACCTCCTGAGCGCTGTCGATGATCACCCCGGTGCCGCAGCCGACCGACGGCGGGAGCCACGGCACGAGCAGGTTGTTCAGCAATAGCTCTCGGAAGCGGCCCTTCACGCCAGCGTGGCCCACCTGTCCCTCGTGGACCGCTAGGTCACGGACATGGCGGCTGTCACACCGCAAGCGTCCAAGTACGTAGTTCGTGTCCATCAGCTCCAGGCTCCGATCAGCTCCAGGCTCCGATGACCAAGGCTACGCAAGCTGCCAAATCCAGGTCCGCGTGCATGCGCGACGCGGGTGCACAGGATCGGTCGCACGCCGTTGGTGGAGCCGGTGCCGGGAGCAACGGTCTGGGTGGGGTTCGCGTCGGCGGGCCGACATCTCGGATCTGCGACTGACAATGGGGTCCCGCGGTCGGAGCGATGGAGTCCCTCGACTGTGTTGTCACAGGCATGTCGTTGTCGAACGCGCGCGTCCGGGCTCGAGCGATGGACTACCGCCCTGCGATGCACGACTGTCCGCTACGGACTGTTTCCTGTCGTCGGGCAGCCGAGCGAGAGGCTGGAGAGCGGGACGGTTGTGGCATCAGGGCCGCCACTGTCGCTGACGAAGACGCCTATGACGGTGCTCCCGTCGCTCTCGTAGACCGGGAT
>PMVZ01000063.1 GCA_003166375.1 Acidimicrobiaceae bacterium | reverse complement strand
GGAGTATCCAGTCGAGGTAGTGCGAGCCCCAGTCGTAAGCGGCGCCACCGGAAACGGTGACCTCGGAGTGCCACGCGCGGCAGGGGTGGTCGAACCCGCCGACAAAGGTCTCGACGTTGAACACTTCACCGAGCGCCCCAGCCCCGACCGCCTTCCTCACGGCGAGGAAGTCGGTGTCCCACCGGCGGTTCTGGTGAACCGTGAGTGATGCCCCGTTCTTCGCCGCAGCCGCCGAGAGCGCGTCCGCCTCCGCCACTGTGAAACAGAGCGGCTTTTCCATTACGACGTGACGGCCTAGACGCAGGAGGCGGAGGCCGAGTTCGAAATGCGAGACAGGCGGCGTGGCGACTACGGCCAGCGCGATGTCGGTGTCGCGCAGCACTTCACCCATCTCGCCATAGGAGCGCACTCCGGGGAAGTCGCGCTCGGCATCCTTCCGTCGATCGGGGCTCGAGTCACACACGGCCACGAGCTCGAGGCCGTCGGTCGCCTGCACGGCGAGGCCATGCGCGTAACCNNATATCCGACGATGGCCACCCCCGTTGGAGGTTCGCCCGTTCGCTGGTCGGTGACGTGACACAGGGCGCGGCTCAGGATCCGCTCGAGCTCGGATGTCTCGTCTGCGAAAGCCTCATGGAGGCCGTACGAAATGACCCGTCCGGTACCCAACCGGTGCTCGGCCAACGCACACAGTTCCCGAGTTCCGACGCGCACGCCGAGAAGGCAGCTTGCCCCGGCACTTGTGTCGAGAGGGACAAAGGCTCCCCACACTGGGAACTCGTGGTCGGCGCGCTCGATAACAGGGTGACTGGAGCTTGCAACTGTGGCGATCCACTCCCCGGTTGGCAGAGCGTCGCCGATACCCGACAGGCCGGTGAGCGCAACCAGCGACGGGTCGAGTCCGCCACACCGGACGACGTGACCTCTCTGGGCCACTACGAGCGATCCGCCGCGTTCTACCCAGGAACGCAGGGAACCCAGGTCTGGGGCTTGAGCGAGCATCTGAGCCTCGGTCAACACGACGTCGAAGTTGCTCAGGTCAGGAAGGGCCTCTCCAGCCGCGATCGTGGCCAACGTCGTCGTGGCACCGCCGGGCACCACAGAAACGGTCCGGGCCCATTCGCCGGCAGTACGGCTATCGCGATCGGAGACGATGAGGAGCGAGAGTAGGATCTGCGGTCTGGACACGGCGAAAGAGCTTACGGGCGTAAGTGGAGCGGTCGTCACGTTCGATTCCTACCATGACAGCTTGGCTGGTGGCTCTTCGGCGCTCACGAGGCTCCGTCCTTACAAGCGCGGCAGCGACTAGAGGCTGTACTCGGCAGCTGGCCAGCCTGCACGCTCGGGCCGCTGGTCGCTCTCGACCGGTACCTGTTGGGCGGTTCGGCGCAGAGAGCGGAAAGGCCCCGCGAAGGAGCGGCACAGTGCTGCCGATGCTGCGGCAAGTTCGCTTGAACGCACATCGGCCGCTCGCTGCTCGGCGGGTGTCCTGGAGCGTTCGGCCTGGTGGATCAAGTAAGTGGGAGTCATTTCCTGCTCCTTTGGGTCGTTGGAAGGCTTCCAGGGGCGGGTAGGGAAGATCTGTTTCCGCAGTAGGCCTGCCAAGCCGGTTTGCTCAAACTTGACAACTCTTTAGCACTAAACAATATTCCCTGTGTAGTACTGCCGGACGGGGATGGACGCAGAATCGTTCAAGTCACTTCTGGGCACCTTCCTTACTCGAGGTGCGGTCAGGTCCATCTTGTTGGGCAGCACGTTTGTGTTGACGCCCTAGTGCGAATAGTAAATTAGTGCTAAATGGTTGTCCCCCTTGATACGTCCGGCGCTCGGCCGGTCGGTCCCGATCAAGAGTGAAGGAGTTGTCACATCCGCATTCGCACCTGCATCGTCGCCGCCGTGGCCATTACGGCCGGCGCCGTCGCACCCCTGTTGGTCAACACTGCAGCCCACGCGGCCACATCATCGGCCGAGGTAACCGTGGTCCATGGCATCCCGAAAACGCCGGCCGACGTCTACTTGGACGGCAAGCTCGCTCTCAAAGACTTCTTGTTAGGCACGGTCACCAAACCGATCGCGCTCGCGCCCGGTTCATACTCGGTGGCAATCCGACCCCACGCGGCGTCGTCGACGTCCACGCCCATCCTCTAGACCACGGTCAAGGTGACAGCAGGCGAGAACGCCACGATTGTCGCCAACCTCACGGCCAAGGGCGCCCCGACCCTGAACGCATTCGGAAACCCGACCTCGTCGTTGCCGATGGGCGACGCCCGGGTGATCATCCGCCACGTGGCCTATGCGCCAGGCGTCGACGTCTACGCCGGGAACACCAAGGTCGTCTCCGACCTGATCAACCCGCTTAAGGCCACCTTGGTCATCCCCGCTGGGAAGGTGTCGGTCAAGGTGGACGTGGCGAACACCACCACCACGGTGATCGGCCCCGCCACCTTCAACTTCAAGGCCGGCACAACGACGGTCATCTGCACCATCGGCAGCGCCGCAGGAAAGACCCTCACAGTCGCGGTCCAGACCCACCGCTAGTCACCCACTGATTCAGCACAGACCTCAAT
>PMVZ01000120.1 GCA_003166375.1 Acidimicrobiaceae bacterium | reverse complement strand
AGGGCATCTGCTATGTGACGAGTCGACTTAGAGGTCCAGCGGAGCAAAGACATCGGATTGCCGCGGGTATCGGGGTGGACGAGATTGTCGAGAGCCTCCAAGAGTCCGGGCTGCTTGTCGATGAGAGGCCGGTCACCGCCGCCGAGGGCGCGCAGGCGTTCCGAAGGCTCGATGCCGTCCTCCACCTCGCGCTCGGCTTTGATAACGGTGTTGCGACTCATGCCCGATGCGTGAGCGACAGCGCTCTTCCCTCCGTGTCCGAGCATCTGTGAGCAAGCACCTGCCACGACTCGGCGCTGGCGCTCATTCAGGTGTGGCCGGACGATCTCGAAGAATCGCGCGAGCTCCTCGGGTCCGACCTCCACGTCCTCACAGTACTACGCGCGTTCTAACTTGCGGTGGACCCTAAGCGGTGTAGGCGTCAATCTTGTGCTCCACAAGCGGCGTCGGGTCGTCGCCCACGACCTGCATCGTGACCTTGTCGAGCGGGACACCGTTGGATCCCAGAATACCGATCACCTGTTGGCGAGCGTTGTCCTGCATCCCGATGATCTTGCCCTCAAGATCCTTGATGTTGTAGATGCCCGAGTTCGCGAGCACCATCAAGCAGCCGGGGTTCTGCTGAAAGCTGGCACCGAAGCACTTGTACGGCACGCCCTGCGACACCCCGATGATCATGTCGGAAGTCTCAGAGACGACACCTGTCAGGGCTCCGCCGTTTGCGACCACCTGACGTGGGTCGGTGGTAGCGCCGGCCGAGACTACGTCGACGTCCAGCCCGTATTTGGCGAAATACCCCTTCTTCGCGGCGCAGTAGAAACCCGCGAATTCTGCATTGTTGATGTAGCTCTCCTGAAGGGAGAGCTTCGTCATCTTGGGCGTGGTCGTGGTCGTGGTCGACGGCGTCGAGCTGTTACTGCAACCTTCGAGTACGCCACCGCCGATCGACAAGAGCCCGATCCCCGCTACAGCGCTTCCCGACCTCACGAGAAACGTTCTGCGGTCCATTCCGCCACTCTGTGATAGTTCCATCTGCACCTTCTCTCCCTGGTTATGTCCTGGTTCGTTCACTGCCGCTCTACTCAACTCACAACTGCTCAGAGACCACTTCCTCGTGCCCACTGTCACGGTTGCGGAGGAACTCCTTGAGCGGCATCTGTTGCCGTTGCTCCTCCTGCTCCCGATAGGTTGCCGTCGTGTTCATAAGTGTGGAAATCGTGTAGTTCTCGTCCACCGCGCTCAGAAAGCCCATCCTCTCGTAGGTTCGGTTCAAGGCGAGCTTGGTGAACTTGAGGGCGACCGCCGGTATCGACGCCAGCTCCTGGGCGATCTGCAGAGAACGGCTCTCCAGTTCCTCGTCGTCGACGATCTCGGTCACGAGACCCAGCTCGAGCGCGCGGCGTGCGTCGATCCTCAGGCCTGTCAGCATCAGCCATTTCGCTGCCTTCATGCCTACGACCCAGGGAAGCATCGTGGCCCCCGGACCTCCGCCGTGACGGATCTCCGGGAACCCGAACCGCGCCGACGATGAAGCGAGGGTGACATCTGCCAGAAGGGACAGCTCCATAGCGCCACCGAGATTGTAGCCGTGCACCACCGCTATATAGGGCTTGGAGCTCTTCCAGATCTTCAAGAAAATGTTCCAATCAGACTGGAAGCGGTCTGCCCACTCCTCGACTGATATCGCGCCCTCCTCCGCCTCTGCCTTGAGATCGAAACCAGCGGAGAACGCACGGCCCGCGCCGGTCAGGATCACTGCCTTGACAGCCTCGTCGTGTTCCAACGAATCTGTCGCGGCTGAGAAATCATCGAGGAGCTCCCGGTTGATCGCGTTCAACACGTGCGGTCGGTTCAGCGTGAGGCGTGCGACACCGGCCGCGGGATAGTCAATCTCTATCGTGCTCATAACGCTCCTGCCCCGTTGCTAATGGCCGCCTTGGTCACGTGCACCTTTGCATCGATCACCATCGCGCCCGACGGCCCGATCACAACAGGGTTGAGGTCGAGGGCGACCAGCGAGTCCTTCATCGCCTCCGCCAACGCGGTGGCCCGGAGGGCGACGTCGACGAGAAGATCGAGGTCCACCAACGGGCTTCCCAAAGAGCTCGTCAACCAGCGGCCCACGCGGGTCTGCCCGATACATCTCTCTATTCCCGCACGGTCCGGCAAACCTATGGTCATCGAGATGTCCTGTTCCGCCTCGAGCCCCGGGCCTCCGGCGCCGACGAGAAAGAGCGGACCGAAGACCCGGTCGATGTTGACTCCGACATAGAACTCCAGGCCGGGCTGGGCGAGCGGTTGCGCGATGACGGCTCCGGTTCGAGCGAGCCTCTCGAAGCTCGCCCGCGCTTCGGACCGGCTGGTGACGATGGCAACGCCCTCAGAGCTGCGATGCTCGACGTCGGCGAGCTTGAGAACTAATGGGAGCTTCAGAGCCGAGATCGTGAGCTCCAGAGCCTCGATATCCTGAACCTCGACAACGGGCAGCGTTGGTACGCCGGCACGGGCCAGGAGGTCGTGGGCGTCGACGGCGGACATGAGCTGTCCTTCCACGCCTAGACCGCCTGCCGGCTGGCAAGATGTCTCCCTTGTGCTCGCCAAGGCGTGCACGAAACAAGAAAGGCCCCTCGAGAAGTTGCCTCCCTCCGCGACCCAGGCGCTCCAGGCATCGTCGTACTGCCCGCTGCATTCTGAGCAGAGATGGAGACGGCTCCTTGCTTCTTCGTCGACGCGGGCAAGCTTCGAAAGGAGGTCCTCTAGGCCGGGCTTGTCGTTGAGCACCAGAACTACCCCGTCGTAGGTCCTGTCCATGGCCAGAGCTTGGACCGCGGCGACGCTCTCCTCTGTCGTCATCGGGATGCCGTCGATGTCGACCGGATTGGTGTGCTCGAATCGCTCGTTCCCCGGAGGAAAGACCTTGATCTCCGGGTTCGGCGGGACCAAGCCGAAGGCTGACTCCGAAGCGATGTCGCCGGCTATGGCGGCAAGGCCACCGGACACCGTGGCAAAGCACCAGCTCTTTCCCTTGACGGTGGCGGCCTGCATGCACGCGAGGAGCTCCGCCGGGTGCGTCGCGACGACGATCCCGAGCTCTCTCGCGAGAGCCTGAAAGGCGCGGCCGTCGCTAGCGAGCGCACCGGAGTGCCCGGCAGCTGCGAGGCTGCCCGGCGCCGTGAGGCCGCCCTTGAGAACGATCAGCTTCCGACCGGCACGCGAAAGCGATTCGGCCGCACTGACGAACAAGCCGACGTCGACGTCCTCGAGGTGCGCGCCCACGGCGAGGTACTCACCCTCTGTGCTCAACGACGCCAGCAGATGCTCGACCCGCACCCGCAACTGGCTTCCGGTCGCCACGCAGAGGCCGAGACCGAGACCCTGCTCTGCCGCGCAGGCGTGAAGAACTCCCATCAGGGCGCCACTTTGGGCGACGAGGGCCAACCGCCCGGGCTGCGGCGCCCTCTCCAAGCTCACGGAGCTCGACAGGACTACTCCGTCGTTGGCATTTATGAGGCCGAGGCTTCCTGGTCCGAGGAGGGCCATTCCGCCGTCGTCGACGATCCGGCCTAGTTCCGGCAGGGTTTCTGGGGGAACCTGCGAGAACACGAGCGTCGCCCTGGCCCCGACCGAAACCGATTCTGCGACGAGGGCCTCGACCGTCCGGCCGGGGGTGGCGAGAACGACGATGTCTGGCACCTCGGGGAGCTCGCTCAGTCGGGGAACGACTCGGACGTCGTTCAGCGCGTCCGCGCGAACGTTGACGGCCATCCTGTTCAGGTCGGAGTACTTGCCGAGGTAGTGCCAAATGCGGCCACCGAAGGAGCCGCAGTCGTCGTTTGCACCGACGACAGCCACCGTCTTGGGCCGCATCAACGCACTGAGGTCAAACATGGCTCAGGCGCTCAGTTCGCTGCGAAGCAGAGCCCTGATCCGCTCGATCCAGTTCGTCTCTGGGACGTATACCAACTCGATCGATCTGGGCGGAAGGAGTGGCTGAGATTCCAGGGCCTGTCGAGCGAGGGTCCCGTAAACAATGCAGTCGATCGAAGACATCAGCGCCGGAATCTGACGGGTGTCTCGGCACGACAGGGCGCCGACGACGTTCACCTCAGGATTCGTCGTCACGACACACGAGATCATCCCGTCGACGAAATCAGGCACGCTGGCGAGAATGCCGACCCGACAGCCAGGTTCCAGCTCTGCAAGCCGTTCTTTCACGTCCGGGCGCGGCATGGCGAGTATCGGGAGGACGGGAACCCCGTGCCGGACGAGGAGAGGCTGGATATGGCTGAGGTCGAAGACCAGGCCCATGACATGGCTAGCCTTGTGGAGGCGCGGAAGCCATCCCTCTATATCCTCGGCGACCTCCTCCAAGACTACGGGCACTATGTCCACCCGCAGGTCTGCCAGGGATTGCCGGAGCCCAGTGGCCAACTCCTCTATTCGCCCGTCACGCTTGCAGATCAGTATGAGATCGAGATGGGCGAGCTTGGCGCGCATCGCCGTAACCTCCGCCAGCAATATCTGGAGGACCTGGTCTAGACCGACGCCTTCGGCGACGGCCTCGTCGAGGAGCTTCACCGCACGGCTCCGGATCTTCGCATGCGGACCGGTCTGGCCGGCTATCGACAGGACGAAGAAGCCGACCCCGGGGTGAGAAACGGCCAGGCTTGCCAGCTCGAGTCCGCGATAGGCCCTTGTCACGGTAACGGGGCTCACACCGAGGGCACTGGCGACCTCTCGGACCGACGGCAACCTCGAGCCGGGAGCCAGGCGTCCGGTACAGATCTCGTACTCGAACTGGCTCTTGATCTGGACGAAGGGTTTGACCGGTGAGTCACGTCGGAGATGGAATCGATCCAGGACTGACTCCGACGTCACAGCCTGTACTATAACGACATAGTACGGTTTTGCCTAGGGCCCTTCTGAAGTGCTCGGCGAGTCGGCCGACGACGGAGGATTGATGGCGGAAGCAACTGTGTTCGGCAGTCCCGACGAACTGAAGACTGCTGTCGGAAGGCACCTCGGCTACTCGGACTGGTTGGAAGTCACGCAGGACAGGATCAACCAGTTCGCCGAAGCCACTGATGACCACCAGTGGATCCATGTCGATGCGGAACGGGCGGCCAAGGGACCTTTCGGACAGACAGTCGCTCACGGTTACCTCACCCTCTCGCTGGTAAGTGCCCTGCTGCCACAGCTGATCGAGGTGCGCAACGTCTCGATGTCGATCAACTACGGCACCAACAAGGTGCGATTTCCTTCCCCTGTGCCCGTGGGGTCGCTTGTGCGGGCGAAAGCCGAGATCGTCTCGGCTGACGCCATCGCGGGTGGTGTCCAGGCAACATTCTTGACGATGATCGAACGTGAGGGGGCAGAAAAACCGTGCTGCGTCGCTGAGTCGATCATCCGCTACCTCACTTCGGAGCAACCGGCGGACGAGACGGAGTCCGCGGGAGCTTGAAGGAGCGGCCTGTCATAAGAGTCAGTGCAGTCGTCCCTTTTCTTCGCGCTCTCTTGTCACGGGGTGCAACCGGGATCGACACGTGAGACTTCCGGAGGCTTCATGACCGATCACCTGGAATTAGCTCAGCAATACGGCTTCTTGATTCCCGAGCACGGGCTGGCGACGAGCGCAGACGAGGCGGTCAGGATCGCCGCCGGTATCGGGCGGCGGGTCGCGCTGAAGATCGCCTCGCGAGACGTCATCCATAAGACCGACGTCGGCGGAGTGGAGCTCGACCTCAGCACAGAGGAGAGCGTGCTCGCCGCGTACGAGCGCATCGTCAACAGCGTCAAGGAGCGGGCACCCTCGGCACATGTGATCGGAGTGAGCGTTGAGGAGATGTACTACGGCGGCACCGAGGTCATAGTCGGGCTCAACGAGGATCCCCAGTTCGGTCCGGTGATCATGTTCGGGCTCGGTGGCATATTCACGGAGGTCTACCAGAACATCGCCTTCCGCGTGGTGCCCATCTCAGAATGCGACGCCCGTTCAATGATCCGCGAGATCAACGGTCACCCAATTCTGACGGGATATCGCCACCAGCCTCCCGTGTCGGAGGACATGTTGGTCGAATTGCTCATGAAGACCAACCGCATGGCCTTGAGTCTCGCGGGCCAGTTCAGCTCGGTGGATCTCAACCCAGTACTCGTATGGGGAGACCAACACAGGGTCCTGGACGTGAAGATATTGGCGCCGTCTGAGATTCCCAATTTGCCGAGACGCCTTGGTGGAGAGCCGAACGTGGAGCATCTGGACGCCTTCTTCAGCCCGAAGTCGGTGGCCTTGGTGGGCGCCTCATCGACATCCACCAAGGTCGGAGGCGCAGTACTAGAGAGCTTGGCTCGGCACGGTTACCCCGGGCGGGTGTTCCCGATCAACTCCGCGCGGAGCGAGGTGATGGGGCTTCGGGCTTTTCCTTCGCTGAAAGATGTGCCCGAACCGATCGACCTAGTCGTCGTGACAGTCCCTCTCGCAGCGGTGCCCGAGCTCATACGCGACTGTGCCTCTGTTGGCACCCACAACATGGTCGTGATCTCGGCCGGGGGAAAAGAGCTAGGCGGCGAAGGCGGCGACCTGGAGGCCACGATACGGCGCCTCGCTCGGGATAACGGCGTGCGCATCGTGGGCTGCAACTGCATCGGAGTGCTCGACAGCGAATCGCATTTCGACACCTTCTTCTACGCCCCCGAGCGGATGGCCAGACCAGCCAAAGGCTCTATTGCGCTCATAACCCAATCTGGAACCGTGGGAGCCGTCTGCCTCGAGCGCCTGAGCGGCGCGGGAGTCAGCAAGTTCGTGAGCTACGGGAACCGCATAGACGTCGACGAGGGAGATCTCCTCGCCTACCTGGCCGACGATCCCGCGACCAAGGTCATCGCCTGTTACATCGAAGGACTCGAAGACGGGCGCAAGTTCCTCTCAGTGGCAAGCGAGGTGTCCAAGAAGAAACCGGTCGTGGCCTTCAAAGCGGCGCGATCAGGACAGGCCGCCATGGCTTGTATGTCCCACACCGGCTTTCTGGGAGGCTCGCACCGGGTCGTCGAAGGAGCCTTCACTCAGGCGGGCATCATCTCGGTCGACAGCGTCGACGAACTGGTCGCCGCGGCCAAGTCAATCGCGATGCAGCCGTGCTCCTCCGGTCCGAGAGTCGGCCTGATCAGCAACGGTGCCGGAGCCTTCGTCCAGGCCATCGATCTGCTCGACAGCTACGGGCTCGAGATGCCGACGCTCAGCAAAGAGACCGCCTTGGCCCTAAGAGCGGTGTACCCCCCGTATTACTTGGTTCAGAACCCAATCGACGTGACCGGATCTGCCACGAGCGAGGACTACGAGAAGGGCATCAGCGCGTTGCTACGCGATCCCGCCGTGGACATCGTGATGCCGTGGTTCGTGTTCCAGAACTCCCCCCTGGACGAAGGGATCGTCGCGGCGATGGAACGGTTGAACACGGGCGACAAGCCGATCGTCTGTGGCGCGATGGGTGCGCCGTACACCAAGAAGATGTCCGGTGCCCTCGAGGCCGTCGGGGTACCCGTCTTCCATTCCATCCGCGACTGGGTGGCAGCTGCCTACGCTCTGGCCCACGGGACTCGTTGAGGTATCACCCAGCTGGCTGGACGTACCACCGATGCTCGCGAAGCTTCGGGTCATGGCTCGGGATCATTTCCCAGCCCGCAACTCGTGCCCGAGCGAGGAAGTCCTTGGTTTCTCGCATGTTTGGGCAGATCGAGCCGACCACTTCGACGTTCGCAAAAAGCGACACGATGTCCCCGCAAAGGCAGACCCGGTCCTCGGTTGAGTCGACGATCACCGACTGATGGCCCGGCGTATGGCCTGCGTTGAGCACGACCCGTAGACCAGGGAACAGTTCTGCGTCCCCGTCGAGCAGTTCCAGCCTGTCCCCTAGGGCGGTCACGAGCTCGGGGATTCCGAAATAGAAGCGGCCGCAGTCGGGACCCGTGGCCCACGCGACCTCCGCTCGTTGGACACGGACAACGGCGTTAGGGAACATAAGGTCGTTCTGCATATGGTCGTGGTGCAAGTGCGTGTGCACTATGCAGTCGACATCGGCTGATCCGACACCCCACGCCCGCAGGCCCGCCACCAGGAGCTCGGATGTGTCGCCCACGATCTCAAGGCCTTCGGCAACAGCCCGGGCACGGTCCGGGCCACTGTCGATGATGACATTCCGCTCGCCGTCAGATGCGAGATAACAATAACAAGGCGGGTCGATCAGCACGTCGGGTGATGCATCGGGCAGATACAGATTCAACGGGAGCCGGGGGATAACACCGACCTCCACGATTCCGAGCCTCCAGCTCATCGCAACCTCTCCCGCGCGCTGAGGAGATCGATTTCGCCGCAGGCCAGCCGCGGGCCGCTGAGCCCAGGGCACATCGTATCCGAGGGGTCCGTGGTCACTTTGCTCACCGTGATCGCGGACTGTCGCTGACGTTCCGCTCAGGCAAGCACGCGCCGGCGGAAGTTCCGCAGGCCGAGGGTCAAGAACACGACAAAGAACGTTGAGAGCAGGGGGTAGACGACGTAGAGGTGCATGTGCGAGGAGCCTGTCAGCGCGGCACGCATCCCCTCAGTGACGTAGATGAGCGGGTTGACGAGCACGAGGATCTGCAGCCAGTGGAAGCTGCCGATGTGTACCGGCGACAGCTTGGTCCACTGGTAGTAGGTGCCCCCGAGGAAGGTGATGGGCAGCACGATGAAGCCGAACATGAGCCCGATGTTGCGAGGCTGGAACGCCGTGCCGAGGAGCAGGCCGAGCGACGACATCGCCAGGCACGCAAGCGGGATCAGGGTCACGAGGATCCACCAGTGGAACCTCAGGTGCGCCTCGACCCCCGGGGCGTGCACGACGGCCGCGATCGGAAAGACGAGGAGAGCGGAGAGGAGACCCTGGGCGCAGGCGGACAGTATCTTGGCGACGGCGACGAGCCAGATCGGACAGGGTGCCTGGACGCGGTCTTCGATCTCCCGCGTGAAGCCGAACTCCTGCGACATGGTCAACGCCACGGCCTGGACGCCCTGGAACATGATCGATATGGCGACCACGCCCGGCACGAGCACGGTCGCGAAGGCTGACTCGGCGACTGCGGCGGCATGACCGTGGCCGGAGCTGCCGACGCCTTGACCGATCGTGGGGAAGACATAGAGGAACACGAACACGAGCAGGAAGGGCTGGATGACAGTGCGCAGGCAGAAGATGACGATGTCCTTGCGCAGCACCACGAGGTCGCGCCGCATGAGCGCCCCGAGCGCGCTCCGGCTGGCGGTGAACGTCGAACGAACCGCTCCGAGGCCGATCTCCTGGCGGTAGGCGACGAGCCCGGCCGTGGTGGCCGCGTCGGCTGCCGCGATCTCCCGGGCGGTGAGCGCCGGTGTCGCGCCGCCGTCGGGGGAAGTTGCGGTCGTCCTCATCAGTCGCGCAGCTCGTTGCCGGTGAGGGCTATGAACACCGTCTCGAGTGTCGGCTCGGAGATCGAGAGGTCGCTCACGACTATCCCGGCATCCTCGGCCACGTTCACGACCCGTGGCAGCAGGCCGTGGCCAGGGTTGCGCACGTAAAGCTCGACCCCACCGTCGACGAGGCGCGTCCGGACCGCCCCCTCGACGTTTTCCTCGAGCAGCTCGGCGAGCGCTCGAGCGTCGCCCGGGGTCCGCACCGTCACGATCGTGTCCGCGTCGATGCGCTGCTTGAGCGCCGCCGGGGTGTCGAGGGCGAGGATCTTGCCGTGGTCCATGATCGCGACGCGGTCACAGAGCTGGTCCGCCTCCTCCATGTAGTGAGTTGTCAACATGATCGTCTGACCCTGCTGGTTCAGATTGCCGAGGATCTCCCACAACGCGAGGCGGCTCTGCGGGTCGAGCCCAGCCGTCGGCTCGTCCATGAAGAGGACGGCGGGGCGATGGAGGATCGCCCGTGCGACCATGAGCCGCTGCGCCATGCCGCCGGACAGGGCGTGAACGCTCGCCTTGGCCCACTTGGACAGCACGAACTGCTCGAGTAGCTCGTCGGCGACGTGGCGCGCCTGGCGCCTGGGGACACCGAACAGAAGGCCGTGGAAGTAGAGGTTCTCCCATACCGTGAGCGAGCGGTCCAGGGTGTTCTGCTGGGACACGACGCCGATCAGCTGCTTCGCCCGCGCGGGGTGGGCGATGACGTCTATTCCGCCGACGTGCGCTTCGCCGGAGGTCGGGACCACCCGGGTCGTCAACATTCCGGCGGTGGTCGTCTTCCCGGCGCCGTTCGGCCCGAGCAGGCCAAAGATCTCGCCGGGGTGCACGGTGAGATCCAGCCGGTCCACGGCTGCGAAATCAGTACCCCGGTAGACCTTGGTGAGCTGCGAGGTCCTGATGATCTCGCCGCCCACACGCAACGCAGGCACGACGGCGGCTGTCTGGTCGATGGCGGCCAGGGCGGAGGTCTCCTTTCGCGCTTGCGGTGGCCATCACTCTAACTTGAAACGTTCGTCCTGCCTCGGGCTGCTAGCTCCGGCGGAGCCGCCTCATCGAGATACTCGTAGTTTCAACCCACTACGACGGACACTGTGGGCTGACCAGCTGAGTCCCTAAGGAGTCGATCTACGGCTTCCACCTCTAGCGGTCGAGCGAAAAGGAAACCCTGTCCGATGCCGACGTTCTCAGCCCTGGCGTACATCTTCTGATCGCTGGTTTCGATACCCGCGGCGATGGTTTCGAGTCCGAGCACCTTGCCAAGTTGGACCAGCGTGTGGACGATGGCTGCGGATTCGCTCGAATCGGCGATCCTCGACACGAAAGACCGGTCGATCTTGACCACGTCGATGGGGAACTGTCGCAGGTACACGAGCGACAAGTAGCCGGTGCCGAAGTCGTCGATCGCGATGCGCAACCCGAGGGCCTTCAGCAGTTTGAGCCGCGCGACGGTCGCCTGCACCTCGCGCATCAAGGTGGTCTCGGCGATCTCCAAGATGAGCATGTGGGGATCCAAGCCACTTGCCGATAGGGCACCATGGACGTCGGCGACGATCCGGTCCTGTTCGAGCTGTCTGGCCGAGATGTTGACCGAAACCGCGACGCGATACCCCTGACTGAGCCACGCTGCTCCCTGCCGGCACGCGGCCTGAAGCACCCACCCACCGACCGGGACGATCAGGCCGCTCGATTCGAGTGCAGGGATGAATTCGTCGGGCATGACGACGCCCCGTTCGGGATGGCGCCAGCGCAAGAGCGCCTCGACGCCGGTGAAGGCTCCTGTGGAGAGATCGACAGTGGGCTGATAGACCAGGAAGAACTGGCCGGCTTCCAAAGCGCCGTGCAGATCGACATCGAGATGGCGGTGATCATCCGCGTTGTCCTGCATCGAAGAGGAGAACGTCACGGCACGCTGCTTTCCGGCGGCCTTGGCCTGGTAGAGCGCGACGTCGGCGTTTCCTAGCAGCTCTTCGGGTGTTGAACGGTCACCCTCGGCGATTCCGATACTGGCGGTTACCACGAGCGGGATGTTGCTTCCCGGGATCGCGAACGGGGTCTCCAACACGTCGAGGATTCGCTGCGCCACCACCTCGGCGCCGGCCGCCAACGAGGCGCCCTCGACCAGGACGACGAACTCGTCACCACCCAGACGTCCGATCGTGTCCTCTTCTCGAAGTGCACTGGACAACCTGGCGCCGACTCCGGCGAGCAGCACATCGCCCGCGTTGTGGCCCCAGGTGTCGTTGATGTCTTTGAAGTTGTCAAGATCTAGGAAGAGTGCTGCCACCGGCGTGTGCGCTCGTCGGGCGCGCGCCAGCATCTGGTCGATCCGATCGATGATCAAGGCCCGATTGGGAAGTCCCGTGAGCGAGTCGTGAAGGGCCTGGTAACGGAGCTGGTCGGTGCGTTCATGAACCAGCAGCAGGGCGCGCGAACGACCGGTCCCTAGCACGTAGATCAACGACGCGAACAACAGGCTGAGCAAGATGCCGCCCAGCATCGGAACAAGTGCGTTCGGGTTGGTAAGCAGGTCTCCCCCGCTTGTCGCTGCGATTACCTGGACGGTCCATCCGTTGTGGAGGTTGATAGTCGTCGATTGCGCTCGGGCAGGTACGGATCCTGCCTTGAAGGTGGAGCTGGAAGATCCGTTTGCGTAACGAAAGGTCACTGCTGTGCCGGGATGGCCATCCAGGGCGGTCGCGAGGACGACGCTCGGGAGAACCTGCACAGCCACCCACCCGACGAAAGCGTCACGACGGGCTTGGACGGTTGTCGGCAATGCGCCACCACGGTAGATGGGTGTTCCCACCTCCACTTGCTGTCCCCGGTACAACCCCTCACTGGAGGGCAAATAGGTGCCCTGACCCGAGTTGCGCTCATTGAGGAGCCCCTGGCCTAGCGGGGAATCGCAGTAGTCGGCGCCGGCCGGCAAGCTGAGTTCTATGCTCTGCACCTGCCCCACTGTGACGAAGCAGTAGTAGGGGCGGGCTCCCGGCGGGATGACCTGAAAAGCTCCGCCAAGGCCCAAGGGGCCCACCGGATCAGTCACCGCGTGAGCCGCGAACGCACTCAGCTTGGACGCCGGTACCAGTTCAATCTCGGCGATGTCTTGAAGTTCGGGGTACCGCTGGAAGGCGCGGACGGAGTTTGTCCACTGGAGGAATTCAGCTTGAGAGGAGTCGGGATTTCCGAGGAGGAAGGCCCCGGCGCTCACAGAGAGATCCTGCTCATGTTGGATGGTCATGTTCAGGGTCGAGGCGATGGACGCCGACGAGGTGACGAACGCCTGGTGGGCATTCTGCTCGTCGTTTTGAGCTACCGCCCGGGCCCCGAGGACCGAGCCGATGGCACCCAGCAAGACCACCAATACCGCCGCTGTCAACCAGAGATAGCGTCGCGAGCCCATTGGCCCGACCCCCTTCCTAGTGGGAGTCGCGACGTCATCCGCGGCGCACCGAAGCGCCCGGCATCCACGTTTCTCCATGCGAGCTCGCCGGACTGAGGAGGAGAAAGGAGCATCAGGACGCCCGTGTAGTTACGGCCGCCCACACTTGTCGGGGAAGGCGGCTGGGAATCGAGTCGAGCGATGTCGGTCGGCAGAGGAAGTATCCCTGCCCGTATCGAATGCCCAGACCCCGCAACACGTCGAGTTCGCCTGCGGTCTCGATCCCCTCGGCGATGATCTGCGCTCCGATCCGGGCCGCGAAGCTCACGAGAGCGGTCCCGAGGGCCGCGCGCACCGGATCGTGGTCGATGCCGGAGGTGAGCTCCCGGTCCAGCTTGATGATGTCAGGGGCGAGCCTCAAGATGTGAGAAAAACTGGAGAAGCCAGCACCAGAGTCGTCTATTCCGAGGCGCACATCTATCAAGTGCAGCTCGTCGAGCGCACGCGACAATCTTGAGTAGTCGTCGACCTTGGCCTCCTCGGTCAACTCCACGACGATCCGCCGCGATTCGGAAGCTGCCAGGAGCTGGTGCAATTCGTCGGAGATCATCGCTTCGGGACTTGCGTTCACGCACAGCGCGACATTTCCAGGAAGGCGGGACAGGGAGCTCAGGGCTCCTTTCACTGACACGAGCTCGAGCTCGACGCCTACGCCCATCGCATACGCCTCCGCGAAACAGAGGTCCGGAGTTCGCTTCGGCCGCCCTGAGAAACGGGCGAGCGCCTCCACTGCGAAGCATTCCCCGCTTGTGATGTCGAATATCGGCTGGAAGACATGCGTGAGGCCGCGACCTCTGAGGAAGCAGTCGACCCGGCTCCGGATCTCGAACCTTTCCAGTACTCCTGGGTTCAAGACGTTGGCCACAAATCGTTGCTCAGATGTCCAGTCAGCTCCGCCGGTCACTGACGCGCACAGCGCTGGGTCGCCATGGGTCCGGGTGAGCAGCGCGTCGGTGGCCTCCGCCAAGTCGACAGCGACTGTGATCACGACGCTGATGAACTCGGCGAGGCTCGCAAGTGTCGCGACATCGCGCTCGTCGAATGCCCGAGGCCGAGACGAGGTGACGCATAGCATCCCGGTTGTCTGGTTGCGACGCCGAAGCGGCACGCACAATATGGACACAACGTGAAACACATGGCAAAGGTCGAGGTCGACACGAGAGTCGCTCTCGGCATCGTCACATCGAAGCGTCTCGCCCGTCCGAAGCGCGAGCCCTATGAGACCTCGGTTCAGGCGTACTCGGTTACCGATCTGCCCTTTCAAAGTGCCTGAGCCGCACTCGAGTGTCAACCATGTTGCGTCCTTGGCGAATCCGACGAAGGCGCCCTCGACACCTTCAACGAGGGCCATCGCCTCGTCAGCGACCCGCTGCATCAGTATCAACGGGTCAGTGGCACGTCTGATTTCTTCCTCCAGGCCAGCCCGGTCAATCACACTGGACCGCCCTTCCACCAAGCTTGGGAAAACTCACGGCACGGTCCTTGCTTGTCGCCAAACAGCCTGGCGCGAGGACTTCCCTCTGTTCTCTTGTCGGACGAAGTGTGCCCGGAGTTGGGCGTCTTCACCCCGGTAATCACCCCCGGAGGATCCCGCAAACCTTTGCTGAGCTCTGCGAGAAGGGGTCCAGCTAACGACCTCAAGCCGGGCTAAGGAACTTGGGCCTAGCTGTGGGTGCCAGCGTTCACGTGCTCACCGACGACCAGCTGCTCGTCACGCCTGAGGTGACCAACCGTCGGCCCTTGATCAGACCCTGTCCCTACTGGTCCGTCCGTCAGTGAGCTCGGAGTATCCCGGCGGCCCATATCCCTGCCAACTTCAGCTTCAGCGCACCGGTCGCTTGCGGCAAGACCCGGGCCGTGCCGCACAATCTACGGTCGAGGCCAGAACCTACGGAGATAGGAGTCGCGAAATGCGTGTGTTGTTGTCGACGTATGGGGGGCGCGGTGACGTCGAACCGCTGGTGGGACTCGCGGTGAGGTTGCGCGAACTTGGCGCGGAGGTGCGGATTTGCGCGCCGCCGGACTTCTCCGGCTTAGACCGGTGCGCGGAGCGGCTGGCCGAGGTCGGCGTGCCCCTGGTGCCGGCCGGCCCCCCGGTGCGCCCGCTCGTGCACGGGACGCCGCCGTCGTCGCCGCCCGACCTGCCCCGGCTCGCGGCCGAGTTGATGGCTGTGCAGTTCGACAAGCTCGCCGCAGCAGCAGAGGGATGCGATGCGCTGGTGGCGTCCGGCCTGCTGCCGGCCGCGGCGAGCGCGCGGTCGGT
>PMVZ01000316.1 GCA_003166375.1 Acidimicrobiaceae bacterium | reverse complement strand
GACATCACGGCGCAGAAGGAGGCTGAGCAGGAGATATCGAGGCTCCCGTCTCGCGAGCGACTGTTGAGCCGGTTGCCCGAAGCGCTGCCAGTTGGTCTGTTCGAGATCGACATGGCGGGTCACGTCACGTTCACAAACGATCGCATGTACACGATCGCGGGCCAGGTTCCCGCGGCCACCATGGAAGGTCTGATGCCATCGGTTGTCGCTGAGGACCGTCCGGTCCTCGAGTCAGCGCTCGGCGCGGTACTTGCCGACCAACCGGTCGATGACCTCTATTTAGGGCTTCGTCCCGCAGTGGCAGACACGCCGCTGACTTCCGGTACCAAGCGAGTGTGCGCGCTGAGCTTGCGTGCTCACTGACGCGGCCGGCGTCGTNNGTTTGAATCGAGAGGCGTCGCTCAAACTTGTCGAGCAGATGACCGCTGCGCCAAAGGCGCCCGGAGAGGGAAACGCCCTCATTTTCATCGACCTCGATCGATTCAAGTCCGTGAACGATCGGTACGGTCACGCGGCCGGTGACCGCCTTCTGGCCGCGGCCGGCGACCGTCTTCGTGGCACCGCCCGGAAAGGCGATGCCGTCGGCCGTGTTGGTGGCGACGAGTTCATTGTGATCTGCCCGCGAGTCGAAAGCTCGGCTCAAGCAGTCAAGATTGCTGAGCGCATCGCGGCGGCGACCACGGCCACGGTCGACGTCGGCACCGGTGTGGCCGAGCTGCGGACACGCGTCGGCGTCGCGCGCGGCCCTGACTCCCTGAAGAGATCGCCGGGCGGGCGGGTCAATTCTCCTTTCCCGCCTGGTCCGTGAGCACGCAACCCCACCTCGTAGGGGTTGCGGCGTGGCCCGGACGCGTGTCGTGGGAGTCGCGCCTCCGGGCCACCCTTCCGCCTGGCTGGCGCCCGGTCTGTACTTTCCTGGGCGCTAGCCAGCCTGCCCCTGTCGACGCGAAAACGGCCCTCGTGGGCATTTGCCCCGCCGAGCGCCTTCGGGCGCTCGGCGTCTCCGTGCTTTCGGTTCGCGGCCAGGTAGCCTTGGCGCCGTGACAACTTCTAACCAGCCCGGCGCCATCGAGTGGCGCGTCGGCTGGCGGCCTGCCGGTGGGCGCTTCACGACGTGGTGGAGAGGGACGCTTGGCCGGCTCGCGGAAGAGCCGGACGAGGACGAGCGCTGGCGGATAGTTAACGAGCTGAGCGAAGTGATGAACTTGGCTGTCGTCAGACTGCCCGGCGAGGCGCCCTCGGACACAGCCCAGCAGATAGCCCCAGCTATGTTCGACGAGGTACAGAACGAGACCAGCGAACTGGATGCAGCACGAGCCCCGGCTCGCCACGAGACGGTTGCAGGTGTGCCAGACAGCGACGTGCCGCTGCTGCCGTAACGGCGCGGCGCAAGTGGCCTCGACACGGTGGATCTGCGCCTAGAACTGCGCGAGCGCTCGACACGCCGAGACTACGACAGGCTCCGTCGCTGGCTCGACCGATGACGAGAACGACGCGGTGGTGGACGAACCGCACGAGGCTTCCACAGCCGGGGACTAGGGTCCGTGACTGCTCCCTCCCCACGAACCGGCATTTCTGCTGCCGTCGTCGAGGNNCCATATGGCTGAGCCCCAAGAGTTGTCGTCGTTCCTACGAGTCCTCACCGGCACCTTGCCGAGGCGATGGCCCCGGTCGGCACCCCCCTGGTCAAGGACGGCGGATAAGGCCTACGTGAAGGCGAAGAGAAGATGAGCACCGACCAGCCCACTGAGGCCAGGACTGCCTACCACAAGACGGTGGACCAGGCCCAGAAGGCCTACGACGAGGTGCTGGCTCCGGCCAAAAAGGCCTACGACGAGGCGCTGGACCTGGCCGAGAAGGCCTACGACGAGGCGAGGGCCCCGGCCGAGAAGGCCTACGACAAGGCGGGGTCCGCGGCCGAGAAGACCTACGACGAAGCGATGGCCCCAGGCCCACAAGGCCTGCCGTGATCCCGTTCCCACCGTCTCGCCGGACCGAACCTCGCCATCCCACCTCGTCCTGACAGACCGCACCGACGGCGACCCCTCGGCGACCGATCCCAGCACTCCCGACCGGTCACGGCCTCACGATGCGTCCGCTCGCAGAATAGGAGCAGGCGAACTCAGGGGACCGTGCACGACCCGGAATGGTTCCGCAGTGATGTGCTGCCCCGGCTGGCGAGCCTGAAGCTCTCCGAGATCGTCGAGGCGGCCGGCCTGCTCGAAGGCGTCCGCATCGGACATCAGGCGTGGGAAGTGGACGCCGCATGTTTCGACGTGGGCGGCATTGGCCGGGGTGCTCGGTGCCGCGGGAGTGCTGGTGGGCAACGTGGGGGATACCGTTTCTATCCTGTCGCTCGTGACGCTCCCCGATCATTGTGATCGTCTGGCGCATCCTTCCCGAGATCTAAGGCGTCGGTCTCATCGACTCGGGTCCTCCCCGAAAGATGGCGTGTTGTGATGTCCTTCCTCGGAATCTCTGTGGACACCGACCACCGTTTCAGAACAGCAGCCGCCGCTCAATGGGAAAAGAGGTGCCATCCGGCGTAGAGCCATACCGCGATAGCGACGGCACGAAGGACCGTACGGTGGAGGTAGCGAGCCACGAGGTCTCCGGTGCTGGGCACCGGCCCCCTCGTCAGGTGGCCCAGGGCTTCGAGTGTGCTGAGCACGGGCTGCGGCCCCTCTTCGAAGAAGACGTCTGGATCCCGGGGAGTTGTCCCTCGGACCTGAGCGCTTCGCAGCTCGTCGTCGCGCGTCAACTCATACAGCTGAGACCTGAATAGTTACGAGAAGATAACGATATGATACGCGTGTAATTACCCTATCGATCCGAGCAGGAGGCGCGGTGCTCGACAGCTCGGTAGCCACAATCCCAAGCCATGCGGTCCGGCGGTTGCGCGACCGGCCCATTGTCGAAGCCGGTACGGTGCTCGGCTACGGGCCGCTGTTCAACGCCGGTGTCCTGCATCACGCCGGCCTCTACCACCTCTTTGTACGGGCCGTTCAGAATGGCTACCGCCCCGGTGACGGCACCGGCCCGCGTTTTGTGGACTACGTCTCCGACATCGTGGTCTTCACCTCCGCCGACGGTCTCCGCTACGAGTACGGCTACGTCCTTGCCAGCGCAGGTATCGGGGGCACGCTGAGCTTCGAGGACCCGCGCGTGCAGTGGGTGGAGGACCGTGGCAACCGGCAACTGGTGATGACCTACACGCAGGTGCCCCCACCCGGAGACGGACCGTGGCGCATCGGCGCCCACCGCCTGCACTGGGACGGCAAAAGGTTCGAGCTTGAAGAAACGACCGGCCAGCTGCTCGGGCCACCCGACGTAGAGAACAAGGACGCTGTCGTCTTCACCCTCTCCGATGGCCGTGTCGCGCTCATCCACCGCGTCCACCCTGACATGCAACTCGCCGTGTTCGACGACCTCGAGCATCTGTGGCACCCGCCAGGCGACTACTGGGACGCCCACCTGGCGAACTTGGCCAGCCACACACTGCTCGTCCCGTCCCCGGGAGCGCTCGGCGTCGGTGCGGGAGCGCCGCCCGTGCCGACCGAGGCAGGGTTCCT
>PMVZ01000144.1:8137-8277 GCA_003166375.1 Acidimicrobiaceae bacterium | reverse complement strand
GTACGCGAGCAGCGCACGACACCTGTGGACCTCTCCGGTGAGGCGACCGTGAACGGCCGGCGCTTTGACGAAGGGGGAGCGTGGTCCGACCCGCCTGCCCATTGGTCCGACGAGGTGGTCGAACGGCTCTCGAGCGGGCC
>PMVZ01000144.1:0-8067 GCA_003166375.1 Acidimicrobiaceae bacterium | reverse complement strand
CTCCGCAGGGACCTCGTCTGCCAACAGGCGGTCGAGCTAGTGACCGACTATCTCGAAGGCACGCTGTCGCGGCGCGACGCTCGACGTTTCGAGGCGCACCTTGAAGCTTGCGACGGCTGCGAAGAGTACCTGCGACAAGTCCAGACGACGATCAGAGTCCTAGGGAGCGTCCAGCCCGAGGATCTCGCGCCGGAGACCCGGCAGGGCCTCATGGAGCTCTACCGCCAGTTCCGGGAAGGTTGACGCTCCCGGAGCGGGACTGCTCCTGCGGCTGCTCTTGAACCAGCTCGATGAGCGTGCCGAAGGCGCCGCGAGGGTGCACGAAGGCCACGGTCGTGCCGCGCGATCCAGCTCTCGGCGTCTTGTCGATCAGCTGAGCGCCGGCGGCTCGCATCTTCTCCAGTGCCGCGGCGCAATCGGCTACCCGGTAACCGACGTGGTGGATGCCCTCGCCTTTGCGCTCGAGGAACCTCGCGACTGGGGAGCTGTCGGTGATCGGGCTGAGAAGCTGGATGAACGACTCGGCGACTTTCAGCAATGCCTCCTCGACTCCGTCGTGCTCGATCCGCTCGCGATGAGCGACCTGGGTACCGAACGCTGACTCGTACCAGGCGATCGCGGCGTCGAGATCGCGCACGGCGATGGCGACGTGGTCGATCTCGGTCATCGTCGGGGGCTCTGATCGATTGGCGTCCACTGGCCCTCCTGCTGAAAACGGTGATCCTGTCCTCGCCGATGCGAAGTCGGCCGGTGCGGGCGCCGAGGCTAGGCGACGCTTCCGCACTCGAGGTGGTCTCTGGCGTCGCCCCGCCAGAGCTCAGCCGCTGACCTCCCGACGGCCCTCGAGGGCGCGCCCGAGCGTGAGCTCGTCGGCATACTCCAGGTCCCCGCCGACGGGCAGCCCGCTCGCTATGCGTGTCACTTTCACCCCGAGCGGCAACAAGAGCCGCGCTAGGTACATCGCCGTTGCCTCTCCCTCGAGGTTGGGGTTCGTGCACAAGATCACCTCGGCAACGCCCTCGACGCCGAGCCGCACGAGGAGCGGCCGCACGCGCAGCTGTTCGGGGCCAACCCCGTCGATCGGGCTCAGCGCTCCTCCGAGCACGTGGTAGGTGCCGTGGAACTCCCGAGTCCGCTCAACGGCGACGATGTCTCTGGGGTCCTCGACGACGCAGATGATCGTGAGGTCGCGACGCGAATCGGAGCAGATAGTGCAGAGCTCGCTTTCCGCGACGTTGAAACATCGCTCGCAGAGCCGGATGCGGTCCTTCACCTCCACGATGGCCCGTGCGAGGCGGAGGGCACTCTCCCTGTCCGCCTCGAGCACGTAGAACGCGATGCGCTGAGCCGAGCGCGGCCCGACACCAGGTAAGCGCCCGAGCTCGTCGACCAGCTCCTGAATCGGCCCGGCGAACACTGGCCGGTCAGGCCTGCGGCTCGTCGTCGGCTGAGCCGTCGACTTGGTCTTCGCCGTACTCGTCGTCGCCTTCGCTCTCGCCGAGCTCACCGATCCCGGCGAAAGCGCCGAGATCCACTCCCAGGCCCAGGTTCCCCATTAGTCCCTCGAGGTCGACTCCGGCCAGGAGACCACCGAGGTCGAGATTGGCCGCGAAGGCGGGATCATCCGGCGCTTGGACCGAAGTCCTGAGCTCTACGATCCTGCCGAGCACATCGTGAAGCGCCGCGAGCACGGCGTCCTCGAGAAGTGACGGGTCCGCGGGGTCGACGATCGAAGGGTCGATGTGCACGGACTTGGCTTCGAGCGACCCGGTCAGCCGTATGACGACGGCACCACCGGCTGCGTGGCCCTCGACGATGGTCTGCTCTATCGCTTCCGCTTGCGCCTCGAGGTCTTCCCGAGCTTCCTGGAGCCGGGAGAACAGGTCGCCCAGCCCCCCGGTTGGAGACGAGTCGCCTTCCGCCATGTCAGACCTCCTCTGCCCCAGGAAATGCCTCCATAAGCCGGTCCTGTGCCCAGGAGAGCGTGTCACCGGCAGCGCTTTCGGCATTTGGATCGAGATCGTCCGGGTCGAGCATCTCATCATCGACGTCATCCGGATCGCGACCTGCGGGTGCCTTGCGAGCAGGTGCAGCTCGACCCCCGCCAGCCGAAGCTGTGGGCGAGCCGGCACGAGTGCCTCCGGCTGCAGGCCCCCGGGCCTCAGCCCGCATGGCGGCCGCCGGCGAGGACGTTGGCGCCGTTGGGCTGTGGGCGTCGTCGTTTGCTTGCGAGGTTCTCCGGGAGCCACTGGATGTCGAGGCGGGCGAGGGGTACCCGGCGCCGAGCCCGGTCTCCGCGATGAGCCGCAAGTGGACAGGACGGCCGAAGTACCGGCTGAGCGCTTGTGCGACCTCCTCGCAGTCGAAGCCGGCGCGCTCGACGTGGGCGGAGTTCGGCAGGGCGAGAATCGCCGTTGCGCCCTCGGTCGCGAGAAACCGGCCCACTGCGAACACGGCGCGAACCCGAGGACGCAGTTGGCTCAGCACGTGGTCACCCCACGCAGCGACGAGCTCATCCCGAGTGGGCGGAGGCAGGGTGCTTTCCGGTGGCGGCTCGGCCGCGGGGCCCTCGTTCACCGGTGACGGCGTCGTCGCGGGCCCGGCGGTCCCAGGGCCGGCCGTCGGTGACGGCGTGGCGGCGGGCGACTGAGAAAGGCCCGGCTGACTCACGCCGGCTGAGGCGACCCCGGCTGCGGCGACGCCAGCGGCGAAGGCGCCGAGCGCCGGCTGCGATCCCAAGTCGTCGTGACTCCCGGAGCGCGGCTCGCGCGGCTGAGAAGTTGGAACGGCGGGCGGCGTTGGCACGGCGGGGGCCGGGGGCGGCGGGGGCTTCGAAGTTGGCGCGGCGGGGGGCGGCGGAGAAGGAGGTGTCGGCGGCGGCGGGGGCGAGGCGCCGACCGGCGCCGCGAGGCTCTGGATGCGGCGTTCGAGGCGCTCGATCCTTTCGAGCAGGGCGCTCGAATCGTCGTCGACCTCCGGGTGGGTGAGGCGGACGATGGCAACCTCTAGAGTGATCCGGGCGTCGAGGGCGTCTCGCATAGCCACGAGGGCTGTTCCCAGCACCTCCATGGCGCGGACGCTGCGGGCGGGCCCGAGCAGGAGACCCTGCCCGCCGTGTGGCAGTGCAGGGCTGGGCGCCTGGGACGCCTGCGGTGCCGGTGGCTCACCCTCGCGCGGCAAGCCGGGCGCCACGGCCGCCAGGAACTGGCCGCGCAGCTCTTCGAGGAGCTCAGCAGCGATCCGCGGCGCGTCGCGGCCAGAAACGAGTGCGCTCTCGACANNCGGCGAACGGCGGACTCCACGGCCGAGTCGGGCAGCTCGAGCTGGGCGTCTCTCGCTATGTCCGCGAGCAGCAGCGCCAGCACGTCGGCGTCGAGCAGATGGAACTCGTAGTGCTGCGTCCGGCTGCGAATCGTGGGAAGGACCTTCTGAGGATCGGTCGTGGCAAGCACGAACACGACGTGGTCCGGCGGTTCTTCCAACGTCTTCAGCAGCGCGTTCGACGCGGACTGCGAGAGCATGTGAACCTCGTCGACGATGTACACCTTCCAGCGCCCGGGCGTGGCGAGGGAAGCCCGTGCGACAAGGTCTCGCATGGCGTCGACCCCGTTGTTGGACGCCGCGTCGAGCTCGTGGACGTCGAAGGAGGCACCCCTCGTGATGTCCACGCAGGAGTCGCACACGCCACAGGGCTCACCGTCGACAGGGCGCTCGCAGTTGAGAGCCTTGGCGAGGATCCTCGCCGTCGAGGTCTTCCCCGTCCCGCGCGGCCCGGAGAAGAGGTACGCGTGGGCCACGCGATTGTCCCGCACGGCATGGCGGAGGGCGCCAACCACGTGGTCCTGGCCGCGGACCTCGGCAAAGCGCTGCGGGCGATAGCGCCGGTAGAGCGACTGGTAGTCGACCATTGATGCGAGCCTACGACTTGTCGAACCTCACCGACCGCGGGCGGACCACCGCGCACATGGGTCTTCGTGCCGGCGCGGAGCACCCGATAATCAGGGCCTGCGATGTCGAAAGCGAAACCCGCCGCATCCCTAGCGGGGCCGACTCTGGCTCTCGCGCTGTCGTGCGCAGCAGCCAGGTCCCCTGCGGCACACAGACGAATCCGCTGAGAGCTGCTGCCTTCCGGCCCTGACTCGATTCACGGTCGCCCGTTGCGCAGAACCCGGCTACTGCGCGCGACAGCGCCAGTAAGTGCAACGATAGCGGGCTGAGGCTTGTTGGAGGAGTGCGAGAGCGGCCGAATCGGCACGATTGGAAATCGTGTGACCTGCAAGGGTCCGTGGGTTCAAATCCCACCTCCTCCGCTCCTCCCTCTCCGCTCCCTCCTCCGCTGCAAAAGCGCTGGTGAGGGGCTTGAAAATCCCGCATGTGAGGCCTGTGGCCTAGGCACGAAAGCGCTTTGACCACCAAACTGACCACCAAACCTTGCAAGCAGCAAGGCCTCGCATCGGAAAGCGGCCGCCCATCGGAGACGCCGTTCGCGCCCTAAACCAAAGGGGCTTCGTCCTCTTGCACCGCAAAGCGAATGAACCGCGAGGCCCGACGGCGGATCCGCCGCTCCAGCCGTTCGGCCCGAGTGGATGGAGGTCGGGGAGTCCGGGCATGGGGGGCGCGGTAGAACCGGGTCTTCGCCAGCTCAACAAGCAACAGGTAGACGACGACCATCGCGAACAGCAGAAGGAAGAAGGTCGTCGGCAGCGGTGTAAAGCCCAGCAAGTTGGCCAGCCCCGTGTACGGCAGGACGGCACCAACCAGAGCCGCCCCGGTCGGCACCAGAAGCATCGACGGGCTGGGCCGGCTCTTGAAGAACGGGACCCGTCGGGTGCGGATCACGTAGATGACCAAGGTCTGAGTGGCGATCGACTCGACGAACCAGCCGGTCCTGAACTCGACGTGGCCGGCGTGGAGGAAGGAGAGCATCACCCAGAAAGTGAGGAAGTCAAAGATCGAGCTCACTGGGCCGAACACCGACATGAAGCGTCGAATGAACTTCATGTCCCACGCCGCCGGTCGGGCCAGCGCCTCATCGTCCACGTGGTCGGTCGGGATCACTAGCTGACCGGCGTTGTAGAGCAGATTGTTCAGGAGGATCTGCGTCGGCAGCATCGGCAGGAACGACAAGAACACCGACGCGCCGGCCGCACTGAACATGTTGCCGAAGTTCGAGGACGTGGACATCAGGACGTACTTCATGGTGTTGGCGAAGATGCGGCGGCCCTCCATCACACCTTCGGCGAGCACCCCGAGATCCTTGTCGAGCAGCACGACGTCGGCGGCGTCCTTGGCCACGTCGGTTCCCGAGTCCACCGAGATCCCGACATCGGCGTGGTGCAGGGCCACCGCGTCGTTCACGCCGTCACCGAGAAACGCAACGTCCTTCCCAGTGCGACGGGCCACCTTTATGATCCGCGACTTCTGATCGGGGCTGATCCGAGCGAACACCGTCGTCGTCAGGATCGCCGCTTCGAGTTGGTCGTCGTCGAGCGCCCCGACCTCGGTGCCGCTAAGCACGCCTGTGCAGTCGACCCCGATGTCGGCACACACTTTCGCCGCCACCAGGCCGTTATCCCCCGTGATGATCTTCACCTCTATCCCCAACTTCTCGAGCTGGGCGATGGAGGTGCCGGCGTCGGCCTTCGGGCGGTCGGCGAAGGTCAGGAACCCGACCAATGCGAACCCCTGCTCGTCTTCGGCGCCGAGCGTCTCCACTCCCTCGGCCGAGCGGGTGGCCACGGCCACCACCCGGGCCCCTTCGGAGAACAGTCCTTCCAGCGCGGTTTGAGCACCGTCAGGGACGTTCGTGCACCGGTCCAGCACCACCTCGGGTGCGCCCTTAGTGATCAGGAGCGGCTTACCAGAGGGATCCTTGACCAGCACAGAGACCAACTGCCGCTCGTGGTCGAAAGGAAGCACCCCCTGCCTCTCATAGCCGGCGGCCGAGGTGGCGACCTCCCCTCCCGCACTCGCTCCAGGGGCGGACACCAGGGCTTGGTCCAACGCGTTTCCCCCGACCGGGCCCTCGTCAGTGGGCGTCGCTTCGTTGCACACCAGCCCGAACAGCAGTGGCCGATCGCTCTCCTTCCCTTCGGCATCTAGTCCCCGCTCGAAGGTGATCACCCCCTCGGTTAAGCCGAACTTACCCCGACATTCCGGGCTGATTTGACCCATTGAGCCGCAAGAAGGGGTTCGTCGTGGGCTTGTAATGTAGCCAAGATAATACTTGACTATGAATGACAGATATGTTATTATCACCTTGTGACACGTAGCTATGGAGCGATGCATGTCGCAGAAGTCGTACGCAAGTACGAGACGAAGGCTGGTCCGTCGGAGTCGAGGAGCTACCTTTTGCGGCGCTCGTTCCGTGAGGACGGCAAGGTGCGCCACGAGACGCTCGCGAACCTCTCTGCTCTCCCGCCCCAGGCGGTCGCGGCGCTGCGTGAGGTGCTGGCGGGAAAGACACTCGTGGTCGCGGACGAGGGGTTCGAGCTCTTGCGTGCTCGTCCCCACGGGCATGTGGCGGCCGTCGCCGCCCAGGCCAAGGCGCTCGGCTTTCCGGAGCTGTTGGGCCCTTCGTGCAAAGAGCGCGACATCGCCTACGCGCTCGTGCTCTCGCGTGTGGTCAGGCCGAAACCNNGACCGACGAGGCCTACGCGGCGATGGACTGGCTCTATGAGCGCCAGGACACGATCGAGCGGGCGCTCGCCCGACGGCACCTCTCGGTCTCTTCGAACCCGTCGGGACGAGCGTATTTCGACCTCTCCTCGTCGTGGATGGAGGGGCGGACCTGCCCCCTCGCCTCCTTCGGCTACTCACGCGACGCAAAGAGGGGAAAGCCCCAGATCGAGTACGGCCTCTTGACAGACCCAAATGGCTGTCCGGTGGCGATCAGGGTCTTCCCCGGCAACACGGCCGACCCCGTCGCCTTCGTCGAGATCGTCGACGTCGTGCGCGAACGCTTCGGCCTCACCCATCTCGTCATGGTCGGCGACCGGGGGATGATCACCTCGGCTCGCATCGAGGCGCTCAGAGACCTGGGCGGCCTGGGCTGGCTGACAGCGCTTCGNNTTCTGCGAGCTCACCCACCCCGATTACCCCAACGAGCGTCTTGTCGCCTGCCGCAACCCGCTACTGGCCATCGAGCGGGCTCGAAAGCGCGAGGCGCTCTTGTCCTCGAGCGAGGCCGCGGTGGCGCCGATCATCGCCCGGGTGCAAGCGGGCCGACTCAAGGGCAAGGAGGAGATCGCCTTCCGGCTCGCAAAGGTGCTGAACAAGTTCAAGATGGAAAAGCACTTCGTCACAGACATCGCAGACGACCGCCTCGTTGTTGTCCGCGACGAGGACTCGATCAAGGCCGAGGCCGCCCTGGACGGGATCTACGTGCTGAGAACGACGATCGGACGAGACGAACTGGACGCCGCCGGGGTGATCTCGGCCTACAAGGACCTGGCCGGAGTCGAACGGGACTTCCGCTCGATGAAGGTGATCGACGTCGAGCTGCGTCCGGTGCACCACCGCCTGGAGGACCGTGTGCGCTCCCACGCCTTCATCTGCATGCTCTCCACCTATCTCAGCTTTCACCTCCGCCGCAGCCTCGCCCCTTTGACCTTCACCGACACCGAGCCGCCGGCACGAGACGACCCGGTCGCCTCCGCTTCGGCCTCGAAGGCGGCAAGGAAGAAGGCCTCGGCGAAGAAGAATGCCGAGGGCCAAGAGGTGCGCGGCTTTCGTGAGCTGCTCGAGCACCTCGGGACCCTTACCCGAAACCGCATGCGCGTCGCCTCCTCACCGGAGATCGAGTTCGATCTCGTCGCAACGCCGACGCCAACTCAGCGACGGGTCTTCGAGCTCCTCGGCGTGCCGGTCCCAAAGCACCTCGTGTAGCCAGAACTACCTGGTCCGCAGGCGCGAACCCCCAGGTAGCTGGGCGGGAGCATGCTTCACCGAAAGTAAGTTCGGCCTAGGGCTTGCGGCCGCCACCCGTCTTGTCGTCGGCCTGCTGGAGGACACGATCGAGGCCATCGCCGAGGGCAGGCTCGGCGACCCGAAGAACTGGCTGCAGGA
>PMVZ01000304.1 GCA_003166375.1 Acidimicrobiaceae bacterium | reverse complement strand
CGTCTTCAGTGAGGAGGTGGTCCCAGAGGAGACGATCGACTGGCTCTTGGCCGGTGATGTGTCGATCCGTTGGCAGACGAGACGTGATCTCCTCGACCAGCAACTGAACGTGTACGAGACCGATCGCGCGCAAGTGGCGACCACGGGCTGGGGCCGGAAGCTGTTGGATTGCCAAGATCCAGAGGGCTCCTGGGCCGGCGGCCTCTACAGCCCGAAATGGACCTCGACCACGTACACCCTGCTGCTTCTGCGAGGATGTGGCCTGATTCCAGGTGATCGTGCAGCCCTGCGCGGGGTCGAGTTGTTGTGGTCCGGCGCCCGCTACTTCGATGGCGGCCTCACGCCAGCTGCGACGATCGACGTTCCGGAGGCCTGCATCACCTCGATGTACGTGGCCCTGGCCAGGTATTTCGGTTTCGACGATCCCCGTGTGGGTGCTGCCCTCGATTGGCTGCTGGCGAATCAGCTCGACGATGGTGGCTGGAACTGCCGAACCGTGCGGTTCGGTGATCGGCATGGCTCGTTCCACACGTCGATCTCGGCGTTGGAGGGCCTGGCCGAAGCTCACCGAGTCCAACCGGCCCGCACCGACATCACGACTGCGATGGAACGGGGCAGAGCGTTCTTCTTGGACCACCGTCTCTTCAAGTCGCACAGGCACAGCACGATCGCCGACCCAGCGTTCACTCGGCTGTCGTTTCCCCCACGATGGCACTACGACGTCCTTCGCGGGCTCGACCACTTCGCCGCTACCGACTCGCCCGGCGACGAGCGGTACCGCGAGGCTCTCGAAGTGCTCGTCAGACGTCGGAACAAAGACGGAACCTGGCCCCTGCAGCACAAACACGCGGGCAGCGTCTGGTTCGACATGGAACGGACAGGCGAACCGAGCAGGTGGAACACGCTGAGAGCCCTCCGTGTTCTTCGCTGGGCCCAGCGTCGCCTTGACTTCGCCTAGAGCTCCGCCGGAACCACCTCCTACACTGCTCGCGGTCGCGGGTCGCACCGTTGCGCGGCATCAGGCGAACTGAGCGGCGGTAGCTTCTCCCAGGGGGTCGTGTCGGTCGCCGGCGTTCGGGGGGTTGTCGTGGACAAGGAATTGATCGACCAGCTGGTTGAGGTCGCCCAACGGGTTGTGGCCAGCGGAGCAATCTCCGCAAACGGACATGGGAACGTGAGTCTTCGTGTCCCGGGGGCGCACGAGATGTACTTCACTGCAGGCCCGTCGCTTCGTAACCATGCTCCGTCCGCTGTCGTGCGCCTCGGGCTGGACGGGACCCTCCTCGA
Source organism: Acidimicrobiaceae bacterium (assembly GCA_003166375.1). GTDB lineage: Bacteria > Actinomycetota > Acidimicrobiia > Acidimicrobiales > Bog-793 > Fen-455. The sequence goes on along the minus strand of PMVZ01000304.1, from coordinate 6,418 downwards.
GGGCGATCTTCCACCCATCCAGGGTGCTGTCGTCGCCATGCACACGGCGATGTACGAGGACCACCCTGATGTCGGCTGCGTCTTGCACACTCATTCGCCGTATGCGACCGCCTACGCCGTGGCCCACCGTCCGATCGGATGCTGGGTAGAGGCTCTGGCCATGTTCGGTCTGCCTACCGGCGTGCCGGTTGCCGAATACGGTCCTCGCGGATCCGAGCAAGCGGTAGGGAACATCAGGGCCGCGACAATCCCGGGCGTTCCTGCGGTGCTGTTGGCAAATCACGGCGTCTTGGTGTTTCACCGCACCCCGGAGCTGGCCATTCAGGTCGGCAGCATTGTCGAGGAGGCCGCGCAGGCCGGGATCAATGCCGGCAGCATTGGCGGGCCGGTCGAGATCCCCGAGGAGCTCAGGGTGGCGGCTTTCCAGCGCGCCATGGTCTTCGAGAGCAGGGGAACCGCGCACGCGTAGTCGCTGTCCGGACTGCGCGTCATTAGCCGGCGACCTCTTGGCGGAGACGGCTGGCGACGGTCAGGCCCTCGAGGTCCGTCGCTTGGCGCTGCTCGTCCCGAGCGTCCGCTCCATGGCGTGACCGGCGCAGGCGCGACCACGCCGAGGTCGCGCCGCGGCACTACCCGACGCGGCCCGCAACTGGAAAGGTTCAGCCGGTCAGCACACGCGAGCGCACCGCCGACCGACTGTCGGAAGTTGTCAGGTGCTCAGGAGCCGAGCGCCGCGAGGTCGCCGGTCACGTCGTACACATGATGCACGACGTCGTGGAGCGCGTACCGACCGAGGGTCTGGACCGTGAATCTCGAGCCGTCGCTTCGGGTTCCCCGCCGTTCCCACGCCGCTCCTTTGACCCTGTCGAAGTCGCCTGCGAGTGTGGCCGCGGCCTCCGACAGCTCGGCCCCCACCGTGTCGGGATCCTGGTCGTCGTAGTGGTCTTCGACGGCGGTACGGTCCTGGTCCCAGTTCTGGTAGGTCGGGTCGTCCAGTGTGAGCATGAGGTTCAGGCGCTCGTCGACGATGCGCAACACGTCTCGCACGTGGCAGGCGTATTCGAGGGCCGACCAACGATCGTCGTGCACCCTGCGGCACAGCCGCTCGGGATCGTCAGCCAGGATGCCCATCCAAGCCTGGGCATTGGCGCGGACAAGTGCCGCGATCTGGTCCCTGGGCACCTCGGACGAGACGAAGCCGCATTCCGGGCAACGTCGTTCGAGCACCCACGTCCAGTCTTTGCTATCGGGGACGGTGGCCATGGTCGGAATCTAACGGGTGGGTCAGCCTACCGCGGGTCCCCGGTGACGCAGGTCAGGTCCCGACGAGGTTCCGATCGACGACCAGGCGCGCCAAGCGCAAGAGAGCGCGTGACGGCATGGAACACTGTGTCAATGCGAATCTGGATCTTCGGCGTCCGCGGCTCTACGCCGACGCCCGGGCCCGAGTTTGTCCGTTACGGCGGCCACACGTCCTGTCTTGCTGTCGCCCTCGACGGGGAGCGCCCGAGTCTGATCGTCGACGCGGGCACCGGTATCCGCCTGGCGAGCGACCTTTTCAAGGGGAGCCCCGACCTCTTCAACGGCCGGCCCTACGAGGGGGCAATCCTGCTCGGCCACATGCACTGGGACCATACCCAGGGGCTCCCGTTCTTCGCTGTACGCTGTCGGGCTCGCAGAAGCTGCAGGAGCACGACGACTGCTGCTCTACCACCACGATCCGCCGCGGACCGACGACCAGATTGACTCGATCGTCACCAGTTACAAGGGTGCCGGCTTGCCTGTGAGAGCTGCCGCGCAGGGAACCGTTCTGGACCTGCCCTAGAGTCGCCAGGCCGACCCTTTGGTGGCGCGCGTCGTGCCCGGTTGAGGCGGTCGCCTTGTAGCGTCCCCGGAACTCTCGGCTCGCAGATGAGCGACGCATACAGGACGACGCGATTGCGAAAAAGCGGTTCCACCGCCTGAGGGTGAGAGGTCAAGTGTTCAAGAACTTGCTCGTTGGCGCGGACAATTCGTCGACCGCGCTGGGTGCTGTCGAGGCGGCCGTCGAGCTGCGCAGACTTGCGGCGCCAAGTTGCACATCGTCACCGCCTATAAGCCGCAGGCGGTTCGTACCCCCGACTTGCCCGCTGGGCAACAAAGGCATGCGGGGCGCACGGAGGGTTCTCGGGAGCGTTCCGAACTCGATCGCGCACCAGGCCCAGTGCTCAGTCCTGATCGTCGACACCACGAGCGCTGCTCAGCTCGCTCGGACCAGCTAGCCAGCGCGTCGCAAGGTCGGCGCTGGTCCCAGGTATCGCCTCAGGCACGACGCGCGGCGATGGCCCGTGCTATGCGCTCCCCATAATCCGGGTCGGCGTTGCGGAAGTAGGAGACGGATCGGTCGACGATTTCGCGGTGGCTCACCTGTGCGAGACCGTCCGCGATGTTGCCGACAAGGCGTTGTTTCGCCGCCTCGTCTATCAGCCGGTAAAGGGCGCCGGCCTGCTCGAAATCGTTCGTCTCACGCTTGTCCCACTGGTAGGTACCAGAAACGCCTGCTACGGGAAGTCCGCCATAGTGTGGCTCGTTCGTCTGAACCGGACCGTCGAAGCTGTTCGGCTCGTAGTTCTTCGATCGAGCGCCGTTGTCGTCGACGCGCATGGCACCGTCACGGCCGTAGTTGTCGGCTTTCGCGGCGTGCGGGGCGTTGACCGGAATGCGCGTGTGGTTGATGCCGAGCCGATAGCGGTGCGCGTCGCCATAGGCGAACAGGCGGCCCTGGAGCATCTTGTCCGGCGAAGGACCAATGCCCGGAACGAAGTTGCCAGGGTCGAACGCGGCTTGCTCGACGTCCGAGAAGTAGTTGTCGGCGTTCCGATCGAGCACGAGCTTTCCGACCTCGATCAGTGGGTAGTCCGCATATGGCCAAACCTTGGTGAGGTCGAACGGGTTGACGCCGTAGTTGTCGGCGTCGGCGACGGGCATGATCTGAACCTTGAGCGTCCACGAGGGGCAGTCACGACGTTCGATCGCCTCGAGCAGATCGCTGTTGTGGGATTCCGGGTTGGCACCCGCGAGCGACCCCGCGTCCTCGGTGGTGAGTGTCGCGATGCCCTGGTCGGTCTTGAAGTGGTACTTCACGTAGAATTGCTCGCCACGGGCATTGGTCCACGAGAAGGTGTGCGACCCGAAGCCGTCCATCTGCCTGTAGTTGGCGGGGATGCCACGATCACCGAACAACCAGGTGAACATGTGTGTCGCCTCGGGCGAATGCGAGAAGAAGTCCCAGACGTTCTCCGGCTCCTGGCGGTTGGTGAACGGGTCCGGCTTTTGGGAGTGGATGAAGTCTGGGAACTTCAGCGGATCCCGGATGAAGAAGATCGGTGTGTTGTTCCCGACAAGGTCGTAGTTGCCGTCAAGTGTGTAGAACTTGACCGCGAACCCGCGCGGGTCGCGAACTGCCTCGGGCGCACCCCGGCCGCCTGCGACCGTCGAGAACCGCACAAATGTCTCCGAGCGAGTGCCGGTGCCGTTGAACACCTTGGCCTTGGTGTAGGCGGACATGTCGTGGGCGACCTCGAAGTACCCGTAGGCGCCTGAGCCCCTGGCATGCACGACTCGCTCCGGGATCCGCTCCCGGTTAAACCGGGCAAGCTTCTCGACGAGGTGCTGGTCCTGCAGCAGCACCGGGCCGCCGGGTCCTGCGGTCTGTGAATTCTGGTTGTCGGCAACGGGTGCGCCGGATTCAGTAGTGAGAGTGCGGCGGTCAGGCATGATCAGACTCCTTCTTTGCTGTTGTTGCTGTTCATGAGACGGACTGCTCGCAGTCGGGGCAGACCCCCCAGAACGTGACCTCGGTCTCGTCTATCACGAATCCGCCCGTAGTCGGCGACGGCTCGAGGCACGGGGCCGAGCCGACCAGGCAGTCGACGTCGGCGACGGTCCCGCACACACGGCAGACGATGTGATGGTGATTGTCCGCCACTCTCGCCTCGAAGAGCGCAGCACTTCCGGCCGGCTCGATCCGTCGAGCGGGGCCGGCACCGCACAGCGCCGACAGAGCGTCATAGACGGCCTGCACCGACACGGTCCTGACGCGTGTCCTCGTCGCTTCGACTACCTGCTCGCCAGGCAGGTGGAGCCGTTCTTCACGCAGCACTTCCAGTACCGCCAATCGCCGGGGTGGTGACTCGGAGCCCAGCGACCTGCAGCTCGCTTCGAAGTTCGGACGACGAGGACACTTGGATAAGAATGCTCCTAGGAGCAGGATCCTTCTAGTCTTTACGACGGGGTTGATTGCCAGGCTCCCTCGTGATCAGCGAGGCTGCCTTCGCCGCGGCGTCGGGATGGGTGCACACCGGTACCACTTTGGCTTCTGCCGCGGGATTCGGCGGCGGTGCCAGCTCAGGCGACTACTGAACGCCCTACCATTGGTTCGTGGCCAGCCGTAGGCTCAGCCAGCGCTTGCGCTCCGAGCGCCCTTGGTCGTGACGCGGATGGACTTCGAGGAGTTCTTCGCCGGTGAGACCGACGACTTCGCACCCTTCCAAACGCCGGGCGAGCTCGAGAGCCCGAGTCCCACGCTCGGATGGCTCGGGATACTCGAGTACACACCTGATGACGCCAGCCTCAGGCTTCGGCAGTTCGCGTATGAGATGACCTACTTCGCGCGCGATCACGCCGTGGTGGAGCTGGGCTGGGACAGTGATCCGGATCGTGCTGCACAGGGGGCCCTTCTCCGTAGGGCATCCGAGAGCCAAGCCGACGGCGGACTCGCCGCGGAGGACTTCGAGCTGTTGTGGCGCACGCTTATCGCCGCGGTGCGGGCGGACCGATTCAGCGAGGGAGTGGTCGCACGGCACGCCAGTGCGCTGGCCGGGATCGCGAACGAACTTCGCCGCCGCTTGATCGCCGAGCGACAGGGAACGCGGGTCGATCCGTCTACCGGCTAGCGGGTCCCTTTGACCACGTACGACGCAACCGGGTGGACCACGCTCGAGGAGTGGCAGCTGCTCCTGAGCCCCGAGTCGGCGCAGTTCAGCCACTGAGCGTCGTCAGCGGGCTTTCGGCGACGCTGGTTCGTAGCGATACTTGCCCGTCGCCGTCCTCGTGCTGTCGCCGCCGGCAGCGGACACAGTGACATAGACAGCGCCCGAGCCAGGGGGTGCCGTCACAGTGATCTCGGAAGATGAAAGCACCCGCACACGCGTCGCCGGCTTGGACCCGAATTGCACCGACACCTTGCCGACGAAGTTGCTTCCCCGGATCGTCACCGTCATGTCGCCCTCGGTGGGTCCGCTGAACGGCGTCAGCTTGACGACCGTCGGCGCCCCCTCGAATGTGAACCGATCACGCGCGATGAGCGGACTGAGAGTCAGGCCTGCGACCGACATCACGAGATTGTCCGTCCCCGGCTTTGTCGCCGGGAGAACACCGGTACAGCGAGTGTCTGTTACGCAGGAGACCGTGATCCACTTCGTGCCGACCTCGAGACGGTCCGCTCCTGGCTTGGCAAGGAAGCCCGAGCCACCGACGGTCACCCTGGTCGGGCGGCTGCTCGGTCCCACCTTCGGCGAGACACCCGTGACGAGGCTCGTGGTCAGCTTGGTTCCGGTGGCGAAGCACGTCAGGGCGGCCAGCCCGGGGTAGTAGTTGCCGGGATAGGCCAGCAGGGGCGTCCCCAACCCCGTTGCCATGTCGTAACCCTTTGTCGCGTGGTAGAGAGATCCTGCATAGCTCGAAGGTGCGTAGGAGTTGCTCCCTCTCGTCACGTCGGAGAGCGCGCTGGAGTAGTAGTCGCTGTCGGCAATGGAGTAGAGAGTCGCAGGCAGCGTTCCCGCCGCATTCGTTGAGCCGTAGTCGGTGCAGTACGGGGATGAGTCGATCAGGGCGGCGGCTGCGGCCCACAGCGGCGCGGCGGCGCTCGTGCCGCCTTCGCCCCCTTGCCAGGATCCGTCCCAATACGTGACGTAGCCGGTTACCGGATCGGCATCGGCCGAGACGTCAGGAACCTCTCGCATGTATGGCTTCTTGGTCCCGCAGTCGGTCGGGGCGGCCAGCGAGTAGGGGTTGATCAGCCCCGGTAGGCCTGGCTGGTCCTGATACGAGGGCATGCACCACTTGGCGGAGACCCCGCCGCCACCAGCGCCGTTCACGCTTCCGGAGTCATTCCAGGCGGTCTCGGACTTGGCACCGATCGACGTCCCGCCGACCCCGATCACGTACTGCTGGCTGGCAGGATCGTCGACAGAGAGCTGAGCGCCGTACGCCGTGCCTTGATCGCCATAGCAGTCGGTCGAGCCGGTATCGCCTGCAGCGGCGAAGACCGTCTGGCCTTGCGCGGCGGCCTCGGAGAAGAGGTTCTGTTCGGCGTCGACGAGTGCCGGGTCGCTGTCCGGTTCGCACTCCCCCCAGCCCGTCGAGACGACCTGATCGG
>PMVZ01000127.1:8801-33208 GCA_003166375.1 Acidimicrobiaceae bacterium | reverse complement strand
ACGTTGAGGCCGGCCCGGACTTGGGCAGCGAGGGACTCGAAGGTGGCAGGGATGTCGCCTGACCACAGAGCCGCGCCCCAGCGTTGGCTGCCCGCCCACGCCGAGCGGATCAAGCTGACCACCTCGGTCTCGCCCGCCTCGTGCATGCCCTCGTAGACGCCCCGAGCATGGTCGGCCGGATAGCGGTTGAGCACCTCCGCGCCGGGCCCTGCGAAGAGCCGGAGGTTGTCAACGTGGCCGGGTCTGATCTCGGGTTCGCAGGCGTCTAGCCAGAAGACCTTGATCCCAGCTTCGAAGTAATTGACGCGGAGCTGATTCCACAGGTACCTGCGAGCATCCGGGTTCGTGGCGTCGTAGAAGGCGACCGGAAGCCTCACCGGAGCGTGCCGGTCAGGCCAGTCCGCGTGAACAGGTGCCCCCCGCTCGCTGGCAATCAGGTACCCGGCCTGGAGCATCGGCTGGTAGTTGGACGACATCAAGCTCACCGAGGGCCATACCGACACCATGAGGCGGATGCCCATGNNGCCAGTCACCGAGCTGGGTCCAGTGGAAGAAGTCCACGACAATGACCGAGAGTGGCAGCCCGCGCCGGCGGTACTCCCTCGCCACCTCTAATAGCTCCTCCTGGGTGCGGTAGCGGAGCTTGGACTGCCAGAACCCCGCCGCCCACTCGGGGAGCATCGGAGCGTGTCCAGTCACGTCCGCGTAGCGGGAGGCGATCTGTGCCGGCGTGCCGGTCGTGATCCAGTAGTCGATCTGGCGGGCGCTGTTCGCGACCCAGCGGGTGGCCGTCGCCCCGAGCTCGACCCGACCAACGGCCGGGTTGTTCCAGAGCAGTCCGTAACCACGACTGGAGACGACGAAGGGAATGCTCACTTCGGCGTTTCGCTGCACCAGGTCAACCACGATGCCCTTCTGGTCGAGCCGGCCGTGAGTGTGCTGGCCCAAGCCGAAGAGCTGTTCGCCCTCATAGGCGGCAAAGCACTGCTCGATGTAGTGATAGCCGTTGTCGGTGGCGGTGTAGTTGCGGGGGCCTGGCCACCAGAAGTGGATCGGCCGCTCACAGAGCAGCTCGTCACCGGTGTCGGCCCGCACGAAGCGGACATTGCCGACGGCGTCCACCTCAGCGGCCAGCCCACCAACGGTGATGCTCGCCCTCTCCCCATCGATCTTGACGGTCGCCTCCGCTTGAGGTCGCTCGCTGAGGGCCCCGTGGCCTTCGCTTAGAGAGTCAAGGCCGGCTCGCACCCGCAAGGCGTCGGGACCCCACGCTTCAATGCAGACCACCTCGTGCGCGGAGCGCCACGTGAGTGCCCCGAAGTTGTCAGTGAAATGCGCAGTGCTGACCTCGTCTGGAGGTTGCGGGAAAAGAGAAGGCACGGAAGTCCTTTCCGGTAAACGGCACTACTTTTCACGGCCGTGGGAGGCGACCGTGCGCGATGACAAGAACTGGGCCACGCCTCCGTTTCCGAAGGCGTGGCCCGAATGACTCAAACAGTCAGGAACTAGCCTTCGCCGTACTGCTCCAGCGCGTATTTCACTTGAACCTCCGCGGCCTGGGCAGCTGCCTTCGGCGACAGCTTGCCGAGAATCACCGCTTGGATCGCGGTGCCCAAGTCTGTGTCAATCGCCGGGTAGGCGAGGCCTACCTCAGATGTACGGGACTGCGCGTGCTCGATCTCGTAGGCGAATATCCGGTCCGACGGATCGTTGGCGATGAGCTTGGCCGACACGGACTTCTGGCTGGCTATCTCACCGTTTTGCGAGGCCCAGCTGTAAGTGCTGGTCGGAGAGGTGAGGAAGCGCAAGAGCTTGAGTCCGAGCGCCTCTCCCTGGGGCGTCGTCCTCGGGATGACCCAAACCTCTCCCCCGAGCGGCCCGACCGGCGACATCCCCGCCTTCGGCACCGGGATCGAGGCAACTCCCCAGCTAAGCCCCTTCGTCGAGTTGAAGTCCGCGAACTCCCAGGGCCCTATCACGATCATCGCGGCCTTCTGGTCCTGGAACTGCTGGGCGAGGTCGTTCTGGTTTTCGTCCACTACAGAAGGCGGCATGCTGCCGTCCTTGGCGAGCTCGGAGTAGAGCGTGAGCGCCGCGACGCCACCAGTGTCGTTGACATGCTCGAGGTCGCCTCCTGCGGTCCAGAAGAAGGGCAGGAACTGCCAGGTCGCGTTGCCACCCGAGTTGTACGCAGCAACCTCGAGGCCGTACACCCCGGTCGCCTTGTTGGTGAGGGCTTTGGCCGCCGTCACAAGTTCAGCCCACGTAGTCGGAGGTGTCACACCCGCCGCTTTGAGCAGCTTCTTGTTGTAGAACAGGCCGAGGGAGTTGTTCCCGAAACCGATACCGAATTGCGTCCCGTGGAAACTCCCCGCCGCTATTGCCCCTTCCGTCAGCCCGCTTGTCTTGACACCGAGCTGGTCGAGCGGGACCAGGTCACCGGCAGCAGCCAGTCCGCCAACCCAGGGGTTGTCCATCATCAGCAGGTCCGGGAGCTGACCCGCAGCAGCCTCCACCAGTTCCTGCGACTCCATGCTGGTGCTGGCCACCACGTCACGCTTCACCGTGAAGCCTGGGTTCTGCGCCTGGAATTGCTTGATGAAAGCCACCATCTCGCTGTTGTCGCCGGCGCTGTAGTAGTCCTGCTCGGTTATCACGCCTCCCGTCGTCGCCTTCGGCGTGCTCGAGACAGACGCAACGGACCGGGTGGACGCGAAGGCTGTCGAGCACAGTCCGGCAACCATCAGCATCGCGGCGAGCACCCCAAGCACCGGAGTGACACCTCCACGGCGACGTTTGGAGGCTGATCCCTCTCTTCGCTGAATCCTCGTCATTCTTATCGCTCCTCCCTTCTCATTACTGCACCATCATGGGACTTGTCGGCTTATGTTTCAGGCACTCTTTTTCCGAGATCTGCGCCTCAGCAATGCTGTTCAAACTGCATTTCCTCAGCTGGTCATGTCAACCTAACCTTGCATGTACTAGTGAGGGCCGGGTGGGCGTGCTGAATATCTCGCCCAGTACGACACACGCTGCGCCACGGGCCCATCTGGCATCGTCGAGGGGCTCCGTCGCAAAGATGATCTCCGCGTTCAGCTCTGGGAATACAGTGGACTCGATGGCTTCCTTCATCGAGTCGAAGCGCCAGTGCCCGGCCTGAACGCCTTCCCCACTTATGATCACCAAACGGGGATTGATCACGGTCATCAGCGTTGCCAGGCCACGACCGAGGTAATGACCGGCTCGAGCCAGAACTTGGCGGCTGAGCTCGTCACCTTGCTCAGCGGCAGCCGCCACGTCGGCGATCGTGAGCTCGCACAGGTGTCCTGTATGGCCAATAGAAGTCGGTGCTTCTTCCGCGACCGCAGCGCGGATGTCGCGCAAGATTGCCCTGTCCGAGGCCCAAGCCTCGACACAGCCGACTTTGCCGCAGGAGCACAGTGGTCCCGTGTCGCTGAGCTGGACATGTCCGAACTCGCCCGCCGCGCCGTCGTTGCCACGATATAGCTGGCCATTGAGCACAACGCCCGAGCCGATCCCAGCACCCACCGCTACAGCAATGAAGGTGTCGATACCGGCGCCCCGCCCGAACCATTGTTCGGCTGCAGCCAGCGTGTTGGCGTCATTCTCGAGGACAACGGGGTATCCGAGTCTCTCTGAGATGGGCCGCGCCAAAGGTACGTTCTTCCAGTTGAATGTGGGCGATGAACGACTCACCCCGTTGGCCGCGTCAACTGGTCCGTTGATGCCTACGCCTACGCCGATTATGCGGGTCACGTCAACTCCGGAAGAGGAGAGGGCGGTCCCGACCGCCGCGCAGATGGCATCGACGATGGACCCCGGGTCGCGGTACGCGGTCGGCCGGGTTGTTTGGTCTGGTTCGGCCGCGGCCGGGCCTACGAGCGTCGTTACCTGGGCGTACATCACTGTGGCGCTCAAGTCCGTGATGACAAGGGATATTGCGTGACCCATGAGCTTGAGGCCAATGACATAGTTGGCCTTTTCGTTGAGCCGGACCAGATAGGGGGGCCGTCCACCGCTCGAGATGCCCTGCCCGAGGTCTTCGACCAAGCCTCGGCTGGTGAGGTCGGCAACGATTGACGAGACAGTCGGGCCGCTCAATCCGGTTGCTCTTGACAGGTCGGCTCGTGACATCACCGGGCATGTGCGCAGGAGGTTGACAACGAGGTTGCGGTTGATGTCCGCCATCAGCTGCCAGTTGCCCCGACGAGGGCGGCCAGGAGTCGGACTATCTTGGGAAAGATTCATAAGAAAGTTACCTCAAAAAAAACACAGAGGCGAACCCCGAACGCGTTTACGGTAACGAGAGTCGCTCGGCGTGTCAAGCAGCACGGCTGTTGGATGCTGCCGGGGTCGGGGGAGCGATCTACCTGTGCATTTGCAGTTTGGTGTGCAGCGGTTTGGTGCGCCTTTTTGGTGGGCAAGAGTGGGGCGGGCCCGCGAAACGGCCAAAAGCGCGGAAACGCGGTGCAAAGTGCCTGGAGGTAAGGGGTGTGGGTCTGGTCCCGATGTGCCTCGGGCGCACCCCGGCCGCCAACCCCACGGCATCTCGTCGGCTGGTCATGGTGCCCACCGTCGGTGCCGGCGGCTCCCGCGTAGATGGTCGTTTGTAGAGGGCGGTCACACCTTGCGGAACCGCGGAATGTCATCGCGCGAGCCCTCGGCCGAGAATTGGATCTGGGTAGCTTCGTCCGCGCTGTGCCCCATCTCGGTGACGTCGTGGACGATCCGGCGGGCTCGCCAGGAATAGTCCGACAGGTTCGTCCAGGAGTTGTCCTGGAACTTGTGGTCGGCGTAGTGCTCGTCGTTGGGCGAGATCACGGTGGTGCTGCCCCACAGTTCGATTACGAGCTCGGAGCCGTCTACGAGGGCCTGGACGCTGGTGATGACGTCGCTGTCGTCACTCACCACCCACCCTTCGCCGTTCGGGGGAAACTTCACGTGGGCTGGAAGGTCTGTCATTGCAAGGACAGTAGCCCGGGGCCCCACCAGACGCTGAGGTGTTGCGGCATCGTGTGTCATTCAACGCTGGGGAGCGTTTGAAAGACGCAACCGACGAGGAGCTGCAAGCGCCCCCACGATCGCCTACGTGGCGGCGTAGGGGGTGGTGGAACCCGGTCCCTCACGGCGCCTCGTCGGCTGGCCACGGTGCTCGCCGTCGGCGGTATGGTCGGCCTTGTTCTCGTCCACGAGTACGAGCGTGCTGCGTGAGCGATCGATGAGTAAAGTGGACCCGTGCGGCGCGTGCTAGCGATAATTCTGCTCGTCGTCGGAGTCGCCGCCATCGTGGCTGGTGCGCTGTACCTCACGCAGCCAGCGCACTCGCTGCCGACGTTCTTCCCCGGGTACGCGGCTCACGTGGTCGCCAAGCACACGAAGCGTGGTTACGCGGGTATCGCGCTCGGCGCCGTGCTCGTCATCGTCGCATTCGTGGTGGCATTGACCGGTCCGCGGCGGCGAAGCCTGTCCTGAGATCCTGACGTCGGCGCCGACCGTGCTGGTCCGGGGGGTCTACCCTCAGGCCGATACGTCGGCTACGTCGGCGATCTTGGGGGCACCTGACCTGACGGTGGGCCGCAATCGGAGCAGACCGACCGCTGGCGAACGCCTCGGCGACTGATATAGGCCGGTTCTTGGTGGCGACCGATGGCCTTTGGACCAGGACCGCCAAGAGAGTCAGGTGGTACGAGGCCGTGAATGCGCCCGCGACTCCGGCCACTGCGTTGTCGAGGAAGGATTGCTGAACACTTGGAGTTGGCGACCCTGGACGGGGAGCCCGGGCACATCCGGATCAGACCCACACCCAGCACCATCAGGCACTTTGCAGCGAGTGTCCGCGCGTCGGCCGTTTCGCGGCCCGCCCCTCTTTCCCGCGCCTGTTTGGTGCGCCCCCCGGGACTCGAACCCGGAACCTGCGGAGTCTTGCGAGCCTGTTAGCCGATGGCAACGGCCATTAATAACCGCAGGTCACACGGGGTGCAATGGTAGCCACAGGCAGCCGCTGGAAGCGGTTAGCAGCCCGTTAGTGGGTCAGTTTGTGGGTCAAACTTCGGAGCGGTGCTCGGCCAACAAGAGCTCGACGCGCCGACCGACTCGGCTCTCACCTAGGTGTCCAGAGGCGATCGCTGCCGCGATGTCGCCGGCGAGAGCTGGGCGCCGCTTGCGGTTGACGCGGGCGCACAGCTCGCCCCGGGTGCTGCCCGGGTGCTCGGCCACGAGCTGAGTGACCGTAGGCCTGTCCCGACGTGGCAGGCGCCGCCCTCGAGCGTCGGCAGCCGCGGCGCCCGAGAGGTGGTCAAGCGCTGCGCGAAGAGCCTCTCTCCTCCCGATGGGCACCGGCGTGCCTTTCTCCCAGAGCGCCACGGCTGACTGCGTCACTCCGACGCGACGGGCGAGCTCGCCTTGGCTCACGTTGGCGGCCCGGCGGAGTGCGAGGATCTCCGGACCTTCGGGCGCGGCCGGCCACTCGCCGATCGACACAGCGGGACCGGGATAGAGGCGCACACGCACCGTCGAGCGGCCGCGGCGGTCCGAGATGAGCCGGTGCTCCTCGTGCACGATGCCCTCGGCGAGAGCGAGCTCCAGGGCCGCCTTTGCTGCTTTTCGCCTGAGCCTTCCCAATAGCGCCGGCGCGCTCCACTCACCAGGGTGGCGCTCGACGGCCGAGCTCACTGCACGGAGCGATCGGTCGACATCGCTTGTCCGGGGCCTGGCGGTGGCTCGAGATAGAGCGTCGCTCAGTGCGGCCGCGCGACTCTTCGAGCTCCGTTTGCCGGTCTCCCAGCTACAGACGGTCGAGGCGCTCACCCCGACCGCCCGGGCAAGCTCTCCCTGAGTGAGGCCGCGCGCCTGTCGCTCTTGCCGGAGATCTCGAGCGTTCCACCCAGGCTCCTCCTCGCCGGCGTCGGCTCGTCCAGGCCGCAGGCCCCAGTAGGGGCTACGCCGAGGGAGCTCGAGGAGCACTTCGTGGACAAGCCCATCCTCAAGCGCGCGGGTGAGACCGGACCGCGAACGCACGCGGTCTCCGACGTGCCGCTCGAATAGCTCCGTACGGCCGATGTCCGGGTGCCGCGCCACGACGGCAAGGATCTCGCGGGCCGCCTCCTCGGCGGGCGATGTTTCCCGACGGTGCTCGGCGAGCAGCCTGCCGATCTCTGAGACCCGTGCAGCTGGCACCTTGGCGGGACCGGTTTCCCAACCGCGGACAGCCCCAGCGGAGATCCCGAGCCGGTCGGCGAGCTCGCCAGGCGTGAGCCCGGCGGCCTCGAGCAGGGCTCGGAGCTCCTCGCCAGGCAGACCGGGCGGAGCCTCGGCCGTCGCCGGCCCCGTCACCAGGTAGCGGATCGGCCGGCGGCGCGGCCCGGTGAAGCGCCTCTCCTCGTGCAGCTCGCCCGCCAACCGGCTCTTACCGATGACCGCCTCCGCGCGGCCGGGATCGAGCTGGAACCGCCGGCGCCACGCGACAAGGTCGGTCCGCGTCAGGGCTCCGCGTGCCCGCACGAGCTCGAGCAGCGCCTCCGATGCCGTCAGCTGAGCAGCGGCACCGGCGCGGCGGGCCTCCTCCAGGGCTAGACGCAGCGCCTGACGCCGCTTTGCCGAGACCGGCTCGCCGAGCTCCCAGAGCCGCACCATCTGTCCCGTTACGCCGACCCTGCGGCCGAGCTCAGGACGGGACCAACCGGCCGACTGGCGAGCGGCCGCGATCTCCGAGGCCGCTGCAGCGCTGAGCACCCGGGCGAGCTCCTCGGCGCGCCGAGGCGGGACCGCCCCGTGCGCCTCCCACTTGGCGATCGCCGCCGGCGTGACGCCGATCCTGCGGGCGAGCTCTGTCTGACTCATCTTGACGGTCTCCCGGCCGCTGCGCAGTCCTCCGGACACCGGATCCGGATGGGAGTTCTTGGGTGCCGTGCCGGCAGCGAACAATCGACGGGCGAGCCGCGAGCTGCTGGTCTCGCCGAGGGCCAGGCGCTCCTCGAGACGTCCAGCGCTCAGCAGCTCGTCGATGCTGCGCTCGGTGCCGCTCCGACGGCCGAGAGCCTTCACCACGTCGGTACGGGTAAGCGCCGGCCGCCCGGCCACGAGGTCCGTGATTCGGTCGGCCGCGTCACTGGAGGCCTGCGGGTCAGAGTCGAGCGACCTCAGGAGTGCGATGAAGCTCGACCGCGGCCGCAGTCGGCCGCTCTCGACCTGGGCCACGTAGGGCCGGCTGACTCCGCAACGACGCGCAAGCTCGAACTGCGAGAGGTGTCTCTGCAGGCGGATCCGGCGCAGGTCAGCGGGCGTGAGCCCGTCGTCAGCCGTCTTCGTCTGAGCCATGGCAATAACGATAACAGCATCGATGGTTAAGGTTGTAGCAGACGGTGGCGCCGCCTTTGATTGCAATTGTGGGGAGGGTAGGCGTACCGTCCGGCCCATGGCATTAATCGAAAAGGCCCGCCTGCTGTTCACAGTGAACGAGGCGTGTGGCGTTCTCCACCTCAGTCGACCGGTGGTCTACCAGTTGATCAACTCTGGAGAGCTCCGGAGCTTCAAGGTCGGCAACGCCCGAAGGATCCCGGCTCAGGCACTCGAGGAGTACGTCGCCTCGAAGCTCGCCAACGCCGGCGCATGAGTCGCCCTGGCCGAGGGCCACGGGCGACGAGGGAAGAGGCAGTCCCGGGCCTCGATGTCTCGCAGTTGCCCTCCGTGGACCTCTTCCGACTTGCCACCAGGATCGATCAGGACAAGGACGAGCTCCCGACCGGCTTCGGGAGCACTGACGAGATACGAAAGCGCGCCGAGGAGAAGGCGCTCCAGGAACATCCGAGGCCACCCTGGCAAGCCGAAGAGGATGCCGCCTCCGTCAGTGCTGAGGAAACCGACCGGGTCTGCTACGAAGAGCTCAGCCGGACCTTTGCTGTGGACGTCGACCACGGTCATTCGCGCAATGGCCAGCGTTCTCCGAACGAGCCGCTCAGACATCCGGTCTCGGTTTGCATGGCCGACGTCGTTGCTGAGCAGGTCCAGTGGCTGTGGCCGAAGCGCATTCCGCTCGGGAAAGTCACAGTGTTCGAGGGCCACCCCGACGTCGGGAAATCGACCGTGAGCATCGACATCGCCGCTCGGGTGAGCAAAGGCATGCCGATGCCTGATGGATCCCGACCAGAGCTTACGGGGCCGGCGGCGGTGATCCTTGTCTCAGCCGAGGACGCAGCCGCCGACACGATCAGGCCACGGCTCGACGCGGCCGGCGCCGACGTCAGCCGGGTTCATTTGCTCACAGACATCGAAGACATCGACGAAAAAGGAGTACTTCGGATACGGCCCTGGTCGATGACGTCCGATGGTCTCGACGTTCTCAAGTCGCTCGTCGTCAAGAAGCAGGCGCGTCTCGTGGTCATCGACCCGATGAACGCGTTCTTCGGCCCTGCGGTCGACTCCCATCGCGACCAGGATGTCCGAACCGCGCTCGCCCCATTGGCGCGCTTGGCGGAAGAGACCGAAGCAGCTCTGATTCTCATTCGTCATCTGACCAAGGCGGGGGGGACCAACGCGATCACCCGGGGCGTCGGCTCAATTGGCATCATCGGCGCCGCCCGTTCAGCCGTCCTATTTGCGAAGGACCCGAGCGACCCGTCCGAGCGACGAAGGGTCATGGCGCGCTCGAAAGGCAACCTCGCACCCCTCTGGTCGTCCCTTGCGTTCGAGCTCGAGTCGGCAAACGAGGAGGAGCACGCATGCTCGCGTGTCCGGTGGCTTGGGGTTTCCGACCAGTCGGTGGCGAGATTGTTGCAAGAGCCGGTGAGCGCAGAAGAGCGGGACGAGCTCGAGGAGATCGCGGAACTGCTCAAGCAAGTCGTGATCGATGGCGGGGGAAGCGTACCGATTGCCAACGCGAGGAAGGCGCTGAGCGCTGCCGGGTACGAGATGAGCTCAAGAACGCTCCGGAGAGCTCGCAACAAGGCGGGTCTGGAGACGTCCAAACCGGCGGCCTTCGGGGGCGAGCGGTCTTTCGTGTACCCAACGGGCTTCAGTGTGGCCAGCTCCCAGCAGACGCCGGCTGGCCGCACTGTCGCGACTGGTCCGAGCAGGGATTGTGCCCAGGAACAACTCCAGTCCGGCCAGCTTCCGGGTGTGATGGCCACACTGGCCGGATCTGGTGACTGCCAGGCCTGTGGTCGGCAAGTATCGGGCTCGGGGAACGACCGGCTCAGGCGTGGCTACTGCCCTGCGTGCTACCGGGCGTGGCGGCGAGCGGGCAGGCCAGATCGATCCGAATTCGAGGCCGCAAGGCGAGGAGACGCTGACGCGTGATGGCCGCGACTTATGGCATGGAGTTCGTCGAGGAGCCGCCAGCGCCGATGCGAGCCGCGACGACAGAGCGGAAGGTGCGACCGCTCCGGGTCGTGCCGCAGCCTTCGGCGTGGGTCGCTCCGGACAGCCGGCGAGGGCACGGGACATACGCGAAGTACACCGTCGAGCTCTGTCGCTGCGAGCCGTGCCGCAAGGCAAAGCGTGACTACGAGCGCGCCCGTCAGCGCGCCATCAGCCGGCCAGACCAGGTGTGGGTTCCCTACGTGCCGGCCGGGACGGCGCGGCGCCACGTCCGCGAGCTCGCTGCCGCCGGCGTCGGGCTGAAACAGGTGGCGAAGGTCTCCGGCCTCCCCCATGGGCTGCTCTCGAAGCTCATCTACGGCGACCCTGCGCGTCGGCTGGCGCCCTCGAGGCGGATCCGGCGCGAGACCCACGGGCGCATCATGGCTGTACGGCCGAGCGACTTCGCCGGCGGTGCTCGGCTCGATGCCGGTCGCACCTGGCAGCTGCTCGAGGAGCTGCTCGCCGCCGGCTACACGCGCACCTGGATCGCGTCGAAGCTCGCCGGGCACCCGACGCCCGCGCTGCAACTGAGCCGGCGCTCTGTCTCCGGTCGAAACGCTCGGGCGGTCGCGGAGCTGCACGTTGAGTTCATAGCCGTACCGCCGCCGGCGAGGAGGTCTAGGTGGACGAGCTGACCTTGCTCGCCCCCGACCTCAGCCTCGCGGACATGCCCGCTCCGGGCTCTTGGAGCCGTAGAGCACGCTGCCGCGACGTCTCAAGCGTCGTGTTCTTCGTCAGCCGCGGAGAGTCGGTTAGCCAGGCACGAGCGATCTGTGGACGCTGCCCCGTAAAGGCCGAGTGTCTCGAGTACGCGTTGGCTTTCCCTCACCTGCTCGGCGTGTGGGCCGGTACGACCGTCGAGCAGCGCGACGCCTCCCGCGCACGCTTACAGGACGCGCAGCCGCCATCGCCGGCGACGAAGCGAGGGAACGCCGCTCGAGGCACGCTCTGCCGGTTCCTCGAGGAGCTGAGCTGCCACCCGGGACGCTGGGCGAGGGTCGCTCATTACGCCGGCGCCGGCTCCTCTCAGAGCGTCGCCTCGATGCTCCGGACCGGCCGCCACGCCCGACCTGACGGGTCGTGGGAGTTCGAGGGACGCCGCTGCCCGACAGGAGGAAGCGACCTCTACGCGAGGCGACTTGACGCCGTCGCCGAGCTCCAGGCGGCCTCCGCGTGACCTTCGTGGTGGTGGACCAGCACTGGGGTCGGCTACTGCCGACAAGCCTCCGGGTGTGTTTTCGAGGCCCTTACCTTCCCCCCTGGCACTTTGGGCGGGAATCGGCATCGGCTGACGAGAGCCCCGAAGAAACGACCAGGTCAGCGTGCTGCATCTGGCTCCGTGCACGGTCTCACGGGGCCGGATCGGCACGCGGGAGGAGCCAATCGGCACGCGTCGAGGATGGATCGGCACACTTTGAGGGACGATCGGCATGACCTCTGAACGCAGCTCCAGCGTCCTCGAGGCGGGAACGATCGCCGTCCTTGAGGAGCTCGTCGCGGGAGCACTCTCACCGCGCGACCTCGCCGAGCGCACGGGACGCGCTCCGCGGACGGTCACGAAGGACCTCGCCCGTCTCCGTGATGCCGGACTCGTCGACGGTCCGAAGACCGCGCCACGCCCCACGACAGCGGGCTACGGACTGGTCCGGCCGCTTCCCCCGGTACCCCGTACCGCCTATGACCGGATGGTCGCCGACATCCTCCCGGCGCCGCTTGCCGCTCTGGCTCGTCTCGTGGTCGATGCGGTCGTGTTCCGGCGCCACTTCCCGGAGCACGCCCGCCAACCTGGCTTCGTCGTCTTCGGGTCGAAGGGCACCGGCAAGACGGCGGTTGCGGAGCTCGTCGCCCAGGCGCTCGGGTTCGAGTTCCGCACCGTGCTGCGTGAGCTCTCGAGCCTGTCGCCGGGCGGGCTCGTGGGACGTCGGCGCCAAGAAGCCGGAGGGCGGTGGGTCTTCGACTCATCGGAAGTCGCTGACCTTCCCTTCGTCGTGCTCGACGAGGCGGACAAGGCAGAAGGAGAGCTCCGAAGGGAGATGTTCCGCCTCTTCGGCGAGCATCCTCGAATCGTCATCGAAGGGTCCGACGTGTTGCTGCGAGGAGTGCCTCTCGTCGTCTTCAACGCTCCGCTCGGCAAAGGCGAAACAGGTCTCCCGACCAACGTCTTACACGAAGCTCACTTTCGACGCTCCATCGTGTGCTCGACTCACGGCCTGCCCGCTCACCAGATCGACGAGCTGCCGGTCCGGTTGCGTCGCCATTACGCCGATCCGGTTGCATCGGGACCACTCGTGTCGCTGGCTGACTGCACTCCGCCCGGAGAGCGGCTGCCTGATGCCGCTGTCGCTGTGCTCCGACTGATCCGCGAGGTCCTCACGACGGTAGGCCGTCCCTTTGTTCAACTGGAGGCTTTAGAAGTGGTCACGCTCGGCCGAGCCGGCCGGCTCGGGTGTCGACCAGGCGACAATCTCGCCGGCGCCGTTGCCGGCGTCGTGACCGACGTACTGACTTGCTGGGAGACAGTGCCGGGCGTCGTTGAGCCCGGCTGGACGGTCGATCCGGATGCCTGGCGTCGTGCACTTGGCGATGCGCCGGGCATGGAGGAGTTTCTTGCGGCGGCATCTCGGGCGGCCGAGCATCGCCGCGCTGTAACGGTCGAGCGCGCTGCTCGACGCAGTAGGGCCGACGTCGAGGATCTCTCGCTCACGGGCGAGCGGGCCAGGCTGCGAGCGCTGCTCGATGAGGCGATCTCGTCCATCAGTCGGGTGCCGAAAGGGTATGGCCCGCAGGCAGCCGGGCTAAGAGCACAGCTCCGCAAGCTCCGCGAAGACGCCGGCACCGCTCGCTCGAAGGAGCGCCTCGAGGAGATCGCCGCGAACGCCGCCCCGGTTCTTTCGCAGGCCTCGGACCTCGTGCGGGCGATCTACCAGAGACGCATAGAGATCGAGCGGGCGCAGCGTGCACGGGTCGAGGCCGACCGCCAAGCGAAGGAGCTCGCCGGCGCTCATCGTCGTGCTCTCGCGGTGGCTCTCGCTGCCAAGAGAGAGCGGCGACGTGAGATCCGAAAGAAGCTCGCGCCGTGGCGCAAGAAGTGGGCAGACGCCCGCCGGCGCACGACGACGCGTCCGGATGAGGACGTGCCGAGAAGACTCGTCGAGCTTCGAGTCGTGAGCGAGCAGCGCGAGAGATACCTCGAGGCGCGGGAACCGGACGCTCTCGAAAGATGGTTGGCTCGACGTCGGCGCCGGCCGGAGCCGCAAAGGACGCCGATTGAACGG
The DNA here is from genome assembly GCA_003166375.1 of Acidimicrobiaceae bacterium. Classification (GTDB taxonomy): domain Bacteria; phylum Actinomycetota; class Acidimicrobiia; order Acidimicrobiales; family Bog-793; genus Fen-455. The sequence continues at coordinate 19,556 of PMVZ01000127.1, read as the reverse complement.
GTCCACGTGTTCTTTGTCGATCGCGCCGACAGACGCTACGGGCTCCGGGAGCTCTCGAGCTGGGGCACACCTGCAGTCCTCGAGGCAATCGACGCGAGCATCGAATGGGCTGCCCATGCCGAAGACCTGTACACGGAGACCGGCCGAACGGCCGAGCCGCCACCTGAGCTCGGCACCGGTGATTGGGACCCCTTCGGGCTATGACCAATGGCGCTCTACCGAGGAGGCCGTGTTGTGGACAAGTACCTAGCGACGTTCCCGACTCATCGGGTATCGACTCATCGCCGACGCATATGGTCGACGGTGGTCACCTGTCAGGTCGCTGGCTGTGGCTGGGCGACGCCGGCCCACTATGACGACTTGAGAGCCGCCGCCGAGAACGGCGCTCTCGCCCTGATGCATGAGCACCTGGAGCTTGTCCACCCGGACGATGGGACCTCGAGGTGACGCGGTGAGAACGGACGTCGGCGACCCGAGCGAACCGCACCGCGTCGACGTCCGCTTTAACCCTTGCGTCGCTGTGTGCTCGTGTGGGTGGCGCTTTCGGCCGGTTCCCGACGACGCCGCTGTCCGCCAGCAAGCATGGAGTGCGGCCGCCGCTCACCGCGACGACCTCTACATGGCGCCGCGGCGCCGGAACGCCGCCAATCTGAGCCGCTCCGATGCCTAGGAGCTCGAACATCGACGGCGGTCAGGGGCGCGTGTACGCGAGAGCGCACACTGGCGTCCTGCGCCTCATAGCGCCTCCCTGGTCCTCACCGCTGTGTGTATGCGGGCACGGCCGGTGGCTCCATTACGCCGTCGTGGCTCGGTGCGATCGGTGCGCCTGCCTGATCTTCACGACCGGCGAACGGTTCGACGCGAGCGGGATCGCAGCATGCCGTCGAGATAGCAGTACCATGTCTCTCACCACGAAAGTGGCCCCGAAGTGTTTGAGCACTCCGGGGCCGGCCGACACCTATGAAGGAGGTGGCGACATGACCGAAGGTACTCGCCAACCGCGAGGATCAGGCGGACCCGCCGAAACTGGACTCGCACACTGGCGCGAGTCGTATGCGGACCTCGAGGCGGACCAGCTCGACGAGCTCCGGGGCGCCGTCGTTCTCGAGCTCCGAGGCCGCGGGCTGGCACCGGCGTCGGCGCGGGACTACTCGTCGACGCTGATGCGAGCCGAGCGCTTCTGTCGCGAGAGAGGCACGACGGTGCTAACCGCACCACCCGAGATGCTCGGGCGCTTTGCCACCACTCTGACTCTGGACAAGAGAGCCCAGGCCGCGTCAGCCCTTCGCCATTGGTTCGCCGTGCTCGGGCGTCCCGATCCGAAGGTGCCAGCGTTGCGTGTCGCCGGCCGCCAGCCGGGCCGCTCGCGTGCGCGGACCGAAGGGCACCGCCGCGGTACCCCTCACGCTGGGCACGGATGGGAGCGAAGCGACAACGCCGGCGCCAACCGCGTTCGTCGGGCACGCGAACGGATGCTTCGCAACGGCATGAGCGAGACGACGATCGGGCACTACTCGGCGATGCTTTGGCGCGCCGAATGCTGGTGCGGGTCACGCGGCCTCGCCCTGGCCGAGCTCGACGCACGGACGCTCGCCGACTACTCCGAGACGCTCTCGGGCTCGTCGCGCCGGATCTTCCGTTCCGCCCTCCGGCCGTACTACGCGGCGCTCGATGTCGATGACCCGCCCATCGGCGCCGTGCGGGTACCTCGAAAGACGCGCCTCGTTGCGAGGCCGTTGGAGCTCGACCAGGCACAGAGGCTTCTTGCCGCCGCGGTCGCCGAAGGAGGCCACCGTGGCGTCGCTGTGCTGCTCGGACTGCTGCTCGGCCTGCGCCGATTCGAGATCGCGAAGCTGCGTTTCGCGGACTTCTCGGGCGGCTGGGTCCGCTTCGTGGGCAAGGGCCAGCTCGAGGCCGCGCTGCCCGTGCCTGAGCTCGTCATGCGCGGCGTCGCCAGCCTGCCGCACGAGTCGCCCTTCCTATTTCCCGGCCAGTCGGGCGGCCATGCCGATCCGTCGACCGTGTGGGGTTGGGTGCGCTCGCTGGCAGGAGACGCCGACATCGCCGAAGTGAGCACTCACCGCCTCCGGCACACCTGTTTGACCGTGGCTAACGACACGACCGGCGACCTCAGGGCGGTGCAAGAGTTCGCCCGCCATGCCGATCCCGACACGACCGCGGGTTACACGAGGGTGACCCGTGACCGGCTCTCGTCGATCGGACGCGCCGTGCTCGAAGCGCTGAGCGGACCGGAAATCCCGCCGGCTGAGCCCCTTGTACCATTCTCGCTTCTGATTCTCGGCTGCGAGGGCACCCACGCCGCCGGACCGTGGCTGGAGCTCGCTCGTCTGTTCTTCAATCGACCCGGCTGGCGGCTCTCGGTCAGTGAGGATGGCGCAGGCACGATCAACTTTGAATACGGCGACGATCTCACTGCCTCGGTTCTTTGCTACACGAACGGGCGACCACCCGTCTATCAGTTGACTCGCATGCTCGATCTCGAGACCGAGGACATGGCTTGGTGGGAGTTCGCCGAGACCGGGAGCATGGGCGCAGTGCTGGGCGAGTTCGAGGCCGGCGAGCAGATCCCCTTCACCCCGACTGGCTTGCTCGTGGGCGGCTCACTCTTCGGGGGCCAGGCGCGGGAGGCGGGCGTCTGATATGTCCCATTATCGGGCGCGCACCCCCGGTGTACCGTCCGATAATGCGGGCGACGGGCGCCCGTAGGGAGGCGGAGCCATGTCCGATAACAATGAGCAGGCCCTGAGACGCCACCCGTCTAGACGCCGGCCGCAGCTCGAGCTTGTCGGCGCCGGCGAGCCTCCCGAGCTCGGAGCGGTCCTGAGCGACTATCTGGCGCACCTCGAGCGGGCGCCGCTTTCTCCGAACACCCGCCGGTCGTACGGCTTCCAGGCTCGCCGCTTCTTCGGATGGCTCGCCGACAGGGGCAATCGGGGTGCTGACGCCCTAAGTGCGTCCGGCCGCGATTACGCGGTGCGCGACTACCGGAGCGAGCTCAAGGATCGCCGCCTCGCTCCAGCGAGCATCAATAGCGCTCTCGCCGGACTCGACAACCTGTACCGCTTCCTCCGCCTCGATCCGCCGCGAGTGCGCCGAGAGCCGCTGCCTGCCAGCGCTCCTCGTGCCCTAACAGACGAGGAGCTCCGGCGACTGCTCCGAGCTGCAGAGGCACGTGGGGAGCCCCGCGATCGTGCGATCGTGGCCCTCATGGCGCTCGCCGGACTTCGGCTCGCCGAAGTGGCGGGGCTGGACGTCGACGACATCGCCTTATCGGCTCGCCGAGGAATGGTGACGGTACGACACGGCAAAGGCGATGTCGGGCGCTCCGTCCCGCTCGGCACCGAGGCCCGATCTCTCGTGGCAGCGTGGCTCCGGATCCGGCCGAACGTGTCGTCTCAGGCGCTGCTCGTCGGGTCGGCCGGATCGCGGCTGACACCTCGAGGACTTGACCGGGTCGTGAGACGGATCAGCACCGCGGCGGGGCTCTCGATGTCGCCTCATGTCCTTCGGCACACCTTCGTCACGAGGCTCGTTCGTTCAGGCAAGGACCTGGTGATTGTTGCCGAGCTCGCCGGACACCGATCGCTGGAGACGACCAGGCGCTACTCGTTGCCAACCGAAGCCGACCGCGTCGAGGCCGTCGAGGCCGCGGCCACCGAGTACTAGGAGGTGCCGGCCATGAGTGAGGAGAAGCCGGACAGACTGCTCATCCCGATCGAGGGACTCAGCTTCGCAGACAAATGGTCAGTCGGACGGGTGATCTTTCATCCGGGAGAGTGCATCGAGGAACTGATGCTCGACACGCCTCCGCCTTCTGCCAACGGTGCGGCGTTCTCGCAGAAACTGATGGATGAGACGGTTGCAGCCGCTAAGGCCGGTTGCGTCGGCGAGGTCGCCTTTACTGCCGGCGGAATCGAAGACGCGCTCGACGCCGTGAGGAGCGCGTTGGACGTCCTGCGTCTGTGGCAGCGGTCGAGGGCCAGGGCGCGACCGACCGCATTCGGCCTACCGGACGAGACGCGTTGGGCGCGGATCACCTACGTCGTCGTCGGAAGCCGCAACGCGGTCGGCTGGACCTTCAAAGGCGAGCCAATCGGCTGGACCTTCGCTCATGAGGAGCTCGACCCCTGGTCGACCTCCGAGGCTTTCCAGTTCCTAAGTGGCGCTCTGGCCGATGACAGTCCGAGCGAGGGCGCGCGCCGCGCGGCCCTTGGCGCCCAGCTCTTGGCGCGTGCATGCACTGAACACAGGCCAGATCTGAAAATGCTCGGCGTAGTGACTGCCCTCGAAGCCTGGTTACTACGTCGGGACCGCCACTCGCAGACCTATCGACTCGCCAGAGCGGGGGCGTGGTTCGGGTGTGGCCTCCAGGAGCAGAACCTGTGCGGCCGACACCGGCCGGTGTGCCCGTACCTTCACTTGTCCCCCGACAAGGGCAAAGACCGCAAGCGTTTGTGTGTGCTTCGAGATCTCGGGAACACCTATCGCGAGTGGCAGTGTTCGGAATGGCACCGAGTAATGGACTGGTATGACACTCGCTCGGACACGGCTCACGGAGGAGACCCGACCGCCGTAGCCAAGGAGGACGCCTCCAAAGCCGAGTTCTGGGTGACCCACTACCTGATGCGACCAATCCTTGAATGGCTAAAGACGCATCCGGACGATCCCGTGGGCGACCTCGAGAGTGCGCTCAAAGCGATCGGGGACCCCGCCGGCTGGAAGGCGATGCTCGCCGCTCTCGACGCCGCTAATCCCCCGCAATCGCCGCCGCCTCTTTAAATCACTTGTCGCCGGTACCGCGGGAAACAGGCCTGTTCGATTGGGCACACGTCAAGGGGAACAGGGACAGAAGGTGGAAGAAATTAGGGCTCTGAGGGGGAGAGCGACAGAACCGGGAGGTTTGGCATGGCCGGATTCGTTGCGTTCGACTTCGAGACCGCGAACGAGAGACGCGGCAGTCCGTGCTCCTTCGGCTACGCGGTTGTCGACTGCGGGGAGATCCGCGACGCCGGCAGCTTTCTGATCCGGCCACCCGAGTTCCGGTTCGCCGGATTCAACGTATCGCTCCACGGAATACGCCCGGAGATGTGCTTGTCGGCGCCAGAGTGGCCGGAGGCACTTCCCCGCCTCGTCTCTATCATCGGAGACCGCCTCGCCGTCGCGCACTTCGCAAGCTTTGACCTGGGCGTCATCCGGGACACATGCCTAGAGGTCGACCTCCCCTGGCCAAGTCTCCGGGTCGCCTGTACGCGAGCGATCAGTCGGATGGTTTGGCCTGAGCTGGGGTCCTACTCGCTCCCGGACGTTGTTAGAGCCGCCGGCCTTGATGAGTTCCAGCACCATGACGCGGCCGCCGATGCAAGGAGCGCCGCGGCGATAGCTCTTACAGCGGTTGCTATTCGCCGCGCCGCCGACCTCGATGATCTTCTTCGGTCGCTCCCGCTCTATCCAGCGACGCTGTCGCCGGACACATACGTGGCGGGCAGCGGAGCCGGGCACATCCACCACGTTCCGAGAGCTGCGAGCCTGGGCGCTGTGGTCGATCCGCTGCACCCCTTCTTCGGGCGCAAAGTCGCTTTCACAGGAGGTCTGTGGTCGATGCCCCGCGAGCAGGCATGGCAGGCGGTGGTCGATGTTGGGGGACGCCCTGTGACGAGCGTCAGCAAGCTAACGGACTTCGTTGTGGTCGGGGGCGAATTTCACGGGCTGCTCGCGGGTCACGAGTTCAGCAGCAAGCTCGAGAAGGCTCTCGCTCTGCGCCGCGAAGGTAGACCTCTCGAGCTGCTCGACGAGCACGATTTCCTGTCTGTGTTGCGTGGAGGAGCTTGATGGTACTTGTCACGCCATGGCGTTACGAGTAACGTGACAGATATATGAGCACGAGACCCCCCGCCCGACAGATCTGCTGCGCCTACTGCGGGGAGCTGACGACGGTGCCGTCTGCCCGTGGCCCGGCGCCTATTTACTGCTCGCCTGCCCACCGCCAAAGCGCCTACCGACAGCGCCGGCGAGACGAGGGCTTGGCTCCGGGTGAGCCGACACCGCGCCCGAGCCTGCGCGAAGAGTTCGAGGCGCTGCAGCAGACACTCCGGGAAGTGAGCGACGCGACGAGCTGGGCAGCGGCGCGGCGGATCCTTGCCGACGCTGTCGAGAAGGATCCGCGGATAGGCGAAAGGGAGAAGCCATGACCAAGCGTCGAGGACGAGGCGACGGATCGATCCGTGAGCGGATCGACGGACGCTGGGAGGGTCGCCTCGAGCTCAGCTGTGGGCCGACCGGTAATCGACGGCAAAAGTCGGTCTTCGGCCGCACGAGGCGGGAGGTCGTCGCGAAGATGCGCGCCGAGCAGCAACGGCTCGACAGCGGCTTGCCTCCCACTGACGGACGCCGGCGAGTGCGCGACTTCCTCCAGTGGTGGTCCGAGAAGGTCCTGCCCGGCACCGTGAGCGCGGGCAGCGAGGCTACCTATCGGCGGTGGCTCCGGCTCTATGTCATCCCGAGTGTCGGCAATCTGCGCCTGACCGAGCTCGCCCCGGCTCACGTCACCGAGATGATGCGCTCGATGGAGGCGGGCGAGCTGTCTCGGGGGCGACCGCTCTCGCCGCAGACTCAGAGCTCAGCGCGCAAGGTCCTCGCCCGGGCGCTCCGCCGGGCGGAGCAGGAGGGCCTCGTCGCCCGCAATGCAGCGATGCTCGCCGATGGTCCGCGGGTGCCACGGCGCGAAGGACGTAGTCTCACCGGCGCGCAGGCGCGCGAGCTCCTCGTGGCGATCGAGGAGCACCGGCTCGGGCCGGCCTTCGGTGTGCAGCTCGCCCTCGGGCTACGCCTCGGCGAAGTGCTGGGTCTTCGCTGGCGCGACATCGAGCTCGAGTGCAGCCCGGCGATCGTCCATGTCCGCCAGCAGCTTCAGCGAGTCGCCGGTGCTGGGCTAACGCTCGTCGAGCTCAAGACGGCACAGAGCCGACGGGACCTCGTGCTCCCGGCACCGATGGCCGTCGCTCTCCGCCGCCACCGCGTGCTGCAGTCGACCGAGCGTCTCGCGGCCGGGCCGGCGTGGCAAGACGAGCTCGGGCTCGTGTTCACTACTCCGATCGGGACGCCCGTCGACCCGGACAACTTCCGTCACCGCCTGAGCGAGCTCACGACCGCCTGCGGGCTCGGGCACTGGACCACCCACGAGCTCCGCCACTCGGCCGGATCTCTGCTGTTCGCCGCCGGGGTGCCGATGAAGCTCATTTCCGAGATGCTCGGTCACTCCTCGGAGCGCGTGACCTCGGACGTCTACGTGCACACCGAGCAGGCCGCGAGAGACCGGGTGGCCGAGGCCATGGCCGGCGTCCTGTTCGCCTCCGCAGACCAAACCGGAGCGATAGAGGGTCAGTTCGTGGGTCAACTCACCAGCGAAACCACCAGCTCAGTGCTCTGACCTGGGAGGTCGTGCGCCCCCCGGGACTTGAACCCGGAACCTGCGGATTAAGAGTCCGTTGCTCTGCCAAATTGAGCTAGAGGCGCATCCGGCGGGTCAGCCTAGCCGGTCTCGCGGCAATGCTGGCTAAAAGGGTGACCGAGGGGACTTGAACCCCCGACCTCCAGGGCCACAACCTGGCGCTCTAACCAACTGAGCTACGGCCACCACGATCTCGAGGCGTGCTGCCTCTAGATTCATCTCAAGCATGGCACAGTCGCCGCGACAACCCGAAGCCGGCCAGCCGGCAGCCCGGGCTACTCGACGCGGCAGATGCAGAACTCGTTGCCCTCCGGGTCAGCCATCACCTGCCACCAGCCCCCTTCGCTGCCAGACATCGCAGTCCCGACCCGCGACGCCCCGAGCGCGGTGAGCCGCCCGATAGTCTCCTCCGCTTCGGCGGTCAGAATATCGAGATGCAGGCGGTTCTTGACTGTCTTCGGCTCCGGGACTCGCTGCAGGTACACGACGGGCAAGGTCGGGTCCGGCGGCACAAGATCGAGATAGGTTCCAGCTCGGTCCATGTCTCCGACCTTGTATCCGAGTGCGTCCGCCCAGAACGGGGCGAGCATCTCCGGCATGACACTGTCGATTCCGATCTCGATGCGGACGGTCATCGGCACGGCTCCTCTCGTCTCCTGACGACGAGGCCAGCACACGACGATCTCCCCGCTGGCCCAGCTCTCCCAGAGTAGGTGTCGGCATCCCCTACGCTTGCGGGCGGCGAGGTTGCCGAGGCCATTGAAAGCCCCCGTAGCTCAGCGGATTAGAGCAGCTGCCTTCTAAGCAGACGGTCGGAGGTTCGAGTCCTCCCGGGGGCGCCGACCAGTCCTCCGCACGAACCTGTGCGGAGGTGCCGGCGTCACCTCGCCCGTCATCGTAGAGCGTGAGAGCGACGTCGAGGGCCTGGTCCTCCGGCTGGTAGGTGACGCTCAGCTGGAGTGCGTCGAACAGCGCCCGCAGCTCGGTCTCCGGGGCATCCGCGATCCGCTCGGCGAGGATCGGCAGCCGGTCGAGCAACGGGGCGACCTCGGCGAAGCTGGGCGGTGCTGCTGCGCCCTCCGCGTCGAGCGCGGCGAGCCGAGCACGGCGTTCGGTGATCGCCTCCTCCAGTTCGGCGATGCGCTCAGCGACCCGGCGGCGAAACGCGGGGGTGACGTCGTCGGCTTCGAGGTTCAGCACCTGGCGATCGAGGCGTCGTTCCAAATCGGCGATCTCGGCCTCGGCCTCGACACGGCGAGCGGCGGCCGGTGCGACGTGCTCGGGCGTAGCGGCCTCCTCCAGGCACGCCCGCCAGTAGTCGCGCCGGTCCGGTCCGAAGAGCGCCGCGGCGAGGAACGGGCGGAGCGCGCTGTCCACGCGGGCCTGGTTCAGGTAGACGTTCACGGGATGGCCGACAGGGATGTCCTTCGCGCGCTGATGCGAAGGCTGGCAGGAGTAGTACGTCGAGGATCTGCGGTGGTTGCCCCACATGCGCAGCCCGCAGATCCCGCAATGGAGCAGCCCCCGGTAGAGGTAGTTCGTCCGAGCCGCTGGTCGGGCCTCGGTCGCGCTCACCCCGATTCGCGAGCGTGCGTTCGACACCGCCCGGGCCTCCACCGCGTCGTGCTCCTCGCGGCTCACGATCGCGGGGTGCGCGGGCTCCTCGGACCAGATCCAGTGCTCGGGCGGGTTCATCCGGTTGCCGCCCTTCTTCCGCGCCCGGCGGTTCCAGACCTGGTAGCCGGTGTACTTCGGGTTGTGGAGCGCCTCCCAGACGCTGGAGCGGCTCCAGTGTCCGAGCGCCGCCGCGGGGTCGACCGGGACCGGCGGCGGGTAGCGATCGGGGTTCGCGTTCAAGGCATCGCGGATCTGGAGGAGCCCGAGCCCGCCCGCGAGGTACCAGTCGTAGATCGCACGCACGACCGGCGCGCGGACCGGATCGAGCTCGAGTGTCCGCTTGGCCTGCCCGCGGCTCGCCTTGTGCGGGTTCGGATGGTCGTGGGCGAGGAAGCGGTAGCCGTAGAGCGCTACGCCACCTGTGTGCCAGCCTTGGCGGGTCGAGGTCTCGAGACCCTGGCGGGACTTCACCATCAGCTCGTGGTGGTAACCACGAGCGATGCCGATGTTCACGTGGCGGAGCACGATGGTCCCGAACGACTCCTCCATCGGCTCGTCCGCGGCACAGAGCCGGACGCCGGCACTTCGCAGCTCGTCCTCGACCCGGAAGGCGACCGAGGAGTTGCGCGACAGCCGTGAGATGGACTCGACGATCACCCGGTCGAAACGCGCAGGGCGACGTTTGGCATCGGCAAGCAGGTCCTGCAGGCCGCCGTCGCGGGGGATCGCGATGTCGAAGCCCGCAAGGTTCCCCGAGCCGCGTGCCTCATAGGCCCGCGTCCCGGACTCGATGTCGTAGTAGTGGCCTACGATCCGGCCACCCGCCTCGCCAACCGCGCGTTCGACGTTGTCGAGCTGGCGGGGGAAGCTGAGCGTGGGGTCCTGCTCGTCCTCGGTCGAGACCCGGCCGTAGAAGGCGTAGCGGGGAGCAGGTGGGACCGAATTGGACACCGAGGAGCCCGCCCGCGTCGGGGGCGCTCCGGGCCGTGCTGAAGGTGTCGGTGTGGTCATGGCGTGCCTCCCTCGTGTTCGACCCCCTGTCCTAGCTCCATCTCGGCGAGGACCGCGAGCATCTCGGAGAGCGCCCGACCTTGCGCCGCGGCGAGCGCCCGGCCCTCCCCGCCACTGACGATGCGGACCTCGATCCGCAGCGAGAGGCGGGGAGCCGCGTCTGCCGGGCCGTGGACCCCCGTGCGGGCAGCCGCCTCGCCCCGTCGCCCCGCCAGCGCCGGTCGATCAGGTGCGGCCATGAGTCGCGCCGAGTCATTTCCGGCGCCCACGTCGCCGCGTGGGCGCCGGCCGATGCGCGTCCGCTCCGTCGCGGCCCGACCGGCGATGTCCCGCCGGCCATCACGCGCCGCGCTCATCGCGTGCCTCCATCGTGCTGGTCGCGCGCAAGGTCCGTGAGCGTCACGCGCGGCCCGGTCTCGCCGATCGGAAGGAAGCCCGCGCCGGCCGGCGAGGCACCCTGCACGGCGGTCGCGACCGGGACCGGTGCACCGCCAAGAGTCCGGCGGGCCTGTGCCTCGCGTTTCGCGCCGGCGAAGACGAACAGCACGGTGAACCGGTCCCGTGTCGCCGCGGCAAGGGTCGCGTAGCCCTCGAGCTTTGCCGCGAGGCGCTCGTGGGTCTCGGTCCCGCGGTCGTACTCCAAGAAGAACGCGCACTCG
>PMVZ01000127.1:0-8794 GCA_003166375.1 Acidimicrobiaceae bacterium | reverse complement strand
CGCCAGGACAGCTCGTGTTCCTCGAGGCCCCGCTCGGCCGCGACGACCATCGCCCCGAGCGCGTCGAGGACGTAGTGCTGCGGGGCGCTCCCGACCGGGCGGAACGGCCGGAAGCGGTCGAGCACCCGGAGCCGATGAAGCGTCGCGAGACGGTGGCGCGCGGAGATCGGACTGTCGAAGGCGACCGTCGTGATCTGGTTGGTCGTGAGCACCCGATGCTCCGCGAGCAGGTCGCAGAGGTAGCGGTCCCGATCGGTGAGATGGGACGCGAGACCCGTCACGAGATCGGTGGACAGCCGCAGCCGCGGCCGGCCGGGGGACCGAGGAGAAGAAAGAAGAGATGCAGATTGATACGAAGTCGGAGGAGGCGTCGTCCGGGGGATCGGCCGGGTCATCTTTGGTCCCCACCGGCGTCGGGGCGACGCGACAGGCCCGGCAGGTTGAAGCCGTCCGGGGTAGCGTCCGGGGGATCGGCCGGCGACCTGCCGCCCCAAGATCGACGGCTCCTCGGTTCTTGCCTGCCGGCCGACTCGCCACCGGTGCCGCCCTCATGAGCAAGAGCTGCCGCACGGCGATCCATCTCGCTCCTGCCGAACTGCTCGCGTGAGCACCGCCGGACGAGCTTCGCGCGACCTCGCTCGACCGGCGGCGCCGCCTCGGTGCGCAGCGTAAAGGCGGAGTCCTCCTCGCCGTCGACGACGAGGCGACAGCCCGCCTGGAACGCGCCGAGGTGGGAGAGGTCGTGCGCGGACAGCTCCGGGGCGACGTGGCGCTCGAGGCGCCTGGCGTCCTCCGGCGAGCAGTTGAAGATGACCTTGGTGCGTGCGTTCGCAGAGATCGCATCGCCGAGCTGCTCACCGAGCTGGCTGAGCGTCTGATGCGCTAACACGAGGCCGAGTCCGTAGCCGCGGGCCTCGGCGAGCATGTCGGCGAGGCTGCCGGGAAGCCCGAGGAAGTTCTGGCACTCGTCGAGATAGAGGCTGGAGAGGCTCCGGACCCGTCCGGCTCGTGCGCGCGCCACGGCCTCCTGCCAGACCTGCGCGACGAGGAGCGACCCCATGAGGCGCACGCTCTCGTCGCCGAGGATCCCCTTCGGCAATCTGCAGAGCAGCAGACCGCCGTCGAGGACCTCTTCGAGGGAGAAGCTCGAGGTCCCCGAGCCGACGACTGCGCGGATAAAGGGCCGGAGCAGGAACGCCCGGAGCTTGTTCGTGAGCGGAGCGATCACCGCGGCCCGCGCGCCTTCCGACATCGCGTCGTACTGGCGCCAGAAGCTCCGGAGCACGGGGTCCGTAACCGCAGCAACGAGCGGAGCTCGGTAGAGCGGGTCGGTGAGCAGCCTTGGCACCTGGGTGAGGCTCGCCCCGCGGTGGCTGCACAAGGTGAGCAGCACTGCTCGGCACACGTCGTCGGTCCTCGGACCCCAGGCCGAGGAGAACAGCCGGCTCATCACCCCGGTCACCTGGTCGACCACGAGATGGGTGTCCGCTCCGGCGAGCACGTTGAGCGCAGGCGGTGCGTGGTCCTCGGCGTCGATGACGACGACGCGGTCCGCAGCATCGAGGGGGAGGCGGTCCAAGATGTCGGTGACGAGATCCCCCTTCGGGTCGATGACAACCGCCCCGCGGTGCGCGGCGACGTCTTGACACACGAGGTTCACCATGAGGGTCGACTTGCCCGAACCGGTCGCCCCGATGAGGTGCATGTGCTGGGTCGCGTCGCGCGGTGCGAGCGCGACGCGACGGTGCGTGCCGCTCTCGGCGTGGCCGAGCACCTTTCCCTCTCGCGGGGTCGCCGGAGGTGGCGCGACCGTCCTCGCGCCGGCGCGTGCGACGCCGGGGACGTCCCGGTCGATCGGCAGGTGCGCGAGCGCCGCGAGCTCCAAGAGCGAGTAGAGATCGCCGCGGCGAAGCTGCCGGCGGGAAATCGCCACGCCGGGGCGACGAAGGCCGGTGCCGACGAGCGCGTTGTCACCGGAGTAGGCCGAGAACGCGGCGGTGAGCGCACGGACCCGGCTCGCCTGGAGACGTGTGCTCCAGCGATCGGCATCGGCGCTTGAGACCGCGACGCGGACCACCGCCTCGAAGCACGGCCGTGCGAGTTTGTCCCGTGCCCCCTTCAGCTGCGACGCGGGGAGCGCCGCCGAGCTGGCGGAGGGGCGGGGGGTGCGGCGCGAGGAGGATGGCCCCGGGGTGATGAGCCCGGTGGCGGCGTCAAGAAGGCCGTGGACGACCGGCCCGAGCACGCCGAGCACCGGTCCCGGTGCGGCGATCCCCTCGATGGCGAGCACACCGCGCCGGGCCTTGGCGGTAACCCGCCGGGAGGCGGGACGGCACAGCACCTGGACGATCGCTTGCTCGCCGGCGCCGAGCTCGGCCGCAGCACCGAGCACCGCCCGGAGCGGGTCGAGGTCGTGGCCGGTCGCGATCGGGAGCCACGGCGCGCGCCGCAGGCGCAGCTCTCGGCCGGCACACGAGCCACCCGCGATCACCACGTCCTTCGCCTCGACCGGGACGGCCGTCGCACCCGGCCACGCTGCAGCGACGGCACGTGCAAGGTGGCTCAGCTCGGCGCGCGGCACGACGAGTCGGAACCGGACGCGCTCCTCCGCGATGTGGGTCTCGAAGGCGACCTGCGGGGAGGCCGCGAGCAACCGACTGCCCGAGGCGAGCAGGCCGTGGGCGTTCGACCAGAACGCCGCGGCACCGGCCCGATCGACGGCGGGCGGCGGGAGGATCTCGAGGTAGGCGGCATCGTCTGCCGACCTACTGGCACGAAGCCGCCGCGTGAGGCCCGTGAGGGCGACGACGAGGAGCACGACCCCGACGAGTGGTGGGACCACGTGGAGGAGAGTCGCGGAGGCGAGGTGAGCAAGAAGGTGGCCGAGATGTCGCATGGCCTCCGACGGGTCCCGCAAGAAGCGTGCGAGCGGGCTGTTCATCACCGACGTCGGTGTTGGCGCGGCGACAGCGAGCACGGGGGTCGCGAGCGACGAGGTGTGCAGCGTCATAGGCGGTAGCTCCTTGTTCGTGATCGGGTCGAAGAGGGACGCGACCCGGTGGCCCGTCGCCCCTCGCATAGAACCGGCAGCTGAGGGCCGTNNGGGCGCGTTCGCGTCCATCACCTCTAGAACAAGGGAAAATGGGCTGTTTTTCCAGAAAGTGTTTCGTAATCGAAACGCATCTAGGATCTCCCTGGTGGACGAGCACGACGCGGAAGCCCGGGTCGCGGCCAGAGCGGAAGCCCGCGGCGACGCCCTCACCGCGATGGTGCGCTGGGGCCTCGCGGCGTATGAGGCGAGTGACTCCGAGCGCCGGATAACCGCGCTAGCCAAGGCTCGCGCTGCAGCCGAGTTGGCCTTCCACCAGGAGCTCTATCTCGCAAACGCCTCAAAGTCGACGCGGTTCAGCTGGCGCCAGCTCACAAGCCTCACCGGCATCTGCTGGGAAACCCTCTACCGCCGCTACCACACCCGCCCGGCGAAGCTCCCGCCCGGGCGGCCGGGCCGGCTCGGGTGAGCGAGCGCGTAGTGCATCCGTGTTTCTCGGATCCGCCGTCAACCGGATGTGGTCCAATCATGGGCAGGGCACGAAATCATAGGGCGCGCCACGAACCACACTCGACGTGCATACACCACGAGCGGCCGCGATCTGCTTTACAGCATACGGAGGCTTTCTGCAGCCCCTGGTTCGGGATGCAGGCCGAGGGCCGGAGGGTGTGACCCGTTCCATGTCATCCAGCTCGCGAATCGCGCTCTTGATCACGTCTATGGCGCCAGCCGCCACGGCACAGACGGTCTGATCACCTCCAGGCAGTGGCGAGCCGCCCGCTACGCGCTCAGGGCAGGAGCGGAGCGCCTTGCAGAGGACAAGCGCCAGATCCTCAACCAGTTCCGCCGCACCCGCTACCAGCTCTGGAGGGCCTGGGAGCTCAAAGAGATGCTCCGCGACCTGTACCGGGTCGTTGAGCCAGCAAACGCCCGCGCTCACCTCACAGCGTGGCTGCGATCGGCGTCGCTTTCGCGCATCGGTCCCTTCGTGCTTCTTGCCCGTCAGCTCCGCCGCCACTTCGGCCGGGTGGTCGCTGCTGTCGAATGGGGGTTGTCCAACTCGCGCCTCGAGGGCATCAACGGCAAGATCAGGGTTATCCAACGGCGCGGTTATGGCTACCCCTCGCCTAGATCGCTCGCTTCGATGATCTACCTCTGCCTCGGCGGAGTCACTTACGCTGCCCACTGAAAGGTGAGGAGGGGTACAAGTGTTCGATACAAGGGGCAGGCGGGGAAAGCAATCAAGATCAGACAGAGTCCCCCACGCTGGTCAGCTCGCTGGGGCAGGAACGATTTCGATCTCCACGAGACCCGCATATCCCATGATTACCGAAAAGCGAACGTTGATGGTGATGTGACCTTGGTCGAGTTCTACCGGCACCGTTTCGGACGCTGTTGTCGTGTTTTCAATCTCACTTCGGCACCAATCTTGAACGGCTTGACCCCCGGGCTCGGTCCCGCCGCCAAACTCGCCGCAGATGACGTCATCAAGGGCTAACTGTTCGGTTGCGGTGTATGTCGTCAGGGAACCATCATCAGGGCTCGATTCGTAGGTCGTCGCTACCTGGACCTTCACCACCGCTGGGCTGCCGTAAATCGTGACGCGACTGGCGAAGTTCGGCAGATTCACGCCATCGTTCGTCCTAACCGGCATCCCTTCGACGATGTCGGGCGATTTCTGGGTGTATTGGAACGGAACGAACCCTGCGCCGATCAGCTCCTCAGCGAATTGCACATTCATGCCGAGGTTCGGGGGTGCCTTTGAATTGGGGGCAATGAAGGCGGCCGCGACGGTTGTCGTTGTCGGCGCTGGAGCCGTCGTCGGCAAGGGAGCTGACGTCGATGGTGAAGCGGGGGGTGATGCGCTGGTGTCGCACGCGCCGAGTAGTAGCCCGATGACGAGAATCGCGGCTCCGCAGAGGTAGGGCTTCCGCCTCGCTGCGAAGTCGATCCGAGGGCGGGCGGTCATGCGCGGGCGCTCCTTCCACTGCGGTTTTCGAGCCGGACCTCTCAGGCGCCATGCGCGATGACAGACCCGCGGATCGTACCACCGCACACCCAGTATGAGCTAGCAGCCGAATATCGGGATGAGCCGGACGATTCAAGTTCGCTCGGAGCTTCCGATCTACGTGCTCACAGCACTCCGGGTCGAAACGGTCACGCTTTCGGCATAGGGCACACCCCTCTGATCCGCACGGTGGATCGCCCGAGCGTAGCGGGCACTGACCAAGAGGGGGAGCTGAGATGGCTGGCAAGCGCAGGGCTGTGGCGATGACACCAGACGAGACACGCCCGGGACGCGGCCATGAACGAGAAGCAGTGGGAGGCGGTTGAGAGGCCAGGCAAGCGCAAGGCGGTCTATGACACGCCCGAAGAGGCGGACGCCTACGCCGCTGGGCTGGCAGAGAAGCATTGGGAGGCGGAGGCCGTAGCCGAGGCCCGGGCATTACGCCATGCCTACCTGCGGGCCGAGAAGGCTTATGACGTCCTCCAGGAAATGTGCTTCCAGCGCTGGTACTGCGAAGATCACAGTACCGACGAACTGCGCGCCCACCACTGGGGGCACGAAGATGGCGCCAAGGCCGTCTCTGCCCGCCTGGCAGAGGCAGCGCACCAGGCGGCATATGGTCAGGGGCCTATTCCCGGCTTGGCTCCCGAGCCCGCCAACGACAGCTTCTGGGGGGCGGAGAGCGCTGCCTCGTACTACGCAGAGCATGAGGCATTAGAAGACCGCCGGATGGAGCGCCAGGAGGCGATGGCCGAGCGGGCAGAGCTGCTGAAGGAGCCAGCCTCCGATGGCTAGCCACGGCGCCCCGCTCACGAAGATGCCGAACCCCTTCGTCATCGGCGATCCCAACGGGTCGAGCTGCAACCGCAAGCACCGGATGGGACGGTCGGGGGCGCAGGAAGAGGCAGCACGGCTTAGCGGGCGGGCCTATCACTGCCGTCGCTGCGCAGCGTGGCACGTAACCAGCAGAGACATACGGGCGTGGGCGGTCGGGAGGAACCGGTGACACCTGCGTGAGAGGTCCGGCCGGATTCTCACGCAATCGGCCCACGAATTGCCTCGTCGCTTAGGCAACACGCGACCGCAAAAGCTCGCCAATTCAACCTAGCGAAGATGTCCTTTCCCTCCATCTTGTCGGAGGGTAGAAGTAACTGCGAGGAACGCCGTCATCGTTTCTGCCGCCTGTTCGGCCATGTTGCCAGCAGGTCCGAGGTCGTGAGTCGACTGGACGGCTCGGACAGTCTCATCACCAACAAGGCGAATGAACGTACACCAGCGCAGCCAAAGCTTTGCCGCTTGCCCATCCGGCGGCAACGGAACTTCCTCTTCCGCCCGATCGGCCAAGGCAGCGAGTTCATGCGCCAAGCGCTGAATATTTGGCAAGTCCTCATCGACTGTCGCCCTCTGAATGTCGTGCATCGTGTTTTCGATAGCTCTGGTTAGAGGGAGTCTGACGGAAGTGTCGGCAAACCACTCGTCCATCGATCCCACAAACACACTTTGGCTCCGTTGATTTGGCATCAGTGAACGACTGCGAAAATCGCTCGTAGCGTTTGCCCTGACATTTCGCGCTCCGATCTCGCTGCGGCGCTGGAGGATCGCCTCAGCGATCCAGACGAAGGGTGCCATGAGCACGCGCAGGATTGTTACGACGATCAGCAGCCCGATGATCCCGCCGAGCGTCCACCAGGTGGCCGCCGCAAAGCCACGCAGGTGATCAATGACGAGCCATGCCACGACCATCGCAAGCCACAGCGCAAGAACAAGACGCCAAGGCGCGCGCTCGGGCATCAGCAACCGTTGCCCGGTATGTACCAGATGTTGATCGCTAACACCTGATTGATGTCGTTCGGTTCGTAGGTCCAGTTGCCGTTCGTGTTGTCAGCGTGCGCGAACTCAAGACTGAAGTCGCCGTCTTTGAGCGTGATGCCGACCGTCGCAATCGTTGCGCTCTGATAATTCACCCAACGACACGTCTCGCCGTCGCTACTTGCGGCGATGCCCCTTGCCACCTCATGCGCGCCGGACGGAAAGAGCTGCAACGCTGCCGTCTCCGCCTGCGCGATATCCATGGGTCCGGGCAACGTTTGGGTATAGCCGCTCACACGGCCACCGGTGAACTCGACCTCGATGAAAGTCTCTTCGACGCCACCAACTGTAGTGAGAGGACCAGCGCAACTGTCCTCGGAACAACCTCGAAGATCTGCCCCCTGGCACTCGTTCCAAACCTTCTGAGTGGCGCCAAAGCCGGTCAGTCCATTGGACGGGCATGTATCCGAATTGCCGCTAAACGCGGCTCCAGTATTGCCAGCTCCAGAATTTCCGGTTCCGGAGTTCCCGCTGCTTCTGGCCGATGTAGATGTCCCGCAGCCGCCGAGCACGATAGTGACCGTGAATAGGAGAACGGCGAGGGTCTTGCGCACACCAAAGGTTTAGGTCGGCACGCACCATTCTCGCCAGGAGTTTGGCCCTCGGGAGGCTTGGCGGTTAATTACGAAATTGTCCGCCGTCTGAAGCTACATGGCGTGCCCACGCCTCAAACGCTATGTCGTAGGAGTCATTCACACGCGTCGCTTCCGAGCGCACCCAGCTGAGTGTCTGATCAGCCTCGACATCGATAGCCGGAACGGTCACCAGCGTGTTCGAGCCTTCTCCGGACATGGGGTAGTAACGCATGGTCCCGTCCGTTCGCTTGAACCACGCCGGAAGGTGCTCAGCGCCCATGGCTAGGTCGAGCGCGTGCCTCATCTCCTCGCTCATTCGGCTCCAGCGTCTCCCAATCGGCAATATCCGTAGTTTACGGATAGCATAACGCGCCGCGCGAGCCTCACCACTCTGCGGAGGACTGGCCCGGCTCCTGCCGGATCACCCCCGCCTGCGCGGGGAGCACATCATCACCGACCTCGCCACAGGCATCGTCGCCGGATCACCCCCGCCTGCGCGGGGAGCACACTATGAAGTTGTCCGGCGTCCAGACCTTCTCAGGATCACCCCCGCCTGCGCGGGGAGCACGGCGGCCGCTATCGGCTCCGCCTCGGTCGTGGAGGATCACCCCAGCCTGCGCGGGGAGCACTGGTAGCTGGTCTCGACGTACTCCTCCGTCTTGGGATCACCCCCGCCTGCGCGGGGAGCACCCAGTGGTTCAAGTCCGCCACGCCCATGATGACGGATCACCCCCGCCTGCGCGGGGAGCACGGGAGCTCGTCCAGCTCCCAGGTCGCGTGCTCGGGGTCACCCCCGCCTGCGCGGGGAGCACTGCGCCACCCCGCCGACCGACCCGGAGGTCACGGGATCACCCCCGCCTGCGCGGGGAGCACTTGCCGATGCGGAGGTTCCCGGTGTCGATGCCCGGATCACCCCCGCCTGCGCGGGGAGCACGCCAATACTCTGCTCAACGGGCTGGCATATGACGGATCACCCCCGCCTGCGCGGGGAGCACTGGTAGCTGGTCTCGACGGGAACCTCGGTCTTGGGATCACCCCCGCCTGCGCGGGGAGCACGCGACCGCCCACGTTCCGAGGCTCCAGTCCACGGGATCACCCCCGCCTGCGCGGGGAGCACTACTCGGTCCCGCCGTCGGGGTAGGCGGCCGCGGGATCACCCCCGCCTGCGCGGGGAGCACGTCAAGGGGTTGGCGATCGTGATGACGTAGGAGGGATCGCCCCCGCCTGCGCGGGGAGCACAACATCGGGTCAAGGGCGTGGAACAGCGTCTCCGGATCACCCCCGCCTGCGCGG
>PMVZ01000352.1 GCA_003166375.1 Acidimicrobiaceae bacterium | reverse complement strand
GTCGGGTCACGTCGCGGCGATCCGTTCCAGGACGTCTGGTCGGGCCAGCGCGTTGCCGCCTGCGGGAAGCAAGAGACGGTGTGGGACCGATTGTCTTTGTGGCGATCAGATGTTCTCGGTCGCTGCCAAGATGGCGGCGACCGACCGGTCGACATCGGCCTCGGTGGTGCGCCAGCTGGACACCGAGATGCGCATGAGACGCTGGCCGTGCCAGGTGGTGGCGCCCATCCAGCACTCTCCTGAGCGTTGGACTTTCTCGATGACCCGGTCCGTCCGCTCGTCGTCGCCGAAGCCGACGAGGACTTGATTGAGCACGACGTCGTTGGCGATCGTGACGTTGTCGAGAGCGCCGAGCTGTTCGGAAAAGCGGCGGGCCAAGGCGCAGCACCGCTCGACGAGCTCTGCGACGCCAGTGCGGCCGAGCTGGCGCAGTGCAGCCCAGGTTGCGAACCCGCGGGCTCGGCGCGACGACTCGAGCACGTAATCACCCGGTGCCCGCAGACCACCTTGGCCCTGTCCGGTCAAGTAAGCGGCGCTATAGGACATGGAGCTTGCGTGCGCATGGGGATGTGCGCAGAAGGCGTAGCCGACGTCGTAGGGGACATTGAGCCACTTGTGACCGTCGGTCGCCCATGAGTCGGCCGCCTCGATCCCGGCGGTGAGATGGCGGGTGGCTGGGTTGGCTGCCGCCCACAGCCCGAAGGCACCGTCGACGTGGACCCAGGCTCCGTGGTCATGAGCTTCGGCGATCGCCGCGGTGAAATCGTCGAAAGCCCCACTGTTCACGTTGCCGGCCTGGAGGCAGACGATCGTCGGGCCGTCCGGACCGCCGGCGAGGACGTGTGCGAGGTCTGCCACGTCGATCGCCCCCTGGGCATCGGTGGCGACCGGCTCGAGTGCCCCAGTGCCCAGTCCCAGGAGACGCAGGGCCCGGTCAATGGTGGCGTGGCGCTCGTTGTTGGCGACCACCCGTAGCGGCGGACCGCCGAGGAGCCCACGCTGCTCGACGTCCCAACCGGCCTCGGCCAACACGTGGTGACGGGCCGCGGCGAGCGACACGGTATTGGCGCCCTGCCCACCAGTCACGAAGCCGAACGATGTGCCAACCGGAAGGCCCAGCAGCTCCTTCAGCCAACCGCCGGCCACGTCCTCGACCACCGCGGCAGCCGGCGAGGTGAACGCGTTGAAGGCCGGCTGGTCCCATCCGCTGGTCAGCACGTCCGCCGCCGTCGCGGCGTCGAGCGCGCCACCGACCACGAACCCGAAGTAGCGAGGACCGGTCGTGGCGACCAGGGCCGGCTCGACGGCATCGACCAACTCGTCGATCACCTCAGCGGCCGGAGTAGGTCCTTCGGCCAACGAGCCCAGAGCGGTCCGCACGGCATCGAGGTCAACATCGCTTGGGAACACCGGCCGCTCGGCCACCCCCTCACGATGGGCAGCGGCCCGCGCCGCGGCATTGGTCAGCAGGTCGAGAAGAGAATCCATCTGTTGATTATGGCCGCCCGCCCGTATGTGCCGGAGAGCCGTCAGGCAATGCCTTCCGGAAGGCTCGGGAGTCGCGTGGTCGGCGGGCTACTCGAGCGAATCCGGGTCCACGCCGGTGCCGCCTGCTGCGTCGCTCGCGTATGAGGCGAGTGCAAAACGCAATATGTCGACGGCTTCGGCACCGCTCCACAGCATCGGGCCCTCACCTGTCTGGAGCCAACGCAGCCAATGGTGGCCGGAATCCCGGAAACTGCTCGCCCAGTCGTCGTCGAGTGCGTGGTAGGAGCGCATTTCCCCATCGAGGTAAACCTCGAGGCTCGGCTGTTGGATGCCGCGGCCCGTGCATCGGTTGACCCGCGCGTAGCCGCGACGGCCGGTGACCTCCCAACGTTCGTCGTTGGTGTAGTAGTCGGAGCGCAGGTACATGTCGATCGCAAGTGTGATGTCCCAAACGCCGCGGATCCCGTTCTGGTGTTCCCACACCAGGGTCGTGGGTGCGTCGACGTCGATGCCAGGAATCACTTCGGTCGTGCCCACCCAGGCCCGCACTTCCTTGATGGGACCGAAGAGCCAGATCGCCGTCGAGAGCTTGTGCCAGCCGTCATCGAAGACGAGAGTGCCGCGGCCACGTCGCATCTGCTGGAACTGCCACTCGTAGGTGCTCCCCGGGACGTCCCAGCCACCGCGGCCGCTGGCCACCATCTTCATGTGGTATCCGCTCACCTCGCCGAGATCGCCTGACTCGACGATCTCCTTGAGCTTCACAAGCGGCTCGTAGAAGACGTAGTTGTCCATCACCCGCAGCAGCCGACCGCTGGCTACGGCCGCGTCGAGCATGCGCTTCGCGTCGGCAAGGTCATTGCAGATCGGCTTTTGCAGATTGACGTGCCAGCCGTAGCCAAGGAGCTCCGCAACGCCGTCGGCATGCAACGGAATCGGCAGCAGCACCTCGACGGCGTCGACTTCGAGACCACTGGCCGCCAGTTCGGCAGCAGAGGCGAACATGCGGGCGGCTGGCCAGTCCGGCTGGCGCTGGGCGCGGCGCTCTTCGCTCGGATCGACAAGCGCGACGACCTCGACATCGGGGTTGTCGACATAGGCGCGCACGTTGAGGTCATAAATGCGTCCCAGGCCCACGAACGCGGCGCGTACAGGCCGTTCATAGGGTTCGAAGTTCATATTCGGCCGTTTCCCAGCATCGTGCAATAGTAGGCGCGGACCGGAAAGGCACTCACGTTCGGGCAAGCCGTGAGATCTACCTTCAGGCCAGGAGATAGCGTTGAGCAGTGCCTGCGACCGGTCATATCACAGCCTTCGCCCTCACCGCACTTGTGATCATCGTTATCCCGGGCCCAAGCGTCATGTTCATCGTTGGCCGAGCGCTGGCCTATGGACGCAAAGCGGCTGTGCTCACGGTCCTCGGCAACACCTTCGGCGAGTACGTCCAGGTCATCGCCGTGGCATTCGGGATTGGCGCGGTTGCCGAACGCTCGGTGGCCGTGCTGACCGGTCTGAAGCTGTTCGGTGCTGCCTACCTCGTCTACCTGGGCGTGAAGACGATCCGTGATCGCCGGTCATTTCTCTCGATGCTCAGTCCGGCAGAGACTCCGTCACAGCGCCGCTTCTTGTTGCAGGGCTTCATCGTCGGGTCCACCAATCCCAAGACGGTCGTATTCCTCGTGGCCATCCTCCCGTTGTTCGTCAGTCGAGCCGACGGGAGCCTTTCGGGGCAGATCTTGGTGCTGGGGATCGTGTTCTCCGCCATCGCTCTGGTTTGCGACAACGCCTGGGGCCTGTTTGCAGGGACAGTCCGAGCGTGGTTCGCAAAGTCACCCCGGCGCGTAGAGCTCATCGGGGGCATCGGCGGCTTGGCCATCATCGCTGTCGGAGCTCGACTTGCCCTTACCGGGCGCAAGGACTGAGACGAGGCACGGTCCCGGCCGTCTGCATCCCAGGTCCGAACGAACCGGCCCATGGCACCCGTCGCTCATTGGCTGGAGCTCCGTCTCGATGAATTGCTACTAACGCGGCGGTCCGAATCTGCCAGCCGCCGGGTCCTCAAGGCTGCTCGGCGCTTGCGCATCGTCACCAGGACCGCTGCCCTGACCACGGCCATGGCCAAGATCAGGACGCCGATGACGACGTGGTGGCTAGCGACCAGCACCGCACCGAGGAGTGTGCCGATGGCCACCATGAGCCACTGAGCCACCACACGGAGATCATCTGTCCACGGTACGGCACCTCGTCGTCGCGCAGACGCCACGACCAAGAGATGCCCTACTGCGGTCTCAGCAGCCGGAGCATCTCCCGCCGCCAGGCAGACCGGGCACGGGCGGCCTCGACGGTGTCGGGGTGGACCAAACGGGTGATCTTCGGTGGGTCGGGTCCCCGGTGGAACGCGAAGGCTCGCGCCTCGACCTCCCTGTCCGCCTTGGTGTAGTGATCTCGCTGGAGCAGGTACCCGTTCCAGGACGGCACGAGGAAGGTCTCGAAGAACTTGCCGTGTGCGGTCACGTCCTGGTAAACGCCCCAGCGTGTCCCGCCGAGGCGCCGCCTCACGATGCGCAGCTCGGCCATGGAGGCCAGGAAGTCGTCGACATCCTCCCCGTCGACGCGGTACTCGATGAGGATCAGGACCGGGCCGTCGTCGGGGTGGACGTGCTCTCCGATGGCGAGCGCCGGGCTCGCGACGAGCTGCAACGAGGAACGGTCCACGACCGGCAGGCGGTACCGGGGGATCAAGAGGATGCCCGGAACGAAGGCGATGGCGGCGGCGAGCAAGGTGTCGCGCAGCGGCAGGAACGTGTCTATGACGCCGAAGCCGAGCCCGCCGAGAACAAACGGCCCTTGGAACACGACATAAAAGAGCGACAGCGAACGGGTCTGCACCCACTCCGGAGTCACCTGGCGTGCTGCGATGACGAAGGCCACTGTCGCCCACACCCACGACGCGCCGGTGACGACGAGCACGGGCCCGGCTGCCCAGCGCGTCGGCCAAAGGACCAGTGCGACCAACGCGAGTGCGTTGGCGAGCGTCGCGGCAGCGACGATGGCGTCCAGATGGAGGTGGCCCTGCAGGCGGGGAAGAACAAGGGCCGCGAACATGGCGCCTGCTCCGCTGAGTGCCAGGAAGAGGCCGTAGCCGAAGGCCGAGGTGTGCAGGTAGTGAGCGGCGAAGAGCGGAAGCAGCGCTCCGAGCGCCGCCGCCGGTGTGACGTAGAGAGCCGTTCGGGCGGCAATGGCGCGTAAGCCGGGCGTGTTCGAGAAGTACCTCCATCCCGACGAGATCGCACCGAGGAGGCTTTCGGCAGCCGACCCGCCCGGCGTGGACAGGCGCAGGTCGTCCCTCCCCCGCCACAGGAGGAGGAAGCCGATCAGGGGAAGCATGACAGTGCCGCAGAGGGCGAAGAACACTGTCGTGCCAGCGCCCCGCAGGACTGCTCCGCCGAGCACCGGCCCGACAACCTGGCCGATGTTCCA
>PMVZ01000318.1:2848-3786 GCA_003166375.1 Acidimicrobiaceae bacterium | reverse complement strand
CCCTATTCGCGCGGCCTCTTATACGGGATGGGTCTTCGAGCCCGTCTGCCTACAGATCAGCCAAAGAATCTCACCTCGGTGACAAACCCACCTTCAATGCGATAGGAGAGCGCCGAACGAACCGGCTCCCGTCCGTCTGAGAATCCCCAGATTCGCTCCTCGTCGATGGCGAACGGACCGACCTCGATGCGAGTGGGGATCTCGTGGTGGAGGCCGACAAGTGCGCGATCTCGGTCGGCTTCGGCACGTCCGGGCTCACTGCGCCAGCCGGGGCGCGGGTCTGTGTCTTCTCCCTCGACTTCGTGGGGAGCAGCCCGTACCCGTTCACCGACACCGGCCAGGCGGTTCCCGGGCTTCAGGGCACCATCACAATCGGTTCCCGGTCACTTCCGCCCACCTGGGATGCTCTCACCGATTCCAATTCCGTCGACTACGCGATCGCCGTGCCGGACGGGCCGAGCGCCACACTCAGTCTGACCGCGGCGGGTTTTCTCCCAGTCCTTCTCGCTCACCGAGGCTCGACCGGTCGGCGTCCGGCCGGTCAACCTTTACGCTCCGGCGAGCGAGCAAGTAGTCAAGAGCCTCGTCGGGGAGGCCTTCTCGTTCTCCGGGCGCGGTACTCGGCACTTGAAGAGGATGGTCGTCCCGGACGACCGCGCTCAAGGACCGAGGGCTCCGTCGGCCTCAGGCGGCGTCCGTCCTCGATGTCACGGGGCCGCCACGTCGGGCACAGGCACCTCAGGGAGCGCCCCCTCGTGAGCCAGCGGCACCAGCGCCCCCGTGGGGTCGTACACCACTTCGCCGCCGACGATCGTGGAGATGATGGAAAGGTCCTGGTCGAGCAACACTATGTCGGCATCGGCACCTGGGGCCAGCCGGCCCTTGCGGCTTTCGTCAAGGGCCATGGCCGGGTGTAACGAAGCGGCTTGAAGCGCTAC
>PMVZ01000318.1:0-2836 GCA_003166375.1 Acidimicrobiaceae bacterium | reverse complement strand
GTCGGCGATGATCTCCAGGTACACCCGATCGTCGGCGAGTGTTGCCGCCACCGGGCCGGGCCGGCGATGGTGGATCGGGGCCATGGCGTTGAACAAGTGCGTGGCGTGCCTGGCGCCGGCCTCGAAGGCAGCGGTCGCAGTCTCATAGTCGGCATCGGTGTGGCCTATGGAGACGACGACTCCTGCAGCACAAGCCGCGGCGATGAGTTGCAGCGCGCCGTCGAGCTCGGGCGCCACGGTGACCAACCTCAGTGTGCCCTGGCTGCGGGCAACCAGGTCATGGAACTCAGCGATGGACGGTGGCCGCAGAGCANNAAGCGCCTCGGGACTGTCGGAGACAGTCGTGGCCACCAGGGCGGTTGTGCCATGCGTGGCGTGGAACTGGGCCATCTTCCGAACCGACGACTCGACCTCCTCTCTGGTGGCACAGTTGACCTGGGCGCCTCCACCTCCGTGCACGTGCACGTCGACGAAGCCAGGGGCAACCAGCGTCTCTCCCAGCTCGACGATGGGGAAGAGGTCTTGAGGAGGCGAGCCCTGGCCTACCTCGCGCACGGAGCGGCCCTCCACGACAACGAATCCGTCGTGCAGCAGTTCCGTGGGCGTGGCGACCCGGGACGCGGTAAGTACGAACCCTTTCACGTGATCGTGACCTTCGTGAGGCCTGGCAGGGCGTCTGGGTCGAGCCCGAGCAAGCAGGTCAACGCCAGCGCCAGTTGTTGGCCGCGGGTGACGGCCAGGATGGGGGCGAGGATTTCGGGTGCTGCCGCCGACCAGCAGACGTCGCTACCTTTGACTGGGCCCAGCAGGCGGGCGTCGGCACCCCTCGAGCGCAACTCGACAACGATGTCGGCCACGTCGGCGCTGGCCGGCCCCGAGTGGGCGAACGCCAAGACCGGTGGCCCGTTGGCGGCAATGGCAATGGGCCCGTGGCGGAGGTCGGCAACCGAGAAGGCGGCAGTGAACCTAGACGTTGTCTCCTCGATCTTGAGCGCTGCCTCACGTGCCGCCCCGTACAACAGGCCCCTGGCCACAGTCACCAGGCGGTCGGCGCCTTCCAACCACTGGCCCAGCGCTATGGCAGGGGCAGGGTCGGCGAGCACCTCGTCCTCCTCGCCCGGGAGCTCGGCAGCAGACCTGTCGTCCAAGCCCAGGTCGCCCAGTGCCTGAGCGATGATGGCGAAGGCGGCCAGCTGGGACGTCACCGTCTTGGTGGCCGGGACGGCGCGTTCCTGGCCGGCACCTAGGTCGACGACCAGGTCGGCGGAGCCCGCCAACGGGCTGGCAGGGTCGTTGGTGATTGCGATGGCGCGGGCGCCTCTGGCGCGAGCCTGGTCCACCAGCTCCACGATCTCCGGCGTCTGCCCTGATTGGCTGACGGCAACGAGGAGGTAACCCGCGTAGTCGGTTGAGGCTCGGTAGAGGGTGCAAAGGCTCGGTGACGCGAAAGCTACCGGGCGGCCCGTGGCCATGCGAATGCGGCAACGTGTGCAGAATATCGGTTCGGCGTTCGACAGCGGTTCCGGGATTTCGTCGTCGTCACAGTTGGTAGCGGTATCGGCTGTGGGATCACTGCCGACGGACGGCTGTTGCGCGGCGCACACGGCCTCGCAGGCGAGCTGGGACATGCGGTGGTCGCGCCCGATGGCCCGCCGTGTCCGTGCGGCCGGCGAGGGTGCGTCGACACTCTCGCGAGTGGTCGAGCTCTGGAGCGGCGCTTTCAGGAGTTGCGTGCCGCAGCCTTGCCGATTCATGGAGTGCTTTCGTCTGCAAAGGAGGACGATCCTATGGCTGGCGAGGCGATAGCTGCGGCTGCACGTGAGGCTGACCCGCTTCCGGACCGGAGCCGCGCCGCGCAGTTCATCTCTGACCCTACGTGTCGCGGAACAGCAAGACGTCAACCATCGTGGCGCTGCACCTTGCCGCCGGGGATGGTGAAGTCGACCTGCTCGGCCGTGGCGGTGCCGTTCGTGCGGCCCGGGTAGCTGACCCAGGTCATGCAGACATTGAGCTCGTCGACGACGTTCGACGCCTCGATCTTCGTCCCGTTGTCGAGGTCCATCGTGACCCTTGTGTGGGCGTCCTCGATAAGGGTCAGGTCGTAGCCCAGGTCCAGGGCGCCGTAGGCCGTGGCGCGGATGCACCAGTTCGTCGCGGCGCCGGCCAGCGCGACGTGGGTCGCGCCCAGCTCGGCGAGCTCCTCTTCGAGTTCGGTCTGCTCGAACGACGAGTTGAACTTCTTGTGTATCAGTAGCTCGCCCTCGGCGGGTACCAGTTCCGGCACCCACTGCCACTGGGGGCTCCCGTAAGGCAGCTCCTCGTCGGAGTGCTGCACCCACACGACGGGCACGCCGTCCGCGCGTGCCCGCTCGACGACGCGCGCCACATTCTTGATGATGCGCGCGGAATCCCACGACTCGCCCATCACGCCGACTTGCACGTCGACAACCAGCAGCACTGCCTTGTTGCCCTCGCGTACCGTGGCCATGATGATCTCCTCCCGAGCTCGGCAGCGAATGCTTGTTCGGACTACTTCTCTATATACATCGCCAACGGCGGGATGACTCCATGCCTTTGCATGCCGTCAGCGAGCTCAGCCGATGGGGAGGCGATGGCCGCTAGCACTTCCTCCACGTCCTCGACGTCGGCGGCCACAGCGACTTTGTTGCTTCCATCCGGCGCCACGTGGTCCACCACATTCGTCCCCCCCATCATGGCGATGAACTCGGCCCGCTCTGTCTTGAACTTCAGCCAGTTGTCCACATCGACGACGCCGTGAGTGATGACCATCTTCGACATGACATCTCCCCCAGTCAGCGCCGTACCAAGAACGGCG
>PMVZ01000244.1:2867-11453 GCA_003166375.1 Acidimicrobiaceae bacterium | reverse complement strand
CCCGGTGGACGAGCGTGCCTTTCAACGCCGCCGGCGACGGTGGCTCCGGCAGGTGCTCGACGACCGAGAACCGAAACGCGAGCGGGCAATTCGTAAAGGCCGTGATCTTCGAGGGAGACAGGGTGTTCGGAAGGGGTAGCTCGGTGACCGGAGAAGACATTGAGGCCAGGCTACGCCCGGGCTGTGTCAAGGGCCCGGATCACCGAGTCAGCGACGACGGATGGCTGCTCGAGCGGTCCGAAATGCCCGAGTCCCGGGAGAACTTCGAGGCGGCCGTTCGCAAGGCGCTCCACCACCAGCTCCAGGGCGGCGGGGCTGAAGCTGTAGCTTTCGGCGCCGCAGGCGAGCACCACGGGGCAGTTGACTGCGGCGAGCTGGGAGAAGGCCGGATGGCGGAAGCCGCCCTCGTAGATCAGCGCTTCGTTCTCGCCCCTGCACCGGAGCCGGACCGTGCCGTCGGGCAGGTCTTCGAAGCCGAGCTCTACGTAGGCGGCGAGGGCTTCGGGGTCCAAGACGTCCAGCGGCGGCTTCGACGCGTAGTTGGCATAGGCGTCCTGGCGTGAGGCGAAGATCTCCCGCCGNNCGAGAAGGTGCCGGGTCGGGTCTCCTCGGCCAGCAACAAAGCTGCGCCCCCGCAGGAATGGCCTATGCCCACAGCACCCTCGAGCCTTAGCGAGTCGACTGCGGTGAGGACGTCGGTCCCAAAACCGACCCAGTTGAAGTCCAGGCCCGCCGGCACTCCCGACCCGCCGTGCCCACGGAGATCGACCGCCAGGCAGTGGAGACGGCGCCCGAGACCGCGTGCCAGCGGGCTGAAGACTTGGCCGTGGAAGCCTGTGGCGTGGACGAGGAGGGCAGGTGGCCCGTCGCCCCCGAGGTCGTGCAGGGCCAGAACGACGCCATCGGGAGTGGTGGCTCGAGTGGGCGGCACTGTCACGGGAGGCTAACGGCTCGTTTCGTGATGCCATGGCGACAAAGGCCGTGAGCAAGCTGGAAAGATTGGGCCGTGCAGCATCTTCTCTCGTCTTGGGGCTATCTCGCGCTCGTCCTGCTGACCTTCGCCGAAGCGGCCTGCGTGCCGATCCCGTCCGAAGTGACTCTCGGCTACGCCGGGTACCTGGCCTCGACCGGCAGGCTCGACGTCGCGGTCGTGATCGTTCTCGCCGTGGTCGGAGAGCTGCTCGGCTCGTTCGTGGGCTGGTCGATCGGCCGCTTCGGCGGCCGTCCCTTGGTGGAGAAGCTCGGTCGTTACGTTCTGCTCACCGAATCCGACCTGGACAGAACCGAGCGTTGGTTTCGCAGACGGGGTGAGCCGGCGGTGTTCTTCGGCCGCATCCTGCCGGTGGTCCGCACCTTCATATCGATTCCCGCCGGGATCGCGGAGATGAGCCTCGTGCGTTTCGGCGCGGCCACTTTCCTTGGAAGTGCCATCTGGTGCACGGCGATCGCCCTCGTCGGCTACGAGCTTGGCGGAGAGTGGACCAAGATCACCAAGGGCTTCAGTGCCGCGGGTTACGTGCTCGTGGCCGTCGCCGTCGCCGTCATCGCCGCGTTTGTTCTCCATCGCTTTGCGGCTGTGCGCCGCGAGCGCGACGCCGCCCGCCACTGACTTAAGGCTCTGGCCGCGCGGGCAGTTCGGGGAGCCGCGGTCAGCCCTTCGGGCAGTGGGCGGCCGAGGCTTGCCCGGAATCGGCGCCGACCTCGAGGCACGACTCGTCGACCGCCACGAAGTCTCTTGCCGGGATCTGCTTCATCATGTCGATGAGGGTGATCGGCCACTGCGGGAAAGCGCTTCCTTGGAAGTACCAGTTGCTGCCGTTGTCGGCGAGCATCAGGCCGTAGTGCTGCATTGCGGTGATGACCACAGCCAGTTGAGAGCAGTAGGGCGAGCCCGGCTTGCAGATCTCAGAGGCGCTGAAGCTGGCGCTCAACCGGAAACGTGCTCCCATCGGGGGATAATCGGCACCGCAGGACCCGGCCTCGTGACGCGCCGGCCAGATGTAGGCGTCGTCGGTGCATTCGGCCGTGAACCGGATCGCATGGTCGACCTTGCCCGAGAGCACCTCCTGGTACTTGAGGAGGCCCGGCAGGATCGGGAGCCCTGCCGCGTCGGCAGACGTCCAACTCGCGGGACGAAGGGCGTTCGAGCTCAGGCTCCAGATGGCGCCGGAGCCGGCGGTCGAAGCGGACCTAGAGACATAGTGCGCGTCCCACAGCTCGTACAGGACGCACGTCGCCGGATCGACCATGAGCGCGTGCCGGTCTCCCGAAGCGTTCAGGCCGCCTTCGATGGGCGTGCTCGGGCCGAACGGGTAAGGACCCCTGTCGCTCTCGTCCGCGTACTCGAAGCTCAGGTGGATGAAGGCCTGCGTCTTGGGGTTGACGACCGTCCAGGGGATCCCGTACGGATAGCCGCCTTCGTCGGGGCCGAAGTCAGGATGGAGGTTCGTGGTGGAGGCGTCCATCTTCGCCATCCAGGTCGCGCTGTGCTTGTTGACTGGAAGCTTGGATATGTCGGTGTTCCAGACGTTGTCCGCAGGGAACATCTGGCAGTTCGGTGCGCCGGGCACCGGTGGGCCCTTCGGAGACGTCGCCCGCGCGTCCGCGGCCGATCTGGTCGTGCCGGCTGCAACCGGAGCGCTTGCCAGGATCAAGGGAAGGCACACGATGGCGGCAAGCTGTCCGCAGAAATGCGGGCGCGATCGACGAGTCCGGTCCATCTTCGGAGTATCGGCCCTCCCGGTCGGGCCTTGAGCGATTCTTGCGGCGCCGGCCGGGGAGCCCTACGGTCGGCTTGCAGGAGGGATCCCATGACGGACGAATTCGAGAANNATCCGCGAGGAGCTCGAGCTGCGGCACCCAGACGACGGGATCCTCGGGGAAGAAGAGGTCGAGAAGCCCAGCGGGACCGGGCGCCGGTGGATCCTCGACCCGATCGACGGGACACTGGCTTTCACCCACGGCGTCGGTCTGTACTCGAACCTGCTGGCTCTCGAGGACGAGCATGGCATCGCCCTCGGCGTGATCAACGTGCCCGCTCTCGGCGAGACTGTCTATGCGGCGCGAGGGCTGGGCTGTTACTGCAACGGCGTGCCCGCTCGGGTGAGCGAGCGCAGTGAGCTTGCGGAGAGCTACCTCTCCACGAGCAGCTTCGGCGAGTGGGACGAGACCGTGTTGCTCGGGGTGAGACGAGCCGGTCTCGAACTTCGCACATGGGGTGACGGCTACGGTTACGCCCTCGTCGCGACAGGGAGGCTGGACGCGATGGCCGATGTGTGGGCCCAGCCCTACGACGTCGCTGCGATGCCTGTGATCATCTCGGAGGCGGGCGGGCGTTTCACGGACTGGCGCGGTGTGCCGGGCTACGAGGGCGGCTCTGGGCTCGCGAGCAACGGCCGCATCCACGACGAGCTGTTGAAGCTGTTGGCGAGCTCGCCTCGGCGATGAAGGAAGTGCTCGCGAGCCTTCGTGACCGTGAGGCCGAACTGTGAGGCCGCCTGTCGGGTCTCTGCTCGTCCGCGACATCGGGCTGCTCGTCACCAATCGCCCGGAGCTCGGATCAGGAGCACTCGGCGTGCTGGAGGACGTCGACCTTGTAGTCGAGAACGGCACAGTGGTCTGGATCGGAGGGGCCGGAACATCGCCGGCGGCCGACGAAGTGCTGGACGCGGCCGGGCGATGCGTGGTTCCCGGATTCGTGGACTCGCACACACATCTCGTCTTCGCCGGCGACCGTGTGGAGGAGTTCACGGCGAGAATGGCGGGAACGCGCTACGACGCCGGAGGGATATCGGCCACCGTCGCAGCGACGCGTTCTGCTTCTTCGAGCGTGCTCATGGCGATGGCCGCCAAGCTCAAGCGGGAGGCCGAGGCCCAGGGCACGACGACGCTCGAGACAAAGTCGGGTTATGGCCTGACGGTCCAAGACGAGTCGCGATGCCTCGAGGTGGCCGAGACGATCGCCGAGGAGGTCACTTATCTCGGCGCTCACGTCGTGGCACCCGAGTTCCGCGGGAGGGAGGAGGAGTACGTCGCGCTCGTGACCGGCCCGATGCTCGAAGCGTGCGCTCCGAAAGCCCGGTGGTGCGACGTCTTCTGTGAACAAGGTGCGTTCGGCCCTGACGCGGCCCGGGAGATCCTGAAAGCCGGGCGTGCCCACGGGCTCGGCCTGCGGGTGCACGCGAACCAGCTGTCTCATGGTCCCGGCGTCCAGCTCGCCGTCGAGATGGGCGCTGCGTCCGCGGACCACTGCACTCATCTCGACGGGGCGGACGTCGATGCGCTGGCCGGATCTGACACGGTGGCGACCCTTCTTCCCGGGGCGGAGTTCTCCACGCGCTCGCCGTACCCGGATGCTCGCCGTTTGCTCGACTCAGGTGTCGCGGTTGCACTCGCGACCGATTGCAATCCGGGAACCAGCTACACGACGAGCATGCCGTTCGTCATCGCCCTGGCCGTACGCGAAATGCACATGACGCCCGACGAGGCGCTTTTCGCTGCCACTGCCGGAGGTGCACGCGCTCTTCACCGTGACGACCTCGGTGCCCTCGCGCCCGGGTCTCGCGGCGACCTCGTCGTGCTGGACGCTCCGACCGCAGCGCANNGGAGGACGAGGGCGCGAGCCACACGGCGACGACCCGTAGGAAGTCGGTGGTTCTCCCGGCTTAAGCTGCTCAGACTGTGATCGATTCGAACGAGACGCGCGCGCCCGCGCCGCCACCGGCCACCACGGCCGGCGTGCACAAGGGGACTTGGCGACGTCAAATGCTCGAATGGGCGGCGGTCCTCGTGATCGCGGTGCTCGTCGCGGGAGGCCTACGGGCGTTCGTGGTGCAGACGTTCTACGTGCCCACCGGCTCGATGCTGCCGACGCTGCAGCTCGGAGATCGAATAGTCGTCGTCAAGATCGGCTACACGATTCATCGGGGCGACATCGTCGTGTTCCGTCGTCCACCGGCCGACACGGACACCGCCGACGCCGATCTGGTCAAACGGGTCATCGGGCTGCCCGGAGAGACGATCTCCTCGATGCGTGGCACGGTGCTCATCGACGGGAGGCCTCTTGCCGAGCCGTGGCTACCGACACTGACCGGATCGTGCGCGGAGGCCGCCCAGAACATCGCGACGACCAGGATCCCTCCCGACCATTACTTCATGATGGGTGATTGCCGTGGGAACTCTCTCGACAGCCGAGCGTGGGGCACCCTGGCGGCCTCGTACATCGTCGGCAAGGTCGAAGTCATCGTTTGGCGTTTCGGCCATCCGTACCTCCACTGGTTCTGACGCGGTTGCGGCCCTGTCGGACAAAGCCCTTTCGTTCGGGGCGCCGGAGTCGTAGCGTGTCCATCGGGTCCTCGGGTGTAAGCCCTTGTTCAAGAGCCGGACTCGAGGGTGGAAGCCGGCCACGCTGGCAGGTCTTCAGACCGCAGGTGTCGTTCCCTCCCTGGGACGCTCCCGAGGACCCGCTACAACAAGGGTGACACCCCTGGAGAGACCCGACGCGCCAGAGTTGAGGGGTGCCGGCCACCTCCGACCTGCCGTGGCCGTCGACCCCGCGGGGACGCCCCGATGTGCCCCCGCCGAGCAGCCCGTCCAGCCAACGGAGGGATCGTGTGGCTGCGGCCGCCCGACAGCGCCAGGCGCGCGGCGCGCGCGGAGCTGCGATCCGGAGAAGGCGCCTCACCCTGGCACTGGTGACAGTCGTCCTGGTCATGGTCTCGGCGCTAGTTTTCGGCCGTAACGGCGGCCCACAGCTGTCCCCGCAACGCGCCCGGATCGTCGCGCTCGCCACAAGCCAACTCGGCTACAAGACCGATCCTCCCGATACCTACTGCAACCGCTTCAGTGCCTACTGGCATGCCGGGACCGTCGACTGCCCCAACTCGAACCGCGACGAGCAATGGTGCGCCGACTTTGCCACTTGGGTCTGGCGAAGAGCCGGTGTCCGGTTCGTCTATGGCTTCGCCCCGGACGACCTGAACGCGGCCTCGGCGAGCTTTTACCTGTGGGGAGTCGCGCACCACACCTGGCACCTGGTCGGCTCCGACTACGTGCCCCAACCCGGGGACGTCGCCGTGTACGGGCTCGACCTGCAGACCTTGCAGGCTCAGCACGTGGCGGTCGTCATCACCTACTCGCCCGGTGCGAAGGGCCCAGATGTCGTGAACGGTGATGGAGAACGGACCGGCTTCAGCGTCGTCGAGGCCGGTAACGACCAGTACAAGTCCGATATCACGGGCAACGGCGGGCAGCTTTCCGGCTATGTCTCGCCTCCTCCGGTGCCGCCTTCACACACTCGCCGGAACTGAGCCGCCGGCCGGGTTGAGCTGGGACCTCGAAGCCGAAAGGTGACGGCGTGCCTCAAAGAATCCGCTTGCCCGTCTCCGAGGTGTCGTAGCCGCCGAGCGCTCGCACCGAGGCCTGGAAGCCGTCCGACGACAGAAGGTCCCAGAACGGGCCCAGCAGTGGGTCCTCGAGCGAGGCCACCTTCAGCACGAGATCGAACGGCTCGCTTCGAACCCGGACGAAGTCGAGCCCGAATGCCCGAGCGGCTGCGAGCACGCCGAGGCCGCAGTCAAAGCGCCCCGCGGCGACCGAAGCGGCGACCGCCAGGTTCGTGTGCTCCTCCCGGTCGTGGCCGAGGATCGACGTGAGTGCGATGCCAAAGCGAGCGAGCTCGTAGTCGAGGAGCGCACGTGTGCCCGAGCCCTGTTGGCGGTTCACGTACCTGAGCCCGCCGCGCGCCAAGTCCTCGATGCCGCTCAGGCCGAGCGGGTTGCCGGGCGCGACGATGAGGCCTTGTTCCCGAACGGCGAGCCGTACGACGGCGATGTCGCGCCCGGGGAGCACTTGATCGAGCCAGGAGAGGGTG
This sequence comes from Acidimicrobiaceae bacterium, assembly GCA_003166375.1. Classification (GTDB taxonomy): domain Bacteria; phylum Actinomycetota; class Acidimicrobiia; order Acidimicrobiales; family Bog-793; genus Fen-455. Next base: position 4,582 of record PMVZ01000244.1, on the reverse strand, counting down.
TAGTCGCCCGTCTCGGCGTCGAGCAGATGTGATCCGGCGAGATGGCAGAGCCCGTCCCTCAGCGCCGCAAGACCACCGAGCGAGCCGACGTTCGTCACTGCAAGTGTCAGCCGTGCATTTCCACTGCGCAGTGAGGATGCCGCCAGGTCGAGCGCGACGTCGTCCGAGCCCATCACCACGATGGTGTTGTCGAGCTCGCCCATCTCTCTGAGGAGCCGGACCTCCACCTCGGCATCTGCCACGTGGCCCTCTGCACCGGCTGGTATCAGCAGTAGCCCGTCGGCTCGCACGAGCGAGGTCAGCACACCCGCGCCGCGAGGAAGCGCTGTTGCCAGGAGTCGGCCGTCGACCCGGCCGAGACGGACTCGCACCCACTCGTCCAAGTCACCCGGTGAGGCGATCTTGCGGGCGAGTCGTGCACGGACGGCGGNNGGATAGCCGGGCGCTCCCAGCACAGGCGTGGAGTCGATCGCCCCGAGCACGACCGGGTGCCCGGGGCGGACTGCAACGCCGTGCACCGCAAGAACACCCAGATGCTTGATCACCTCCACCGTGTAGTCGTCGCGACCCGCACTCGCGCCCGCGACGATGATCAGCAGATCGCACGTGGCGGCGGCCTTCAGGGCGGCGAGACCGATGCCGTCGGGGTCGTCCGGCTCGATCGGGAGCACGATCGCCTCGCATCCGATCTCCTCTGCCAGCGCGGCCAGCATGAGCGAGTTCGTGTCGTAGAACTGGCCCGGTGCGATGTCGGTGCCGATCGGCCGTATCTCGTCGCCGGTCGGCAGCACAGCCACGATCGGTTTGCGCCGGACGAGCACCTCGGTCAAGCCCGCGGCACCGCAGGCGGCGACGTCGACTGGGCGTAGTCGGTGACCCTCGAAGAGGAGGAGCTCGTTGGCGACGATGTCCTCGCCGATCGACCGCACGTTCTGGTAGCGCGCGACCTCGGCCCTTAGCTCGGCTCCTCCATTCGCGAACCTGACGTGCTCGCGCATCACCACGGCGTCGAATGCGTCGGGGAGAGGATCCCCGGTGTCGATCACCTCGAAGGCGCCCTCGGGAATCAGGAGTGGCGCGCAATCTCTGGCACCGGTCGTGTCCGACGCCCGCACGGCGATGCCGTCCATGGCGGAGCCGTCGAAGGGGGGCGACGACCGGGGAGCCCACACCGTTTGGGCCGTGACCCGGCCGACGGCTTTTGACAGAGGAAGCAGCAGCGGTTCCACGCGATCTGGGCACGAGGCGTTCGCGCATGCGGAGTACCAGGCCTCGAGTGCTTCCGCGACCGTAGTCATGGGCCGGTCCCTGTCCCGGCGAACGAGACCACGTCTCCCTCGGCGAGGGGTTCCTCGGGGTCTTGGCGCATCCGGTCTCCGTTCAACGCGGCGACGAGACGCGAGCCGAGCGCCACGTCGACCGCTTCGGCGGCGGCTTTGAGCGTGGCCGCCCGGATCGTGACTCGCCTTGAAAAGCCGGCCTGAACCGCGGTGCCGGCCTGAACCGCGGTGCCGGCCTGAACCGCGGTGCCGGATGGGACCGGGCACCCTGAGCAAGCCCCTTCGCCGAACCATTGGACCTGAACTGTTGGAGGCGGGCGGGAAGCTGCGGCTCGGTACTCGTGCGGGTCGTTCAGGTTCGTCACCGACTCGAGTCCCGGGTCAAAGCGTGCCAGGTCCGTGTCGGCGAGAAGCGCCGCCTCGTCGAGCTCCCTC
>PMVZ01000244.1:0-2850 GCA_003166375.1 Acidimicrobiaceae bacterium | reverse complement strand
CGGATGGAGAAACGGCACGTCTGTCGACGACACGTACGCGACCTCGGCGCGACCCGCAAGTGCCTCCAGCCCGGCGCTGAGCCCGCCAAGTGGACCTCGGCCCTCCTCGAGGTCGTCGACGACTTCGAAGGCGTCGGGAAGCAAGGGGAGCGACTGGCCCCGCGAACGGACGAGCACGACAGGGCCGCCTACGCCACGGGCCACGAGCCCCGCGACGCGCCGCACGAGCGTTGAACCGTGCCACTCCAAGAGGGGCTTCGAACCGCCCATCCGCGTCGAGCTCCCCCCGACCAGGACGATCCCGGCGCTGCGGTTCAAGAGAGGCAAAGTCCCCTCAGGTCCAGACCCGAGGCCGCGCGCTGAGCCGGCGCGCAGTTTCAATCGGCGTCGTGCGGATCTCCAGGCTCCGCGAGCTCGTCCGCGAGGCGCTCGGCCGCCGCGAGAGCTTCGACTATTGACACACCCGAGCGCGCCGCGAGGTAGCAAGTGACGGGCGCCGCCTTACGCTCGGATGCGTGTGCAGCGACCCCGGCGAGCGCGAGGAGCGTTTCGACGTCCTCGTCTGTGATGGGTGGCGAGCCCAGCGCCGCTGTGTAACGGTCGAGCCAGCCACGGGTGTCGAGTGCCATGACTGCCGAGCGTAGCGAGTCGGCGCGCGTCCCGCCCTCGGCCCGGGTCGTGAGGGTGCCGCTCGCGATGCACAAGAGCCCGAGCGCCGTGCTGCGGGCCGCCGGCCGCGATGCCCGGCCGTTCGCGCTCGTCGGCTCGTGGTCGGGCGGACGTGCGCTGGTCGGCTCGGACCCGCTGCTCGTCGTCGAAGACGCCGACGACCCCTTCGCCGTGCTTGATCGCCAGCCCGAGATCACGGCCGCCTTGCCCGGTGCCACTGGGGGTGGTTGGGTCGGATATCTCGGTTACGGACTCGGACGGCTTGTCGAGCGGCTCCCGCCCCCGCCACAGCGCCCTGTGCCGTTGCCGGGCTCGATACTCGGCTTCTACGACCACTTGGTGGCCTGTGACGACTCAGGCAACTGGTGGTTCGAAGCGCTCTGGTCAGACGAGCAGTCAGAACGACTCGAGGCACGCCTTCTTGAATGGCTGCGCCGCGCCGGCGAGCCTGAGGTGGGGACCGGCGAGTTCGAGTGCGGGACGTTCCACTTGAGACCGGCGCCGGAGACGCATCTCATCTCGGTGTCGCGTGCGATCGAGCACATCCGTTCGGGCGACGTGTTCCAGGTCAATGTGTGCACGCGGCTCGAGGCCCGGTTCTCCGGGGACCCGCTCGAGCTCTTCTGCGCCGGCGCGGATCGTCTGGTGCCGCGATATGGCGCTTTCCTGGGGCACCCTTCGTTGGCGGTTGCGAGCTTCTCGCCCGAGCTCTTCCTCAAGCGCACGGGCCGCAAGGTCCTGAGCTCGCCCATCAAGGGAACGACGAGGCGTCAGGGCTCGTCCTCGAACCAGCGCGCACAGTTGCTCGGCTCGGAGAAGGACCAGGCGGAGAACCTGATGATCGTTGATCTGGTGCGCAACGACCTTGGGCGGGTGTGCCGCTACGGCAGCGTCGCGGTGCCCGAGCTGTGGAGGGCCGAGGAGCACCCGGGTGTATGGCATCTCGTTTCTGATGTGACAGGCGAGCTGTGCGATGGGGTGACCGACTCCGACCTGGTGCGGGCCACCTTCCCCCCGGGTTCGGTCACCGGCGCTCCGAAGGTCCGCGCGATGGAGCTCGTGAGCGTGCTCGAGGGAACGGCTCGCGAGGTCTACACCGGCGCGGTCGGGATCGCGAGCCCGTTGACGGGTCTCGAGCTGAACGTCGCGATCCGGACCTTCGAACTGGCAGAGGGGAAGGTCTGGCTCGGGGTCGGGGGCGGCGTCGTGGCCGACTCGGACCCCGATCGTGAGCTCGAGGAATGCTTCGACAAGGCTCGACCGCTGCTCGCAGCCGTTGGGGCGGAGCTCGAGTGCGGGCCCCGGCGTGGCGGGACCGGTGTGCCGCCAGTCGCGAGGGCCCAAGAATCACCCGGTCACGCCGACCTCGCTTCGGGCGTGTTCGAGACCATCCTTGTGATAGGCGGCAGGCCTGTCGAGCTGGAGTCGCACCTCGGCCGGCTGGCGGCGAGCGTCTCGTGCCTTTACGGATCACGACTTCCATCCCGCCTTGGCGCGCAGGCGACGGAGACAGCGGCCGGCCGGTCAGGCCCCCAGCGCCTTCGTGTCCGCGCGTACCCGTCCTCGAGCGGGGCTCTCGGGACCGAGATCTCGATCTCGACGGCTCCAGAGGCCTTCTCCGGCTCACCCGGCTCTTGCGTGGCCTTGGTCCCGGCCCTCTTTCCGGGCGGCCTGGGCCGGCACAAATGGCACGATCGCCGGGTCCTGGCCGGCCGGCGCGAGTTGCTCGGTCTCCGGCGGCACGAGCAGCTCCTTCTCCTCGACGAGGATGGTGCCGTCCTGGAGACCGAGGCGGCCAACGTCTTCGCGGTCCTCAGGGGCGTCGTCCGGACGCCGCCGGTCGACGGGCGCGTCCTCGCCGGGACAACTCGCGAGGCAGTGCTCCGGGTGGCGACGGCCGAGGGTTTCGAGGTGTCGGACGAGCCATTCGCACTCCGCGACCTCGCCTCGGCCGAAGAGGTCTTCCTCACGAGCTCGATCCGAGGCATTTGCGCAGTCGAAGAGCTGCGTGGGAGCGGGTCGGTCGAGACCGGTTCGACAGGCGCCCGGCTCGCGAAGGCCCTTTGGGCGTCGTGGAACCGTGCTGCCCGCCCGCCCGCCCGCCTTGTGCCCGCCGCTGCGCTCGAAGACTGACCCAGCTTGGCAGCGCGAGCCACACCGGTATACAACGTTGCCATGTCC
>PMVZ01000211.1:7660-27643 GCA_003166375.1 Acidimicrobiaceae bacterium | reverse complement strand
TCTTCGCCACCTGCCGCGTGCACCGTTACGTAGGACGCGCCGAGAGACCCGATCCTCCGGGCGGCGCGGCCGACCGTCGTCGGGATATCGTGGAGCTTCAAGTCCACGAACACCCGGAAGCCCTCGTCCAAGAGCGCGTCGACCGCCAGCGGGCCCTCGGCTGAGAGGAGCTCCAAGCCGACCTTGGCGACCGAGAACCACGGCCGCAGTCGAGTGGCGAGCTCGAGCGCCTCGTCGAGGCTTGCGACGTCGAGCGCGAGCACAAGCCGGTCCCGCACCGTCGGTGGAACCTCGTCCGGCACCATCACGGCTCGCCTCGTCTCAGTTTGTCGTTCGCAGCCCCGACGAGCTCGCGAATTGCGCCCACCCGGTGTCGGGCACACCACGCCGCGAGCTCGGCCTGTACTCGGAGCACGGCCCTCGGATCGGCCAACGTCGCGGTCCCGACTTGGACCGCATCCGCCCCGGCAAGAAGCATTCGCACGGCTCCGAGCCCGTCACTCACGCCGCCGACCCCGACGATGCCGGCACCGGGGAAAGCCGCCCGGCAGTCGTAGACCGCCCGCAGGGCGACGCTGTGGAGGGCGTCTCCTGAGAGCCCTCCGCCCGCCGCGCCGAGCACGGGTGCCCGCCGTTCGGTGTCGATCGCGAGCCCGAGAAGCGTATTGGTGAGCGTGAGCGCCTCGGCACCCGACGCGAGCGCGGCCTCGGCGACAGCGAGGAGATCGGACGTGTTCGGCGAGAGCTTGGCCCATAGCGGCCGGCCGCAGGCCCCGGACGCCGTCACGACCGCGCCGGTCGCTGTTGGCGAGTGGGCGAACATGCGGCTCCGGTCCTCCAGGTTGGGGCAGCTGACGTTCACCTCGACGGCGACCACGCACGCCGGGGCCTGCGCCAACAATGACGCCGCGCGCGCGTAGTCCTCGACCCGGCGTCCCCAGATGCTGACCACCACCCGGGCCCCGGACGCCTCGAGGGCGGGCAGCTCGTCTGTGAGCCACGCTGCGACACCAGGCCCTTGGAGCCCGACCCCGTTGAGCATGCCCCCCGGCACCGGGCACACGCGAGGACGGGGATTGCCCGGCCACGGATCGGCCGACAACGACTTCACGACGACGGCACCGATGGCCGAGAGGTCGAAATAGGCACCGAGCTCGGCCCCGTGCCCGGCGGTACCCGAGGCCGTCATCACCGCGGTCGGCAGCCGCACGGTCGCGACCGAGGTCGCGAGATCGACCTCGGCGGCTTTGTTGCGGTGCCTCACTGCGCCGGGCCCGGAGCCTCGTTCATCGCTGTGACACGGCGTCCTGGACCACGACCTCGCCTGCGAACACCGTGTGCCTTACCTTGCCGGTGAGCCGGCGACCGGCATAGGGCGTGTTGCGGCTCCGGCTGGCCTGGCGGCTCGGGTCCACGACCCATTCGAAGCTCGGGTCGAACACCGTGAGGTTCGCGGCCGCGCCGGGCCGGAGTGGGCCGCCCTGACCGCCAAGGCTGCCCACGGCGCCCCGGCGATCCTGGTCGAGCCCGGCGATGCGAGCCGGCCGCCAGGAGAACAAGCCGAAGAGGTCCTGCATGGACACGGGCGCCCCAGCTCCCCGTGGCACCCAGCCGGCACCGGCCCCGTCGTCGCGTTCCTCCGGGCCCGCGCAAAGGGCGCTGTAGGCGACGGAGAGCGCGGTCTCGAGACCGAGCATCCCAGCGGGAGCCTCGTCGAATGGGTCCTCCTTCCGTTCGGGAGCATGGGGCGCGTGGTCGGTCGCTATGGCGTCGANNCTGCCTTGGCCCTGCGGATCATCTCGACCGACCCGGCTGTCGACAGGTGCAGGAAGTGCATGGGCGCGCCCGTGAGCCGCACGAGCGCGAGGTCGCGCGCCAGCATCGCCTCCTCCGCGAGCGCTGGCTGGCCGGCGATCCCGAGGCGGCTCGACCAAGCACCTTCGTTCATGTGACCGCCTGCTGCGAGCTGCTCGTCCTCACAGTGCTGGGCGAGCACGACACCGAGCCCCGACGCGTACTCGAGCGCGCGGCGCATCAACCCGGCGTGCTGCACGCCTCTCCCNNCGGCCGATAGTGATCGCACCCGCGACCGCGATCTCGGCCAGCGCCGCTTCGCCGAGCGCGAGCACGTCGCGGGCGACGGCTGCCGAGTCGATAGCAGGCTCGGTGTTCGGCATGGCGACCACGGCCGTATAGCCACCGAGGGCGGCGGCTCTCGACCCGGACTCGACCGTCTCGGCTATCTCCCCACCGGGCTCGCGCAGGTGGGCGTGCAGGTCGACCAGGCCCGGGGCGACGACACAACCTCCCGCGTCGAGGACGGTCGCGCCCCTCGGTGCGTCGATCACCTCTTCGACGGCGACAATCCGGCCGTCCCGCACGAGGACGTCACCTCGCCGCTCGCCCGTCTCGTCCACCAACGTCCCGCCGCGGACGACGATCTCGCCCATCTGTACGACTGGGTTCCGGCGCGCCATCAGATCACCCCCGATCCGAGAAGGTGGAACAGGACGGCCATGCGGACGACGACGCCGTTTCGCACTTGACGCGTCACGAGAGAGGCAGGCATGTCGGCGACCTCCGGCGAGATCTCGACACCGCGGATCATCGGCCCGGGATGCATGACGAGAGCGTCCCTCTTGAGTGCGTCGGCCCGCGCCCGGGTCAGGCCGTAGCGCCAGTGGTACTCGTCCAGCGACGGCAGCAGGACCTCGCCGAGGCGCTCTGACTGGATGCGGAGGAGGTAGATGACGTCGATCTCCCCGAGTGTCGAATCGAGATCACCGGTTGCGGTCACGGGCCAGCCCTCCAAGGACGCGGGCATGAGCGTCGGTGGCGCCACGAGCACGACCTCGGCGCCCAGCGCGGTGAAGGCGAGCACGTTCGAGCGGGCGACTCGCGAGTGCTTGATGTCACCCACGATCGCGATGCGCAGTCCTTTCAGATCGGCCGGGACCTCCCCGTCGCGCCGCGCCGTGAGAGCCTCACGGATCGTGTAGCAGTCCAGCAGCGCCTGAGTCGGGTGCTCGTGGGTGCCGTCTCCGGCATTGATCACGCTCGCGCCCACCCAGTCGGTGACCCTGAGCGGTGCCCCCGACGCGTGGTGGCGGATGACCATCGCGTCTATGCCCATGGCGTCGATGGTCTCGACGGTGTCGCGCAACGACTCGCCCTTGACCGCAGCCGAAGTGGCGGCTGTGAAGGTCATGACGTCGGCGGAGAGACGCTTTGCGGCAGTCTCGAACGACAGACGCGTCCGGGTCGACGGCTCCATGAAGACCGTCGCCACCGTGCGTCCCCTGAGTGCAGGCACCTTCGGGATCGGACGCTCAGCCACCTCGGCGAACGCNNTCGCCCATGTCGTGGCGCTCTCATCGCCAGCCTCGTCCGGCGAGACTCCTGTGCTTGTCGAGGTGCCGGGCGCGCTCATCGGGTCGCCTCTTCCTCTCCGGCGACAAGGAGGTCACCGATCGTGACTCCCTCTTCGGATACCTCGACGAGCTCGTCGCGCCGGGTCGGCAGGTTCTTGCCCACGAAGTCTGGGCGGATCGGCAGCTCCCGGTGACCGCGGTCGACCATCACGGCCAGCTGCACCGAGCTGGCCCGCCCGCGCTCTGCGAGGGACTCGAGCGCAGCACGGACCGTCCGGCCGGTGAACAGGACGTCGTCGAACAGGACCACAGTGCGCCCCGTCAAGTCGAAGGGCAGGTCGGTGACCTCCTCTGACAGCACCGGGCGCATCCCGATGTCGTCGCGGTAGAACGCGACGTCCATGGTCCCGAACGGCACGGCCGTTCCCTCGATCTCCCGCAGGATCGCGACGAGCTGGGAGGCCAGCGCCACGCCGCCTTTCTGAATCCCGATGACGACAACGTCTCCAAGCCCGCGATTGCGCTCGACGATCTCGTGCGCGATGCGCACCAGGGCCCGACGAACCTCGTCGCGGTCCATGACTTGGTTACGGGCAACAAAAACGCGCCCTTTAGGGCGCGTGGAACTTCTCTCTCTATCGGCCACTCGGGCTCCTCCTCGTACGTACGGCCTCGCTGGACCTGCTTTACGTGCGANNAGCTCGACCGCTTCGTCGAGCACGACGGCCACCGGCACCTCGAGCTCGTCCAAGAGCTCGTATGCGGCCATCCGAAGCACACAGCGGTCGACCATCGGCATCCTCTCGACCGCCCAGCCCGTGGCGTGGCACCCCAGCAGGCGGTTCACTTCCTCGGCTCGTCGCTCGACTCCCAAGACAAGCTGCGAGGCGTACTCCTCGGGCGCGACCGGTAGCTCCGCGAGCAATTGGGTGGGGCTCAAGTCCTTGGTCTCGGCCTCGTAGAGCAACTCGAGTGCCCGCTCGCGCGCCCGGCGCCTGGCGCCCGGCAGTACGTGGCGCGACGAGCCCTCAGGCTCTGGTGAGGTACTCACCGGTCCGGGTGTCGACCTTGATGCGTTCGCCGGGGTTGACGAACAACGGCACCTGGACGACAAGGCCGGTCTCGAGGGTCGCGGGCTTTCGGCCACCAGAAACTCGATCACCCTGGAATCCGGGCTCTGTCTCTGTGACCGTGAGCTCGACGGCGGCCGGCAGGTCGACGCCGACGATCTCGCTCTCGTGCATCTGCATCACCGCCGAGTCGCCTTCTTTGAGGTACGAAGCGGCATCGACGAGCGACGACTCGCTCACGTGGATCTGGTCGTACGAGACGTTGTCCATGAAGACGTACTCCTGGCCGTCCCGGTACAGGTACTGCATCTCCCTCTTGTCGATCACCGCCTGCTCGAGCGGCTCACCGGCCCTGAAGGTGCGCTCGATCACCGCCTTGGTGCGTGCGTTGCGCAGCTTGGTCCGGACGAAGGCACCGCCCTTGCCGGGCTTGACGTGCTGGAACTCGACGACCGTGAACAGTCCTTCAGGGAGGTCNNCGAACGCCGGTCGTCGTGACGACCAAGGTGTCCTCGATGCGCGCGCCGCCACTTGAGCAAAGGTAGGCGCCGGGCTCCACGGTCACGACAGCGCCCGCTTCGAGGATATCAGTGGAGTCCTGCGCGACCGACGGGGCCTCATGGATCTCGAGGCCGACGCCGTGACCGGTCCCGTGCAGGAACGCCTCTCCGAGACCAGCCGACTCGAGTGACTCACGGCACGTGGCGTCCACCTCGCCCCCGGTCACGCCGGCGCGGACGGCGCGTATACCGGCACGCTGCGCGACCATGACCGCCTCGAGCAACTCGCGGAGCTCATCGGGCCGAGGCGCCCCGACGCTGACCGTACGAGTCATGTCCGACCGGTAGCCGTCCACGATCGCCCCGAAGTCGACGACAACGAGCTCGCCTCCGTCGACACGGCGACTGGACGGTCGAGCGTGAGGAAGCGCGCCGTTGGGGCCGCTCGCCACGATCGACTCGAACGCGATCGCTTCGGCCCCGCGGCGGCGCATCTCGAAGTCGAGGGCGATCGCGAACTCCTCCTCCGTGGGCGCCTCGCACAGGAGCTCCTTTACTTGGGCGAAGGCCACGTCGGCGATGTCCGCCGCGCACTCGATCCGTGCAAGTTCTCCCTCGTCCTTGACGGCACGAAGCCGCTCGACCGCACCGGGCACCGCGACGAGCTTCGTCCCCGGTGCGAGCGCGGCGGCGAGACGCTGCTGGGCGCTCCAGGTGATGTCGTCGGCCTCCAGTCCCAGGCGTCGCAAGCTGTTCACCGCGTGTTCAATCGTCGCCGCCTGGACGGCTGGCTGGCCGATCTCTATGCGCACCGGTACGTCCGCTGCGGTGACCTCCGCGACCGCCTGCTCGCCATAGCGGCCGTCGGACACGAGCAGCGCGTCGTCGGGAAAGACGAGGAGCAGCCCCGCCGATCCCGTGAAGCCGGTCAGGTACCGGACGTTGGTGAGATTGGTGACGAGCAGGCCATCACACCCGAGCTCGGCAAAACGGGCAGCCAGCCGCGGGATGCGGCCGGCGACATCCATCGCGGCGAGGTCGGGACGATCGGAGCCAGTCGGCATGGGCGGAGATGCTAGGCGCCAGGAGGTCCGCTGTTGCGCCCGTTGACAAGTCGCGCTGCGGCCTCGACGGCGAGCTCGTATCCGAGCCCGCCAAAGCCGGCCACGGTCCCGTCGGCCACCGGCGCCACGACCGACTGGCGACGCCAGGGTTCCCGGGCATCGGGGTTGGACAGGTGAAGCTCGACGACGATGCCGTCGAAGGCTGCCAGGGCGTCGTGAAGTGCCCAGCTCGAGTGCGAGAGGGCGCCGGCGTTGACCACGATCGCTTCGACGGTGCCGCGCGCGTTGTGGACGGCTGCGACGAGGTCGGCCTCGTGTTCGCTCTGCAGGTGCTTCAACTCGAATCCTGAGCGGGTCGCCGCCTTGTCGGCGCGGTCGACGTGGTCTGCGAGCGTCGCGGTGCCGTAGATCTCGGGCTGGCGCTCGCCGAGGAGGCCGAGGTTCGGGCCGCTGAGGAGCAGGAGGACCGGGCGTCGTCCGGTGCGGTCGTTCCCGGAGGCACTCATCGGTCGCCTCGGAGTGCATCGAGCGCCTCGTGCACGAGCTCGGGGGGAACGTCGCGAACTGGCTCGACACCGCCCGGACCGTCGAGCATCAAGGTGAGGCCACCTGCCGACTTCTTGTCCCGGGTCATGAATTGGACCAGAGCGGCGGGGTCTGCGCCGGGAGGAAGGCTCACCGGCAAGTCATAGCCGGCGACGACTCGACGGTGCCGCTCGACCCGGGACGTCCCTATCCTGCCCATGAGCTGCGCGAGCTCGGCCGCGAACACGAGGCCGATGCCAACCGCTTCGCCGTGGCGAAGCTCGGCTTCAGGACTGCTCGCGTCCTCGCTGGTGAAGCCGGCCGCCTCGAGGGCATGGGCCAAGGTGTGACCGTAGTTCAGGATCATTCGGCGACCTCCGTCGCGCTCGTCGCTGGCGACTACCTGGGCCTTGCACGCCACGCACCGGGNNTGTCCAGATCCTCCACTCCCAAGAAGGCGTACTTCGCCATCTCCCCATGGCCGGACCGCCATTCGCGCTTCGGCAGGCTCGCAAGGGTCTCGGTGTCGCAGAAGACTCCGAGCGGCTGCCAGAACGAGCCCACCAGGTTCTTGCCCTCCGGGAGATTGACGCCGGTCTTCCCGCCGATCGCCGCATCGACCTGGCCGAGCAGCGTGGTCGGGACGTTGATGACCGCAGTGCCACGGTGGTAGCTCGACGCCGCGTAGCCGGCGACGTCGGTCACTACCCCGCCACCGACGGCCACGACGACATCGCTACGGTGCATGTCGCCGCGGGCCATGAACCGGCAGATCTCCTCGACTGTGGCGAGCGACTTTGCCCGCTCCCCGTCCGGGATCGTCACGACCTGGAACGGCAGGCCCGGGTCGACCTCGACCCCGATTCCGGCCTGGGTCACCACGGTCGCGCGGCGAGCGCCAGGAGGAAGGCAGCTGGAGACCTCCTCCCGCACGCCGGGGCCCACGAGCACGTCGTAGCCACGCTCTGCGAGCTCGACCCTTACACGCGTCGGCTCGCGGCTGCCCGGATCGTCCTGCGACCACGCGGCACCGGGCGCACGGCCGCTCACCACGACGACCGCCCATCGGTCGGGCCGTCGAACTGCGTCCGGGCTGCGCGCACGACGTCCTCGGCGAGCGCCTCGGGACGGCGCGCACCGACGTGCAGTACGACGTCTGAGAGCTCCCTGTAAACAGGCCTCCGGCGCGCGTCGAGCCGCTCGAGGGTGCCCGCCGGGTCCACCGCGAGGAGGGGCCGGCCGGCGCCGGCGCCCACCCGGGCGACCAAGGCGTGGGGCGCCACGTCGAGCCACACGACGACGCCGGCGGACCGCAGCCGGCGTCGCGTCTCGGGATCGATCACCGCGCCGCCTGCGACGGCGATGACCGACGGCACAAGCGACGTGAGCGCGGCGCACAACACGGCGCGCTCCTCCGCGCGATAGGCAGGTTCGCCCCTGGCAGCAAATATCGCGGGAACGCTCTTGCCGGTCCGCCTCTCGACATCGGCGTCGCTGTCTCGGAAAGGACGCCGCATCCGGTCCGCCACGATACGGCCAACAGTCGACTTGCCCGAGCCCATCATCCCGACGAGCAGCACGTGCTCACCCATTCCCGCTCGTCGACTCCGCACCCCACCACCGTAGTTGTCGTTGTCCTGGCCGTGGCCCTTCACCTGGGTCAGCCCGGCGGGGCTCAGGTCATTCCCGGCTCGAAGTACGGGTTCATCCCCGACATGTGGTCGGTCACGTCCACGACCTCGCTGATCTCAGCAACGGCATCGGTGATGGCGACGGCGATGCCCTGGCTCAACGTCGCCCGAGCCATGCCGCACCCCTGGCAGCCGCCCGACATCTCGACGTAGGCAATCGGGCCCTCGACCGCGACCAACGCGGCCCGCCCGCCGTGCATCGCAATTTGCGGATTGACGTCCCGCTCGAGCACTTCGAGCACGCGTTGAGCGACAGGGCCGGTGAGATCGCCCCGGGACAGGACCTGTGCGGCCGCCGGCGGAGGCGTGTTCGCGTTGATGACCACCAGACCCGCCTCGCCGGCTATCTGGTTCACGTCCAGCACGGCGCCGCGAACACGTTCGAGGCTCTGCTCGGGTATGACGATCGGGAGGTCGCCCTCGAGCTGCTGGGCGTCGCCCGGCCGGATCTGGGACTTCGACCCGAACCAGAGGTCGTAGGTGTAGGCACCGTTCGCGCTGCCGTTCACCTCGAGCCAGAGGGCGAGACCTTCCGGCTCGGGCTCGTCGGCAAGGACCTTGCGCACCACCTCGAGTGCGGCGGGCGTGACACGGATCACCTCGGACACTGACGAGGACGCTACCGTGACCGGATGGCCCTTGTGCCCGACGCACCGTTGGACGCTCATGAATGGGTGAGCTTCGAGGACCCCGCCGAGGAGCGGACCTGGCTCGTCGACGTGACGTTCCTGTCGAGCCCTTGGCAGTGCATCTACGGCGCCGGATGCCGGGGAGTCCTCACGCAGCCAACACCCGACCGGATGGAGGGCTGCTGTTCGTACGGAGCGCACTTCACCGACGAGGCCGACGCCGAGCGCGTCGCAACCGCTGCCGGGACGCTTTCCGCCGAGCAGTGGCAGTTCCGCTCGAAGGGCCGGCGGAAGACCGGCGTGCTCAAGCGCGACTCGAAGGGGGTCATGACCACCCGTCTCGTCGACGGTGCCTGCATCTTCTTGAACCGCCCGGGTCATCCCGGGGGTGCCGGCTGCGCTCTGCACCGCGCGGCGATCGACAGGGGCGTCCCGCCACTGCGGCTCAAGCCGGACGTCTGCTGGCAACTGCCGCTCCGCCGTGAGGACGCGGTCGTGGCGAACGGGCACGTGACAAGCTCGCTCGGTGAATGGGGGCGGCGACACTGGGGTGAGGGTGGTGCGGAGTTCAGCTGGTGGTGCACCGAGGCACGCGAGGCGTTCAACGGGGGTGAGCCTGTGTACGTCTCGCTCCGGGACGAGCTCATCGCCATGGTCGGCCAGGATGTCTACGACCTGCTCGCCTCCTATCTGGGGACTCGAACCTCCCGCCGAGGCCAAGCAGTGTCGTTGCTCGCGCATCCCACTGTTCGCGCTTCCTCCGCCGGCACGAGCGCCGGGAACAGAGTCGTCTAACCCTTTCGAGGACCGGAAGCGTCGCCGTCAACCCGGTCGTGCGCTCCGTTGCTCTCTACGTCCGGGGTCGCAAAGTGCGAGGTCGGACGGAACTCATCGACTTGCTCGGGCTCGTCCAGCTCCTCTGACTCATAAAGGCACCAGGAGGCATGCTCCTCCTCGGGGTCGGCCCCACACTCGGGACACGGCTCCACTGTTACTTCGATTGCGCGCTTCAGGCTGCGCGCCTCTTCGAAACGCCGATGACGTCCCTTTTTCACGAGCCGCTCCCAAGATTTCGCGGATGCCGCCTCAGACAGCAGCGATGAGGTAGCCCGGCTGAGCCGCTGCCAATCTGGCCGCCGACGCCCCCTGGGTCGCCTACCACCTGACTACAGCATATTCCATCCAGGTCACGATTCGGCAGGTCGCGCCACAGCCACGCCCGCCGTTATGGTGGCGGCGATGACGGAAGGTTTCGACGCCGACGAGATGATCGCACGCTTCAGGGAGCGGGCCGCAGCCGTGCGCCGTCGCGGCATGCCGCCGGTCGAGGGAGCTGAGCGGCAGATGATCCTGCGCCAGATGCAGCTCGACTTCCAAGACTTCGCCATGCTCGGCGATGCCGCGGGCTCGCTCGAAGACGGGATCTTGACACTGCGGATCGACCTGCGACCCGTGCCGGAGAGCAGCAACAGCCCGACTGCCAGCGCCTGACTAGCGGTCGACAGGGCGGAAAGAGCGCTCCTCCAGGACCAGTGCGCCGCGTCCGTCGAACGAAAGTGACGCCATCCCCTTGGCAAGGCGCTGGAGCCCCTCTCCGACCAGGTCGTTGCGCCAGCCGCCGGCAAGCCGGCCGTGGGGGGGATCTTGCATGAAATCGACCAGATCAGCCCGCGTGGCGAGGATCGCCGGGTCAAGCTCCAAGTCGCCCGCCCGTTGGGCCACATAGGCCGTCGCGAGCGTCGTGACAGCCCGATTGGGCTGGTCCAGCTCGTGTGCGGGCGGCACGCGCAGCTCGGACGCAGCCAGCTCGATCCCGTGGGCGACCGCTTCCAGCAGCTCCTCGGCAGCGCCACCGCCAAGATGGCGCCCGTCGAGGCTCCGGGTGCGCCGGAGGTCCTCGCGTGTGCGAGTCGGGTGCTGGGCGATCGACAGCACGGCGAGATCGGGCAGGACGAAACGCACCGGGAGGTCCATTGTTCGAGCCCTTCGTTCACGCCAGGCCGCGACACACTGAGCGACCCCGCGGGCTGCGCCTCGGAGCTGGCGTGAGCGCGGGAGCCGCCACCATGCCTCCTCCGGCTCGGTGGGCGACCGGTCCCTCGACAACAGGATGGCNNACGTCGCCGGCGGCGTACGCGAGCTGTCCAGCCGACAAAGGCCTCCGGGTCCAATCGGTCAGCTGATCACCCTTGAGCAGCCGCACGCCGAGGAGCCGCTCGACGAGATTGACCAGAGAGGGGGACACCTGGCCCAGGAAACCAGCCGCGACCTGAGTATCGAACAGCCTGTTCGGCACGGTCCCGCATGCCTGTTCGAGGACTTCGAGGTCCTGTTCCGCAGCATGCACAACCGCGAGACCCGGACCTTGCAGCACCCTTGCCAGAGGTGAGACGTCGATCGCAAGGGGGTCGACGAGGGCGATCCCCCCCTGCCAGGCGAGCTGGATCAGGGCGAGCTGCGGGAAATAGGTCCTCTCCCGGTGGAACTCGGTATCGAGCGCGTAGGCCTCGCACGACATGAGCTCGTCGACGAGGGAGCCGAGGGCTGCTGCGTCACCGATCCAGCGGTAGTCACCCACGCCGGCCGGACGCGTCGCTACGGTGCCGGTGCCGGTGCCGCTGAGCGGGTCCCGGGCCGAGGTCTCGAGAGCTTCGTCGCCCGAGCCGTCACTTCCCGCCGAGCGCCGGAAGTTGGTGCCCGGCCCGTTCCGGTCACCTGTGCCACTCCTGCGTCCCNNGCGAACCCTGCGTCGAGGACCTCCCCGACGAACATCGAGTGAGAGCCCAGGTCAAGGCTATGGCGAAGCCCGCAGTCCACATAGCCGACCGCTACTTCGGGGATCGGCGCCCCGCTCGGCCCGTCCCGATACGCAATTCCGCCGAGCGTGTGGGCCTCGGCGTCGTGCTCGGCCGGCTTCACGAACCTGCGCACCACCTCCCTGTCCTCACGTGAGACGAGCGCGACAGAAAAACAGCCCCCTTCGACGATCAGGCCATGGGTCACAGCTGAGTGCTCGACCGAGACGGCGACGTATTTCGGGTCGACGGAAACCTGCATTGCCCAGTTCAAGGTCATCAGGTTGCGGCGCTGCCCGGCGCGGCTGCCGAGCAGGTACAAGCCCGTCGGCAGCTTCCAGAGCACGCGGCGGCGCAACCGGTCGTACTCCGCCGCGTCGAGGTCATCGGGGAAGGGACCGACCGGGACGGCGCGGTTGCTCACGATCGAACCGTAGCCGTGCCAACGGGGTGATCGCGCGCTCGCGCGCGAGATCGCACCGAAGCGCTGTGCGCGCGGCGCTCGCCGGCGGCGACGCGCACCTAATGCACCCCGTCGGCGGCCAGGCGGCGGGTCGCTTTGTCGAGCGAGACGACACCCACGCCAATCGTCGCCAACGCGGCCGTGATCCGTCTGGAGTGGAGGCTGCGGGCTGCGGCACACGAGCTGCCGGCACTGGCGAAGTCCTCGTAGGCGACGTTCAGCTCGTTGGTCAAGGTGTTGTCCGGCGTCGGCAGGTTCCCGTACGCGGTGCCTGTGTCGAACACGAGCCCCGAGCAATTGCTCGTGACGTCCAAGAACTTCTTGGCTCGCAGCGAGCGCTTGATGGCCGCGATGTCCTGCACGACGAGATTGTCGTTGGATGTCACCAAGGCGATCGAGGCCCATTGGCGCACCTGATTGGCCTTCGAGCCGGTGTAGGACGTACATCCTGAGAGCGGGCCCAGCGCCAGCACCACAGCGACGAGGACCCCCGCCTCTCCGAGCGTGTGTCTCAAACCTGCCCTCACTCAAATTGCAGCAGGTGGTAGTCCCGCCGCCCCTTGCGCAGCACCACGTAGCGGTCGACGAGAAGGTCGTCACGCCCGAGGCACGCCTCGGGGTCGGCCCGGCGGCGGTTGTTCACGTACACGCCTCCTTGCGCCAAAGCCGTGCGCGCCGCTGTCTTCGAGGAAACAAGGCTCGTCGACACGAGCGCGTCGACGAGCGCGAACCCGCCGGCATCGAGACACGAGCGTGCGAACCTCGACGATGGCGCGTCCGCGAACACTTCCAGGAGCAGCGCCTCGTCGAGCTTGGCAACGTCCTCGGAGAACAGGGCGCTGGACGCTGCACTGGCTCGTTCGGTCTCGGCCGCGCCATGGACGAGGGTGCAGACCGCGTGCGCCAGAGCCCGCTGCGCCTTTCTCTGGCCGGGCCGCTCCGCGATCTCGACGTCGAGCGCCTCGATCTCCTCGTGGGAGAGAAACGTGAAGTAGCGCAACAAACGGCCGACCTCGTCGTCGGGGGCCCGCAAAAAGAACTGGTACATCTCATAAGGCGAGGATTTCGCAGCGTCAAGCCACACCGCCCCGGACTCGCTCTTGCCGTACTTGGTCCCATCAGCGCGCAACAAGAGCGGGTACGTGAGAGCGAAAGCCTCGGCTCCGCGGACCTTGCGGATGAGATCGAGGCCCATCGTGATGTTGCCCCACTGGTCACTGCCACCGAGCTGGAGGCGACAGCCGTAGGTGTCGTGCAGGTAGAGGTAGTCGTAGGCCTGGAGCAACATGTAGCTGAACTCGGTGTAGGAGATGCCCTGGTCGGGGCGCTCGAGCCGGGACTTCACAGACTCCTTGGCGGTCATCTGGTTGACGGTGAAGTGCTTGCCGACGTCGCGGAGGAAGTCGATGAAGCCATAGCCGCACAGCCAATCGGAGTTGTCGAGCAACAGGCCTCTGGCCTTGCCCGCCGCGGGCGACAGATCGAGCAGGCCCCCGAGCTGAGCCCGGATCCCCTCGAGGTTGGCCGCGAGCTGCTCAGCCGACAGCAGCCGCCGCTCGTCGGCCTTGCCGCCCGGGTCACCGATCAGGCCGGTGCCGCCACCCGCGAGAAGAATCGGACGGTGCCCGGCCTCCTGGAGCCGGCGCAAGGTGACGATCCCGAGAAGGTTGCCGACGTGAAGGCTGTCGGAGGTGGGGTCGAACCCGACATAGGCCGCCGTCGCCCCCTCATCGAGCAGCGTCCAGAGCGCCTCGTCGCTCGCTTGGTGGACGAGGCCACGAAAGGCGAAGTCGTCCGAGATCTTCAACATTCCCAAAGCGTGCCACGATGCCGACGCCGGGGCGAACGCCAGGGCGCTTCGTGCCGGGCCTGCCAGCGGCAGGGACGAAGGCCGAGCTTGGTCAGCCAAGGGCGAGGGCGACTTCGGCCTCGAGCTCGGTATGGAGCGCCAAGTTCGCCTTACGGTCGCTGCGAACGACGACAACCGCCGGGCCGCGCCGGGCCGCGTTGTACAGCGCTGCATCGAGCTGTTCCGGGATCTCCTGCTGGGATGCCACTTCGGTCGTGTCGCACCCCGCGGCCCTGGCGAGATCGGCCACGTCGATCCTCTGCGGCGTGCCGAACAGCCTCTCGAAGTACGCCTCGTCGAGCTCGGAGGCCTGTGGCAGGAAAGAGAAGATGCCACCGCCGCCGTTGTCGACGACAACCAGCACCGCGGGGAGAGCGGGCTCCCGCCGGCCTCGGACCAGAGCCGTCGAGTCGTGCAAGAAGGCGAGATCACCGAGCAGGCCCACCACAGGACCACTTGTGCCCGCCCCGGCGGCGGTGACGCCGAGCGTCGTGGACGTCACGCCGTCGATCCCGTTGGCGCCCCGGTTCGCGAGCACCCGCGGCGGGTCCGAGCGCGGGGCCGCGAACCATTCGAGATCGCGCACCGGCATCGACGACGACGTGACGACCGTCGATGAAGGCGGCGACCAGGCATAAAGCGCCCTCGCGAGACCGGGCTCGCTGACCTCGAGGTGACGGCCGAGTGCACTCTCGATCGCATGCTGAGCGGCCGCCTCGGCCTCCGCCCATCCATCCGACCAGGTCAAAGGTGCCGCCCAAGCCGAGCGCCCGGGCGCGCCGGCTTCGGGCACGCGCAGCATCAGGGCCTGCATCACGTGATCCGGATCAGCCGGCACCACGACATCCGCCTCGCGACGGGGGTCCTGCCAGGCCCAATATGGGTCGACCAGCACCTGGACCGCACCGGCCCCAGCACATGACGTCAGCCACTCGGCTACAGCTTTCGAAGCCCACGGCTGGCCCAGGCGCAGGACGAACTCCGGCACGTGCCCGCCGGCGAAGCTCTCGACGCGCAGCAGCGCATCGGCGGCGGCGACGGTCGGCGACCCCAGCTCGCCGGGGGTCCGGGCACCCGACCGCGGGTCGGCGAGGACGGGCCAGCCCAAGGTGACAGCGAGGCGACGGATGTTCTCCGGACGGCCTGCGCCCGCACCTGCGACGATCAAGCCCTTCGCCCCGGGACGCGCCAGAGCAGCGAAGGCGTCGAGCGAGCCCGGGTCGAGAACCCTCCGGACGGGGTCGACCCGGTGCCACGGCCGACCGTTGCGCCGGCCCGGGGGCAGCTCACCGGGGTCTCCGAGCAGCGGTTCTCGAAAAGCAAGATTCGCGTGCACCGGGCCCGGCCCCAGCGGACCGGCCGTCGCCTCAGCAACGAGGCGGCTAGCGAGCGAGCGCCAGCTCGATCGTGCTTGCTCGTCGGGCACGCCGGGGTCCACTGCCCACCGCAGCGCCCCGGCGAACAACCCCGCTTGCTCGATGGTCTGGGGCGCTCCCACGTGATGGAGCTCCGGAGGCCGGTCCGCAGTGCAGACGATGAGCGGCACCCGCGACAGATCGGCCTCGACAACGGCTGCGTGAACCCCGACCGCCGCGGTCCCGCTCGTCGTGACGAGCACCGCCGGCCGGCCGGTCGCGAGCCCTATCCCGACAGCGAAGAAAGCCGCCGACCGCTCGTCCAGGCGCACGTGCAACGCGATCCGGCTCTCACGCGCGAGGGCCACCACGAGCGGTGTCGAACGCGAACCGGGAGCCACCACGGCGTCGGTCAGCCCGGCACGCACCCACTCGTCGACGAGCGTGGCCGAGAAGCTAGCCGCTACCGTCACCCGCGATGTCCTTCGAGAACACAGGCCCGCCCGGCCCCAGGCCGCCCGGGCTCCACACAACCAGGCAGGGCCGTGGACCGACGGTCGTGCTCGTTCACGGTTTTACACAGACGAGCACCTCGTGGGCGAAGGTCGCGCGTGAGCTCGAACGCGACTTCGAGGTCGTGATGCCCGACCTTCCCGGTCACGGCCGCTCTCCGCTGCCCGAGCGCGGCTCGGGGCTCGCCCAGACCGCGCGGGCTCTCGGCGAGGCAGGAGGCCAGGCGGGCTACGTCGGCTACTCGCTCGGCGGCCGGTGCTGCCTTCATCTGGCGCTCCAGGCGCCACGCCTGGTCGAGCGCCTCGTCATAGTCGGAGCGCACCCCGGCATCTCCGACGAGCCGAGGCGCCGGCTCCGCCGGGCTGAAGACGACCGGCGCGCAGCCGAGCTCGAACGGGGCGGTGACGCGACCGTGGCGGAGTTCGTCGAGACGTGGCTCGAGGGACCGCTCTTCGCCCACTTGGACGAGGAGCAGGCTGACCGGCCGTCGCGCCTCGCCAACTCGGCCGCCGGCCTCGCCGCCTCGCTGCGGACCGTGGGGACCGGCACCCAGACGCCTGTTTGGGAACGCCTCGGCGAGCTCGAGATGCCGGTCCTGGTCGTGACCGGGGCGCTCGACGACAAGTTCAGGCCACTTGCGGAGCGGACGGCCGACGCGATCGGGCACAATGCCCGGTTGGCGGTCGTGGCCGGGGCGGGCCACGCAGTCTGCTTCGAGCGCCCGGGCGCCTTCGTCGAGCTCGTGAGGGATTTCCTCGAGCACACCGCGCAGCCGGGTCTTGCCGACGTGGCTCAAAGGACTATGCCCAGGGCAAGAAGAGCGCCGAAGGCCAACTGAAGCATCCCGGTCCCGACGAGTGCGGTGATGAGGTCACGACCCTCGGCACCGCCGAGCACGCGACGAACCGGTGGCAGGGCGGGAACGACCGCGAGCAGTGCTACCAGAGCCACGGGCCGCCAGAAGGCGATTACGACCACGAGCGCGAACGCACTCATCACGCAAGTCGCGTACAACCAGCGGGTCACCACGGCTCCGATGCGTACCGCCAAGGTGTTCTTGCCGGCTCGGCGATCGGTGTCGATGTCGCGGAGGTTGTTGACGACCAGCAATGCGGTGGCGAGGAGGCCGACTGGGACCGCGGCCACCACAGCCAGGGCAGTGATACGACCGAGGCTCAAGTAGGCCGTGCCGATCACCGCGACGAGGCCGAAGAACACGAAGACGAAGATCTCGCCGAAGCCCGCGTACCCATATGGCCGGGGACCGGCCGAATAGAACCAACCGGCCGCGAAGCAGGCGGCGCCCACGACCAGCAGCCACGGCGTCGTGACGAGGGCGAGCACGAGACCGGCTACGCCCGCGACGCCGAAGGCACAGAACGACGCCGCCTTCACGCTCCGCGGAGTCGCGATGCCGGCTGCCACGAGCCTCACGGGCCCGAGTCGTTCGGCGTCGGTCCCCCGGACTCCGTCTGCGTAGTCGTTCGCGTAGTTCGTGCCGATCTGGATCCCGAGCGCGACGATCAGCGCGTAGAGGGACCGCCACCAGATCACCGAGCCATCGGCGGCCGCCACCGCGGTCCCGACGACGACAGGTACCACGGCGGCCGCGAGGGTGCGCGGCCGAGCACCGGCCACCCAGTCACGGGCAGAGGTCACCTGCGAGGCGCGTCCGCGCTCAGGGGCGCCGTGGGAACCGTGAGAAGTCGGGGCTGCGTTTCTCGACATAGGCGTTGCGGCCCTCCTGGCCCTCTTCGGACATGTAGAACAGCATCGTCGCGTCGCCCGCGAGCTGCTGGATGCCGGCGAGGCCGTCGTCGGCAGCGTTGAAGCTCGCTTTCAACATGCGAAGCGCCATCGGCGACAACGCGAGTATCTCGCGACACCACTCCAAGGTCTCGGCCTCGAGGCGTTCGAGGGGCACGACCGCGTTGACGAGCCCCCAGTCGAGGGCCTGGGCTGCGNNCGCCAAGAGCCCCGCGCCGTAACCCCCGTCGAAGCTGCCGACCTTGGGCCCGGTCTGGCCGAAACGCGCGTTGTCGGCGGCAATCGTGAGGTCGCAGACGAGATGGAGCACATGGCCACCGCCGATCGCGTAGCCCGCGACCATGGCGATGACAGGCTTGGGAAGCCGGCGGATCTGGATCTGCAAGTCGAGAACGTTCAACCGCCCGATGCCGCGTCTTGATGTCTCGTCATCGCCGAGATAGCCGTCGTCACCTCGTACCCGCTGGTCGCCCCCGGAGCAGAACGCGTCCGGGCCCTCACCGGTCAGGACGATCACGCCGACATCGGGATCGTCGCGCGCCGAATCGAAGGCTCGCGAGAGCTCGAAGAGCGTCTGCGGACGGAAGGCGTTGCGAACTTCGGGCCGGCAGATCGTCAGCTTCGCGATCCCGTCTGCCGTCTCGTAGGCGATGTCCTCGAAGTCGCCGTGCCTGGTCCAGTCGGTGGCGGCCATCGGTTGCAGGTTAACGCCGGTCAGGTCGCCATCCCCGTACGCTTGCGTGGTGCACCGCCTCGTGGCCCTCGCTATGCCCGGCGGCCTGCCCTTCGCCGACGCGCTCAGGCGCTGCTGGGAGGACGACGATGCCGTCCTGCCGCTCGACGTGCGCCTTTCAGACGCCGCGATCGCGCGGATCGTCGAGGCACTGCGCCCCTCGGTCGTCCTCGATGCCGCGGGCCATTCGGCCTCGGTGTCCGGCGGCGAACCGGTCGAGGAAGGCGACGCCCTGGTCGTCGCCACGAGCGGGACCACAGNNCACGTCGGCGGTCTCTCGGTCGTGACGAGGGCGATGGTGACAGGGACGCCCGTGGAGATCCAGCCTCGTTTTGCCGTGGAGGACGCAACCGCAGCAGCGCGGGACCGGGGCGCGACGCTCGTCTCCCTCGTGCCTGCGGCCCTTGCCCGGCTCGGGCCCGAAGGAGCGGCCTTGTTCCGCACCATCGTCGTTGGCGGCCAGCAACCACCTGCCGGAAGGCCTGCCAACGTCGTCGCCACCTACGGCATGACAGAAACGGGCTCCGGAGTCGTCTACGACGGTGTCGGCCTGGAAGGTGTNNACGGCCGGCTCTCGATCCACGGCCGGCTGGACGACCTCGTGATCTCGGGCGGCGAGAACATCTGGCCGGCGCAGGTGGAAGCCGTGCTCCGGCGCCACCCGTCGGTGCTCGACGTCGCTGTCGGCGGGCGTCCGGACCCTAGCTGGGGCGTCCGGCTCGTCGCCTATGTTGTGCCGTCGCCTGCCGCGCAAGACCTCGAGCCGGCGGCGATCCTCGCGGCCCTGCGCGAGCTGGTGAAAGAGCACCTGGCCCCGTTCGCCGCTCCGCGCGAGCTCGTCGTCGTGCCCCGCTTGCCGCGCTCCGCGATAGGCAAGGTCAGCCGAGCCGAGCTGCCGACGCTCGACGGCCCCCGCGCACTTGCCGGCTGAGGTCTCACTCCTCCCGCACTTGGTGCTGTTCGGCCCCAGGAGCCACGAGCACGATCAAAGCCCCGAGCCGGCACGATCGCCCTCTATNNGTGGAGCAGCTGGACCCCGCCGGGTTCGAGCGCCATGACCACCAGGTCGCTCGACTGAGCTATGTGCCGTGCCGCCGCGCGCATGTTGAAGCCGTCGAGATCCCCCGTGACCTCGAGATCACCTCCCACGACCATGGCCGGCGTGACGATCTCGACCGCACATCCCCGAGCGGCCAGCAGCTCGCCGATACTCGTCGCCTGGTTGAACCCGAGCTCGTCGACGACGAGCACCGTGCCGGACGGGCGAGCCGAGCCGTCGAGCACCTCGATGACGTCGGCGAGCCTCGGCGAGCCCACCGGTGGGTCGCATGCCCACCGTGGTCGCCTGGGACGCGAGCCGGTGGCGACGATCACGACGTCGGGCCGCTCGCCAAGGACGGTGACCGGCGTGGCCTCGGCTGAGAGCCGGATCTCGACACCGAGCTCGCGGCATTGGGCCACTTGGTTGCGCACGAGATCGCGAAGCTCGCTACGCCCCGGTGCTGTGGCAGCAAGGCGAACCCGGCCGCCGGGCTCAGCGGCTTGCTCGAAGACGATCACCTCGTGACCACCGCTCGCGGCCGCGATCGCTGCCTGAAGGCCTGCAGGACCGGCGCCCGCGACCACGACCCTCCGGCGTGAAACGGCCGTGGCCACCG
>PMVZ01000211.1:0-7649 GCA_003166375.1 Acidimicrobiaceae bacterium | reverse complement strand
GGGTCCTTGTAGTGGCCGGCGCCGACGACCGGGAGCGAGATCGCTTCGCGAAACGCCGCAGCGACGAGGCTCGCGTACCCCGGTGGAACGCGCTTCGACGCAACGAAGGCTGGAGGCGTCGCCGTCATGGTGCCGATCGAGGTGTTCAGATAATCGGCACAACCCTGCGCCTCAACCATGCGCGCGACAGCGACGGCGTCGGTGATCGTCGTCCCCCGGTCGATGCGCTCGTCACCGCACAGCCGTAGGCCGACCGCGAGCTCGCGCCCGACCGCGTCGCGCACCGCGCTCAAGATCTCCAGTACGAGCCGGGCCCGCCGCTCGAGCGAGCCGCCATAACTGTCGGTGCGCAGGTTCGTGGCAGGCGAGAGGAAGCCGCGCACGATCGAGGAGCCCGAGCATTGCAGCTCGACGCCGTCGAAGCCTCCTTTGGCGCAATGTGTCGCCACCGTCGCATAACCGGCGATGATCTCGGCGATCTCGTGGTCTTCGACCGCCTTCGGCACTTCGCGGGACACCGGGTCGGCAACCGCGGAGGGCGCCCAGAGCGCAAGGCGCGAGTACATCCCGGTGCCCTGGCCGCCGTTGTGGTTGATCTGGGCGAATATCGGCGTGCCGTGGCGGTGCACGCTGTCGGTGATCTCGCGGTAGGCAGGGATCACCTCGGGGTTGAAGCCGCAGATCACCTTCTCGTGCGGCCGGTCCGTGGGGTGGACCGAGTGCTCCTCGGTGATCACGAGCCCTGCCCCGCCCGCTGCCCGGGCCTCGTAGTAGGCGGCATGCCGGTCGGTTGGCAGGCCGTCCTCCGCGTAGTTGGTCAGATGCGCCGCGAAAACGATCCGGTTGTCGAGCCTGAACGGCCCGACGCTCACGGGGGAGAAGAGCAACGGGTACCGGCGACTTCTCGTCATCGGGACGCGACCTCGTCACGGCGGCCATCGCAAGCTCCGAGAGCCAGGGCGACCCGGCGGCCTTCGAGGATCGCCTCGTGGATCGTCCGGGGGGCGACCGCGTCTCCGGCACGAGGCTGACGTCCCCCCGACGCGCGCCAGAGGGCGTCCTCCGGCAAAAGGAAGCCCGCGTCGACAAAGAGCGCCGCTTCGATCACGCGACGCTTGCCGCTGTAGCGATTCTCGACCGTCACGCCCCGGGGATCGACCCTCACGATTGCGCTGCGACGGACGAGCTCGACGCCGCGTTGTTGGAGGCGGACGTTCGCCGGCCCGATGTCGCCCGTGCGGGCCAGTCGCGCGCCGACCACATGGTCCGGAGTGACGAGGCTGACCGCGGCACCGTGGGTCGCGAGCAGCTCGGCGACCCCGACTCCGATCGGACCGCCGATCGGGTCCCAGACGACGACAGGGCTCGGGGGTGGCTCGGCGACTCGCCGATCGGCGGAGAGGACCTCGGCGGCGGTCGCAATGGCCGCCCCAGCCACCTCGAAGTCTCGGCGACCAGGGCGCGAGCCGGTGCAGTGCACGATCGGTCCCTCATGGCCGTCGATCTCCTCGAGTGTCACCTCATGGCTCGTCAAGATCCGGACGCCGCAGCGACGGCACTCGGACTCCAGCCAGTCCACGAGCGCTGCAAGACGTTCCCTCCCAGGCGCACGCGCAGCGACTCGCACCATCCCACCAAGGACCTGGCCCCGTTCGGCGAGCGTGACCTCGTAGCCGGCCGCGGCGGCCACGCGGGCGCACTCGAGACCTGCCGGGCCCCCACCGACGACGAGAACACTTGACTTCCGCCCCGCCGGAACGCCTACGACGCCGGAGTCGACGAGCGGGTCGACGAGCGGGTCGGTCGTCTCGTGGCCCGAACGAGGCTCACCGATGCAGGTGACGATCGGGTTGCGGAAGTCGCGCACACGACATGCCTGGTTGCACAGGACACAAGGACGGACGCGGTCGGTCGCTCCGGCCGCCGCCTTCCTGCCGAGCACAGGATCCGCGATCTGGGCGCGGGTCATCTCGACAAGGTCGGCCTCGCCGCCCGCGACGAGCTCCTCGGCGAGAGCGACGTCGACGACCGAGCCCTGGGCTACGAGAGCGACCCCTTTCGGCAGAGCGGTTCGCACGATCGCCGCCGCCTCGCGGTTGAAACCCGGCTCGACATGACAGTCGGGCCTGGTGGCGGCGGTCCAGAACGCAGAGCCGCGCACGGCACAGAGGTAGTCGAGCCCCAATGGTCCAAGGACGGTCAGAAGGCCTGCGGCGGTCGCAGGCATGATCCCCGCCCATTCTGCAAGCTCGTCACAAGAAAGCCGGAGACCGACTACTCCCTCGACCGAGGCACGATCGACGGCGTCTCGGGTGGCCAGGATCGCCCGGCGCACGAGCTCGACGCGGTTCTCGCCGAGCTCGTCGTCGCGGAAGTTGGTGAGCCTCGAGCTGAACTGGCGCAGGAGGCTGTACTGACCGGCGTTCAGCTCCACACCGTCGCAGCCTGCTTCGACCGCCGCCTGAGCCGCGACGCCGAAAGCGGCGATCAGGGCCCCGATCTCGTCGGGCTCCATGGCTTTGGGAACTTCGCGGGTCTCCACGTCGGGCACCGGGGAAGGGCCGAGCAGGACACGCTGGTGATAGGCGCTCGAGCCTTGGCCTCCCGCGTGGCCGAGCGCAGCGATCACGAGGGCGCCCTCCTCGTGGCAGGCACGTGAGATGCGCGACCAGCCGTCGGGGGCCTGCGATGCAAGCGGTGCCCGCTCGTAGGGCCAGTCCGAGTCGTCGACCGACGCCTCCTCGACGACGATCACGCCTGCCCCTCCCGACGCACGGGCCTGGTAGTACGCGACGTGGCGCTCTGAAAGTGCTCGGCGCTTTGCAAGGTTGGTCTCGTGCGGGCCGAACACGAGGCGATTCCGGGCTTCCCGGCGGCCCAGCCGGACCGGGTCGAACAGGGAGGTCAAAGCTGTGGTTCGCCGAGGCCGACCTCGGCGAATCGGGCCGCAATCGCTCTGCCGATGCGAGGCGGTCCGCCCGTGACGAGAACCATTCTGGCCGCGAGACCGAGCTTCACAGCCTCAGACCATAGATTCCTGAGCGTGAAAGCGTTCGAGTGCCGCAGCGGCGGAGGCCTCAGGTGAACCGGCTCGGTAGCCAGACAAGCCCCTACCTGCGCCAACACGCCGGCGATCCCGTCGACTGGTACCCGTGGGGCGACGAGGCGCTCGCGAGTGCGAAGGAGCTGGACCGGCCGCTTTTCATCTCGATCGGGTACTCGTCGTGCCACTGGTGCCACGTCATGGGTCACGAGTCGTTCGCGGACGCCGCCACCGCGGAAGTGATGAACCGGCATTTCGTGAGCGTGAAGGTCGACCGGGAGGAGCGGCCCGACCTCGACGCGGTCTACATGGAGGCGGTGCAGGCTGCCACCGGGCGCGGCGGCTGGCCGATGAGCGTGTTCGCCACCCCGGACGGGCTCCCGTTTCTTGCCGGCACGTACTTCCCCGATCGTGCACGCCATGGGCTGCCGTCATTTCGCCAAGTGCTCGAGGCCGTCATCGAGGCCTGGGATGCGCGGCGTCACGATGTCGTCGGCCAGGCGCGCACCCTCGCGGCCGCGGTCGCTGGCCGGCTCGAGCCGCCGGAGCCGAGCGCCGGCGGGCAGGAGACGAGGTCGGCGGAGGTCCTGTGCGGCCAAGCAGCCGAGCGGCTCTCATCGGTGTTCGACCCTCGCGACGGCGGATTCGGCTCCGCCCCGAAGTTCCCCCAACCGCTCCTCTTGGATCTGCTCTTGCGGGACCATCTCCGCAACGGCGCGGGAGTGTCGCTCGACATCGTCGAGCGCACCCTCGAGGCCATGGCCTCCGGGGGCATCTACGACCATCTCGGCGGCGGGTTCGCCCGCTACTCGGTCGACCCACATTGGGACGTGCCACACTTCGAGAAGATGCTGTACGACCAGGCGCTCATCGCTCGGGTCTACCTGCACGCCTGGCAATTGGACGGCGATCCTCGCTGGCTGCAGGTGCTCACCGAGACGCTCTCTTATGTGCTCGGCGACCTCCGCGACCCGGGCGGAGGGCTGTACGCGGCCGAGGACGCTGACTCCGAGGGCGAGGAGGGCCGCTATTACGTGTGGTCGGCCGAGGAGCTGACCGTGCTGCTCGGGCCCGCTCTGGGCGCGGAGGCGGCCGAGTGGTACGGCGTCACTGCGGAGGGCAACTTCGAAGGCCGAACCGTCCTTCACCGCGCTCGCCGCGGCGATCTGCTGCGGCCACCGGAGATCGAGACCGCCCGGTCCGAGCTCCTCGCAGCGCGTGGCGGTCGCGTCCGGCCGGGCCTCGACGACAAGATCATCACGGAGTGGAACGCCATGATGTGCTCGACCCTCGCCGAGGCCGCCGCTGCCACCGGCAGGGACGACTGGGCGAAGGCCGCGGCGGAAATCGGGGCGTTTCTGCTCGAGCATCTGCGTCGTGCGGACGGGAGAGTGCTGCGCTCCTGGTGCCGAGGGCGCGCCGGCGCGCTGGGCTACGCCGCGGACTACGCGTGGCTGGTCGACTGCTGCACTCGCCTCGGCGAGCTCTCGGGCAACCCTCGATGGACGATGGAGGCCGTGACGATCGCCCGGCAGCTGCTCGAGCTCTTCACCGACGACGAGCGCGGCGGCCTCTACACGACCGGGAGCGACGCGGCACCGCTCGTCGTGCGACCTCGTGAGGTCCAAGACGGCGTGACGCCGTCAGCTGGCTCGGTCGCAGCCATAGCCCTCGCCCGCCTCGGCGCCCTTGCCGGCGAGGACCAGCTCTCCGCCGCAGCCGAGCGGATTGTCGGCTCGGTCAAAGCCGGCTTGGCGGCTTTGCCCTCGGCGTTCCCAGAACTGCTCCTCGCCGCGGAATTGGTCGAGAACGGACCGGTCGAGATCGTCGTAACAGGCGACCGGGCAGACCTTGTTCACGCGGCTCGGCGGCGCTTCGTGCCAGGAGCCGTGCTCGCCTGGCGCTCGCCCGCGATCGGGGTGCCTGCCGGTGACAGCACCGTTGCGCCCTTCGAGAGCCCGCTTCTCACAGACCGTGAGGAGGGCTTTGCATACATCTGCCGTCGCGGCGCATGTCTCGCTCCGGTCGATGACGCGGATGACCTCCTGTCAGCCCTCGACGCCGCGGTCGCATCGCCGTGAGAAGGCGCGCCGTGAGGCTCCCCTCGGGCCGACACCGCCGACCGGGCGCGGTCCGGGCGAACCGACCGGGCGAAGTGCTCCGATGCCTCCTGCTCACACGAGGCCCGGAATGGGTGGTCGTCGACGTCGCCACCGGCGCCCTGGTACGGAGCCGGGCCTCTGGCTGGCCGGTCGTGGCCACAGACTCGAGCCTCGTCGCGGGCGCGTCCCTCGACGACGATCGGGGGAAACATCACACTGGTCCGGAGCTGGACGTCGTCGAAATCGAGCTCGCGGATGACGACGAACCGTCTGACCCGGCGCGGCCGGAGGCCGTCATGGTCCGGCACGCGCCTGAGCGTGTCGGAACCCCTCGGCGCCGGGCCGTGCGCCGAATCCTGCACGAGCTGCTCCCCACCGACACAAAACGTCCTCTGCTCGGATCACTGGGTCCTTCGATCTCGTATGTGGACCTCGACGGCTCACGCCCTTCGGTCGCGGTCGTCGCTCCCGACCGGCCACCCGCCTTCGCCAGCGACATGACAGGCACGTGGTGCCAGTTCAGCCTCGGAGGCCGCAAGCACCGTCTGCCCGTGGTCGACGAACGCCTCATCGACGCCAAGGACGGAGCCCGCGACGGCGCTCTCACGAGCGATGCCGTCGTGAAGGCAGTTGGCGGAGTCCCCAGGTACCTGGTCGTCGCCCTTGGCGCGCCGCATCGAGGACAAGCACCCAAGCTCGTGCTCGGTGTGTTGCCGCGGCCGTGACGCGGCCCCTGGGTGCTCGGACTCGGCTCTGTTAAAGAGCGCGTGCGTGGTTCAAACAGGTAGCGTGCTCGCCGCGAGCGCCTCGGCCATCGCCCAGCCGAAGACCACGAGGCTGTCGCGACGCGGGACGTCCACCGCAACAAAGAAGCCGGCGAGAGCCTCGCTCTCGCACGGCGGCTCCTGAGGATCGTAATCGAGAAGCCCAGCGGCGTCGCCGTCACCCTTGATCACGAACGTCCTGTCGTCGAGCTGGCCGTCCGCGCCGAATCGCTTGGCGAGCCGGCGACCCCAGGCACGCTCCTCACCCGTCGCCCGGTGGTCGGGGCGTGGGACGACCTCCTCGAGCCCCTCGAACGCGCGGAATCCCGAGGAGTGGGCAAGCCTGGTCCCGACCAGGACGTCCTCGTCGGGGAAGGCGAGAACAGCACGGCGATACAGGTCGCGCATCGCGGCATCGAGAGCAGTGGCCGCGCCGGGTCCCCGGGTGAATGCCGCGACTCCGACCAACAGGCTCGGCGTGCCGCCTATCCGCTCGAGGGTCGCGAGCGCGTAGCCCTGAAGCTGCGACTGCTCGCGAACCTGGGTGACGAGCACCCAGTCCTCGCGCTGCTTCGACAGGAAACCCACTTCCCAGCCGCCCGCCACCGCCGCTGAGAGGTCGGCCATTTCGGCGAGCTCCGCGTCAGTGAGCGCCGTACAGTCCTTCGTGGCGACCTCGATCTCGATGGCCATGACAGTCTCATGCTCCCGTGCGTCGCTCTCACCCTGCCGCCCGGCCCACCCTGGGACACGGCTTCGGACCGCGCCTTGCAGATACTGGCCGCTCGTGGCGACGCCGAACCCCGAACGTGCCCGGCTGCGCGCACACGTCCCGGCTCGGACCATCAACAGTGTACGGGATCGAACCGACGACCTGCCAGGTGGTGCTCTACCGACCACTCACCGCGCGACGGCAGCGGTTCCCAAGAGCTCCTTGAGCGCGCCGACGAGCCCGCCTCGGGGATCGACGTTGAACTGCGGTGGGAGCCTCAGCACCTTCTCGCCTACGCGCAGGTGAACGGCGCAGTTGCCGGGGTGCTCGCTCACGAGATCGCGGATCTGTCGCACGAGGGAGTCGGTCAGCCGGTTGAGGGGCAGCACGACCTCGACGGGGGGATCGCTGGCGGGCGTGGTGAGCTCGAGACGTCGCAGATCTCTGCAGATGAGCTTCGGCTGGTCCTCACGCAAGTCGAGCCGGCCACGCACCGCGACGATCGCGTCCTGCTCGAGCAGGCCGCCGTACTCGAGCATCGTCTTCGGGAACACCATCACCTCGATCGCCGCCTCGAGGTCCTCGAGCACGAACGTCGCCATGAGCTCGCCACGGCGGGTGTAACGCCGGACAAGGGCGGTGACGACGCCTCCGGTCGTGATCGTGACGTTCTCGGTCCAACCCCCCGGGCCGGTGGCGGCGCCAACCGCTCCCGCAGCGTCTCCCCCCGGGCCGGCCGAGTCGAGCAGGTCGCGGATCGTGACGTCGGTGACGTTGCGCAAAGCCTTCTCGAGCCCCATCAGGGGATGGTCGCTCACGTACAAGCCGAGCATCTCCTTCTCGAATGCCAGCCGTTCGCCCTTGTCGAACTCGAGGTCCGGGATCGCCACCCAGGTGCCGTCGAAGCTTGCCGGCGAGGCACCTCCGGCCGCGGCGTTCTCGGCTTGTTCGTCGAAGAGCGAGAACAGGGTCGCGATCCCCTGCTCTTGTTCACGCCGGCGGACGAGTGCCCGCTCGACGATCCCCTC
>PMVZ01000323.1 GCA_003166375.1 Acidimicrobiaceae bacterium | reverse complement strand
ACCGCTCGCCCTGTTGCCAGGACCGCTCCATATTGCCGCAAGAGACGCCGTCGCACCGTACGCCGACGCGAAGAGCATCCGGGCCCGCACGACGCGACGCTCACACGCGGGAGCGGACCTGACGGGATTTGAACCCGCGACCTCCGGCTTGACAGGCCGGCGTGCACTCCAGGCTGCACCACAGGTCCCGGTGACCGACAAGCAACTGCCGGTTGGGATGTGCCACTCCTGCCGGATCGACAGCGGCGAACCCCCGACCCGACTTCGAGATCCTAGGCGATAACGGGGAGGTCGTCAGCGGCTCGATGCCCATGTCGCAAAGCCGGGTACCGTTTCGAGGAGTTGTCCGACCGGCCACAGGCAAAGCCAGCGCAGGCCGGGCTCCTCAGAGCGCCCTCCATGAGCTACGGTGCCTCCGCGGTGACCACGGCCAGCAGGAATCCGTCGTATCCCTTGACGCCGACGGTCTGAAGCGCCGTCGCGCTCACTCGTGGCTCGCTTGCCAGTCGGTCCAGGAACCGTCGCATTCCTTGAACGTTCTGGTCGTCGCTTCCTGGTTCGACGACCTGTCCGCGACGTACAACGTTGTCGACGACGATCAGGCTCCCGACGTGCGTCATCTCCAGCGACCAGGCGAAATACTCCGCTGTGGCCGGCTTGTCGGCGTCGATGAACACGAGGTCGAACGGCGGTCGAAGCTGGGCCTTGAGCTTTGGGAGGGACTCAGCTGCCGGCCCGACCAGAATCTCCACGATCTCCGACAGGCCGGCGCCTGCGATGTTCTCCCGCGCCACTGCGGCATGTCGAGGATCTGTTTCGAGGGTGACGAGCCGCCCGGAAGAAGGCAGGGCACGGGCGAGCCAGATGGTGCTGTAGCCACCAAGCGTCCCGATCTCGAGGACGGTTCGGGCGCCGCTGGCCAGCACTAGCAGGTTCAGCAGCTTGCCCTGATTGGGTGCCACGTTGACCGGGGGGAGTCCAGCCTCGGCACTGGCCTCTAGTGCCGCTTCGAGCATGGGGTCCGAGGGCACCAGAAGGTTGTTGAGGTAACGGTCGACAGCCGTCCATTGCGCCTGGTTCACACGCCCTTATTATCATCTGCCGAGTGGCTGGCCGGTTCGGCTGGCCGGCGAGACTCGCACCGCGGCCCGGCGAGAGCCCGCGCGACGGCGGGGACGGTGGCGACGCGAACGAAAACAGGGCCTTCGGCCCTAACCAACGGTCGACCGAATTGCCTATTGTGAAGCTTATGGACCTCAGCGCTTCGTTTGTAGTGGACCGCGCCGGTCTTGACAGGTTGCTCGGAGCGATGACGGCTCGCGGCTACCGAACCATCGGCCCCGTCGTGCGCGATGGAGCGGTCGTTCAGCGGCAGGTCTCTAGCACCGACGAGCTCCCCCAGGGCTGGCATGACGAGCAGGCGCCGGGCCACTACCGGCTTCACCACGACGACGACCCGTCGCTTTTCGCGTGGGCCGTCGGACCCGGATCCCCGAAGTCGGAGTTCTATCCGGCTCGCTCCCTGGTCTGGCGCGCTTCCTCTGCCGACGAAGTGGTGACACTCGAGCAGCCCCAGGAAGACAGCACCCCGGTCGCGCTCATCGGGCCGCGTCCCTGCGAACTGGCCGGGCTGCGCGTGCTTGATCGTGTGTTCGCCGGAGGAGAGGTACCGGATCCCCATTACCGCGACCGGCGAGCGTCCTCGTTTGTCGTCGTCGCAGAGTGTGGGACGCCGGCGGGCACATGCTTTTGCACCTCGATGGGCACCGGGCCCGGGGTCGCGGACGGCGTTGAGGTTGGCTACGACTTGGCGCTGACCGAGCTCAAGTCGTCCAACGAGCCCCAGTACCTCGTCAGGGTCGGATCTGAGCGGGGAGCCGAGGTCGTCGAGGAGATGGGCGGTTCGCCGGCTGCGCCCGCCGACTTTGCCGCCCGGGATGCCGTGCTCGACGAGGCCGCCCGCCGCATCGAGCGGAAGCTCGACGCGAGCAACGTACGGCAACTTCTTGCCGACAACTTGGGGCACCCCCGGTGGGATGACGTCGCCAGTCGTTGCCTTGCCTGCGGCAACTGTACCCTGGTCTGCCCCACGTGCTTCTGCGGTGGCGTGTCGGACGCGACCACGGTCGGCGGCGTCGTTGAGCGCCACCGCCAGTGGAACAGCTGCTTCGACCTCGCTCACTCGCTCGTGCACACGGGCCCAGTGCGGGCCACGACGTGGTCGCGTTATCGGCAGTGGCTCACGCACAAGCTCTCGACGTGGCACGACCAGTTCGGTACCTCCGGCTGCGTTGGCTGCGGTCGTTGCATCACGTGGTGTCCGGTGGGTATCGACATCACTGCAGAGGTTGCGGCGATAGCCGCGAGCGACGGGGCTGTTCCCGTCTACATCGAGTCGGGAGGTGACCGGTCATGACCGAGAACATCGGTGAACTAGTAGCAGAGCACCCTCTTTTCAGCGGGTTGCCGGTTGACGTGGCCGAGCTGGTGGGAGGCTGTTCGCAGAACGTGGCGATCGCCACGGGCCAGCTCTTGCTGGAGGAAGGCGAGCCGGCGCGGTCGCTTTACCTGCTCCGTCGGGGCCACGTGGCGCTCGAGGTGCACGAGCCAGGTCGTGTGCCTCTTGTCATCGACCGGATCGGCCCGGGACAAGCCGTCGGCTGGTCCTGGATGTTCCCCCCGTACCGGTGGCACTTCGATGCCCGTGCTCTCGAGCCCGTCGGCGCCATTTCGGTCGACGCTGATTGCCTGCGTGCAAAGGCGGAAACGGACCCGGCTTTCGGTTATCTGCTCATGAAGCGTCTTGCTGCAGTGATGCTCGACCGGCTTCAAGCGACCCGGATCCGGTTGCTTGATGTGTATGGACGCGATGTTGCTCACTGAGGTGGAACCGTTGTTGAACCCGCTCACGCCGGTGACCTACCGGGTGGTGGCCAGGCACGTCGAGACCGGCGACGTCGTCACCTTGTCGCTCGAGCCGACGTCGGGCCCGAGCCCGTTCTCGTTCAAGCCGGGCCAGTTCAACATGCTGACGTCCTTCGGGGTCGGGGAGGTCGCGATCTCGATCAGCAGCGCCCCGGGAGCACCAGGGCCCGTAGAGCACACCGTTCGTGACGTCGGCGCCATCACCCACTCCCTCTGCACGGCCGCAGTCGGGTCGGTCGTCGGCGTGCGCGGCCCGTTCGGCACCGACTGGGGCGTGGACGGGTTCGACGACAAGGACGTGGTCATTGTCGCCGGAGGCATCGGTCTCGCGCCGCTGCGAGGTGCCATCAGCTACCTCGTCGACAAGCCGGGACGTACCGGACGGGTGTACGTGCTTGTCGGGGCTCGGGAACCGGACCAGATCACCTTCCCCGACGACCTCAAGAGGTGGGAGCGTGACGGAGCTGTCGTCAAGGTCACTGTCGACGTCCCGGACTCCCGCTGGTGGGGCGCGATCGGTGTCGTGACGACCCTGTTGCCGACGATTGATTTCGATCCGGCGCGGACCGTTGCGCTCGTGTGCGGTCCCGAGATCATGATGAGGTTCACGGTCCGTGGACTGGTCGACCTGGGTGTCGCCCTTGCGTCGATTCGTGTGTCGCTCGAACGCAACATGCAGTGCGGCATCGGGTGGTGCGGCCACTGCCAGCTCGGGCCCCTGCTGATCTGCCGGGACGGTCCCGTCTTCGACTACAGCGCGGCACTGGAAAAACTGATCTCGGAGCGCGAACGATGAGCACGTCCACAGTCGTATCCCGACCAACGATTGCCGTCTGGAAGTTCTCCTCGTGTGACGGTTGCCAGCTGAGCCTGCTCGACTGCGAAGACGAGCTCTTGGGTGTTGTCGGCGCGGTGCAGATCTCGGAGTTCAAGGAGCTGACGCGCACCGTCGTGGAAGGACCCTACGACGTGTCCTTCGTCGAAGGCTCGATCACAACTGCAGACGACGTGGAACGCATTCGGGCGATACGCCAGGCGTCGTCGATGCTCGTGACCATCGGCGCTTGCGCCACCTCCGGCGGGATTCAGGCGTTGCGCAACTACGCCGATGTCGGCGAGTTCACGACGGCGGTCTACGCCCACCCTGAGTACATCAGCACGCTCGCGCAGTCGACGGGGATCGCTGACCACGTGCGGGTCGATTTCGAGCTTCGCGGATGCCCGATCGACCGCTACCAGCTTCTCGAAGTGATCACAGCCACTCTCAGTGGCCGGAAGCCGGTCATTCCCGGACATACCGTCTGCCAGCAGTGCAAGGGGAGGGGCACGGTGTGCGTGATGGTCGCGCACGGCACGCCCTGTCTCGGCCCGGTCACCAAGACTGGCTGTGGAGCGCTTTGCCCTGCGGTCGACCGCGGCTGTTACGGATGCTTCGGGCCGTCCGACTCGGCGAACACGTCGTCGCTCGCCCGGCAACTCATCGCGCTGGGCACGTCACGGGTCGATGTGTCACGGTTGTTCCGGACCTTCAACGCCGGTGCGCCGGCCTTTCGTGAGGAGAGCCTCAGAAATGACTCACCAGAGACCGGCGGATAGCCGCACCGTCCACGTCGAGGGCCTGGCCCGCGTCGAGGGTGAAGGCTCCCTACTCGTCGAGGTGCGTGACGGCACGGTCGAGACGGTGGAGCTCGAGATCTTCGAGCCGCCTCGTTTCTTCGAGGCCTTCTTGCGGGGCCGGCGACACACCGAGCCACCTGACATTACGGCGAGGATCTGCGGGATCTGCCCGGTTGCCTATCAGACGAGCGCCTGCCTCGCGATCGAAGACGCCTGTGGAGTGTCCGTCACTGACCAGATCGCCGCGCTCCGTCGGCTTCTCTACTGCGGTGAGTGGATCCAGAGCCACGCACTCCACATCCATTTCCTGCATGCTCCCGACTTCTTCGGCTGCCAGGACGCAGTCGAGCTCGCTGGGCTGGACCTACCGGCCGTGCAACGCGGCCTCGAGATCAAAAAGGTCGGTAACCACCTCATGGAGGTTGTCGGAGGGCGCGCTATCCACCCCGTCAACGTGCGGGTGGGCGGCTTCTACAGGGCGCCCTCGCGTGAGGAGCTCGGGGCTCTCGTCGACCCGCTGCGCCGGGCTCTCGACGCGGCGTTGACGTCGGTGCAATGGGTTGCGGGCTTCGAATTCCCGGAAATCGAGATCGACTACCGGTTCGTGTCGTTGCGTCACCCTGACTACTACGCGATCGAGTCCGGCCGGATCGTGAGCTCCGAGGGCCTCGATGTCGATGCCAAAGGCATCTCCGATCTCGTCCTGGAGGATCATGTTGCTCGGTCCAACGCGCTCCACGCGCGTCTCGGCGGACAGGACATGTATCTCACCGGTCCACTATCTCGATACGCGTTGAACTACGGCCAACTCTCTCCTCTAGCGCACGAGGCAGCGGCCGCCGCAGGCCTGGGCGCGGTTTGCAACAACCCGTTCAAGAGCATCACCGTGCGCGCGGTCGAGCTTGTGTACGCGTGTGAGGAGGCACTGCGGATCATCGAGGCCTACGAGCCGCCTGACCCGCCGGCGGTCGCCGTTCCAGGGCGAGCCGGCGTCGGTCACGGCGCGTCCGAGGCACCCCGTGGCTTGCTGTTCCATCGCTATGAGCTCGACGATGACGGTCTGATCCGCTCGGCGCGCATCGTCCCGCCCACGTCGCAGAACCTGCTCTGCATGGAGGATGACCTCCGCCGCGTGGCGCAGGCAAACCTCTCGCTCCCGGATGAGGAGCTCGGGTGGCTGTGCGAGCAGACGGTGCGCAATTACGATCCCTGCATCTCCTGCGCGACGCACTTCTTGGACGTGACGGTTGAGCGCCGGTGAGCATGGACGTGCTCGTCGCCGGGCTCGGTAACGAGTACCGCAGCGACGATGGCGCGGGGCCTGCCGTCGCTGCCTACGTCTCGGAGCGGATGTCAAGGGTCGTTTCGAAGGTCATCAGCGAACCGCTCGACCTGATCGGGGCGTGGGACGACGCTGCCCTCGCCGTGGTCGTGGATGCGACCCGTTCCGGCTCGCCACCGGGCGCGGTGCAGCTCGTTGACCTCGGTGCAGGTGAGGACGCAGGCTCGTCCGCCGGGCCCATGAGCTCACATGGCATGGATCTGCCGCGCGTGCTCCGGCTCGCGCGGGCCATGGGTCACGCTCCGCGCCGCGTGGTGGTCGTCGGGATCGAAGGCGAGAACTTCGCTGACGGCGTCGGTCTCAGCCCAGCAGTGGCACTCGCAGTCTCGGAAGCCAGCGAACTNNGTGTCGCTCATCGCGCTTGAGGGCCCGGAGCCGCAGGCAGGCGACTGGCTCGTCGTCCACAGCGGCTACGCCTTGCGGCGTGTCGACTCCGAACAGGCCGCGGCGATCGTCAGCGAGCTCAGAGCCGGACAAGAAGCTCTGTCTTAGTCAAAGTGTCGGCCGGTCCGCTGTTCGTACGCTACGCCTATCCACCGAACGCGCTCGGGTACTGCGGGCCACCCGACCCGAAAGCTCTCGTCGCTGCCGGCTCGCCCGGCGCTAGAGCCGAAGACATGATCTCGGTGGCAAGACGTTTCAGCGGCGCGTGGCCCTACCTCGAGTTGATCGCATCCTCGAACGACATCGCCGACCCGCTGGACTCTCGGGTCGTGGAGGCCTATTGGGTCGGCAGCAAGCTACTGGAAGGAATCCCTGCGACGTCGTTGCTCGGCGCGATCGGGAAACATCCCGATTCGGGCCTCGGAGGCGGGTCACAGCTCCGGGAGGCGGTCATGGCCGGCGGCGTGGCGCATCACAGCTTTCACGTCTTTGCCGTCTACCCGTGGCTTGCTTTGTTGCGATCGGGCAAGCAGGAACCCGCCATGACCGTCCTCGAGCGTTGCCGCATTCGTTGGGGCCGGGTCGAGGCAGTCGACGGCGCGGACGTGACCGTCCGGAGCCAACCGCTCGGCTTTGACGGTCGCGACCTGGTACTGCTCGACGAGCGCCTCGAGCAAGCTTTCTGCAGTGTCGACGACGTCCGATTTGTCGAAGACGTCGTGCCGGGCGAAGTGGTCTCGTTGCACTGGGACTGGGTCTGCGACCGGCTCGATCCCGGCGCGCTCGCGTGCCTGGAGCACTTCACGGCCCGGAGCCTGCACGCTGTGAACGCGACAGCGGCTCCGGGCTAGCCCAGGGCTAGCCCGCCGCGCGCGCTTGGCCGGCCCACATTCAGACCAGCGGCTCCGCACGGGACGCGGACTTTGGCCCGACCTTTCCTTACCCGGCTTCCGACCGATGACCAGAGGTCAGATGAGGGGGCCCCGCCCGGTGTCCTCGATTGAGGTGCCAAGGTCGGAATGCTCACGGATCAGGGCCTCGACTGCATCGGGATCGTCAGGGGTTATGAAGGGCTGCACGTACCGGCCTAGATCGAGGATGAGCCCGACACTCTTCTTCGGCCGTCGTGGGTCCAGGCTCGCCCAATAGCGAGGGTTCGCGGTACCCCAGATCCTCCCTTTTCCGCTGAACGCACCGATCTCGACGCGTCTGACCGAACGAATCGAGCTGTAAGGGATGCGCTTGGTACCCCAGGGAAAGTAGTACCCACGGATCTCGATACGGTCAGCTGAGCATTCGATCCAGCGGTCACGGTAGCGACTGTCCACGGTCCCACCTCCAGGCATCGGCTCATTGGCCAGGCCCTTCGCGACTGAGATTACTGTGACCCCTCGTCATGTGCCGGCGAGGTCGGCGATGAGAGCGTCGGCGGTGAGCCCGAGGCGCTCGGAGAGGCCTCCAGCCGCCCGATCAGAACGACTCGGGCCTGAGAGTGCCGTCGATTACCTGTCTGGCGACGTCTGCGAGCCGGCGGCCGTTGTTACGGGCATAACTCCGCAACAGCGTGAAGGCCTGGGCCATGTCGGTCCCAGACCTTTCGCCGACGATGCCTTTGGCTTGTTCGATGACGATGCGACTGTTCAGCGCATAACTGAGCTGGTCATTGAGAGCACGAAGGTCGATGTCTGTGCGGTATTGAAGAATGGCGATGCTGGCGACATCCGCGAGTGACTGAGCGGCGTTCACGTCGCTTTCGCTCATTCTGCCTTCGTGGGTGCGGAAGAGGTTGAGCGCCCCGATCGTGTCGTTTCGCAGGCGCATGGGCAGGGCGTGAACAGACCGGAACCCTGCTACAAGGGCGCGTGGCGTGAAGCGAGGCCACCTACCGTGGGCCGTGGCAAGATCGAGGTTGACGACCGGCTGACCGGTGCGATAGCAGTCAGGACACGGTCCTTCGTTGGACTGCGCCTCAAAGGCTTCCAGGATGTGCATCGCCTCACTCGAAGAGGCAACAATGCCGAGTTCGCCGTTCGTCCGGGGGAGCATCAGCCCCGCAGCGGCGACGTCAAGGATTTCGACGCATCTGTCCGCGAGAAACGTGAAGAGGTCGACGATGTCGAAGCCTTCGACCAGGGTGTCGGCAAGCTTGACCAGCGTGCGGGTCAGCAGGACTTCTCGGGACGAGTGAGCTTCGGTCAACTTGGCCTCCTTCTCGTTAGGGTGCCAACGGATTTCTGAAAGGAGAGGACCGACGACGACGAGGCGTGCTCACTGCTCGTAAATCTCCTCAGAGTCCGGATCGAAGTGGAGACGCCTGGCGACGACGTCTTCGGCGATCTCGGCAATGGGACGGTCGTTGGCGAAGGAGTACGCACGGAGCCGGATCAGAGCCTCAGTGAGACTGACGCTGAGCTGGACCGCTACCATCCCGCACGCTTGGTGGACGACGAACCGCAAGTTGGCACCGGTCTCGATTTCGGTGGCGAGCTCGCTGGGCGATGCGTTCGCCTGCAGGGCAAGCACTGCCCGGGTGGCGACATCGGCCACAACCAGCGCGTCCGCGTGCTGGTCGTCAGTGAGCGGTCCCGGCGTGTCACGGTAAAGCCCCAGCGCGCCTAGGCGGACTGCACCTATCCGAAGCGGGAAGCCGAACACGGCTCGAGCCCCGGCTCGGAGCAGAACGGGCGAGAACGCCGGCCAGCGTACGGTTTCCGGGTTGGCCAGGTCGGGCTCGATGGCGGGGCACTCCAGGTCGTAGGCATCGATGCAGGGTCCTTCGCCGAGCGTGTACTGTGCCTCCTCCATCAGGCCGGATGCCTCGCCGGAGGTACACCACGACCCCAACGGGGCGTCGTCAGACACGAGCATGATCACTGCTCCGCTCATCATCGTGACCGACCTGCAGACCTCGCATAGTCGCGCGAGTCCAGGTTCGGTGACACCGCCAGCCGAGAGCTGGGCAAGAACACGGGCCAACCGATCAGACTCCATCTCACAATTATCGTCGGTTGAGCGCTACGACTAAAGCCGCGAGCTTTGCCTGGCCACAGCAAACGGGCGTCTCTGGTTCTTGAGTGGACTCGCCCTTCAAGGCGCTCACCGACTCTCGCTGCGTACCGGAGCCCTACCGTGCCCTGGTGGGCTGAGGGCAACAACGCATGCTTGTGAAGGTTCAAGTACTTGATCGGGCCAGGCACTTGGTCCCTTTGACGGCCCGAAGGCATCGCCCCCCGGGCTGCCCTTCATTACGTTGGAACAATTCATGGAAAGTTTAGCCATAAATGAGTTCTCGAAGTCGCGCAAACGGTACGGAACTTTCATCAGTAGTGTACCGATTTCTTCTCCGTACTCTTAACCAGAGAAGGTGTCACCGACCGGGGGTTGCCGATCCGATGGACGCGGCGACTTCAGCTGGGATCTCGTCCAGTTGATCGAGACGCCGTGCGCCACTGAACCTCCCAATGGACCTGGAGCTCTAGAATCCCGAAGGCGATTGGGCAGACCCGCAGGGCCGAGGCTGACCTCTGATCCGCGGCCGAGGTAGCGGCCGGGGTGCTCCGCGGAGCGGGCGCCGCGCCAGACAACCTGAAGCTTGCCACGCCGGGAGCGGCTCGATTCCGACGACGAACGGGGACATGCTTCGGGGTGCCACTGCAACGAGAACGGAGATTGAAGATGCGTCCTCTTGATCGAGTCCGAGGCACCATCGCCGGTGAGCCGGTCGACCACTTGGCCGCCCAGCCGATGCTGATGATGTTCGCCGCCAGGCATGCCGGGATCCCGTACATCGACTACACGAGAGATGGCAGGAAGCTGGCCGAAAGCCAGCTCAAGGCCGTCAGGGATTTCGGTATCGACTG
This sequence comes from Acidimicrobiaceae bacterium, assembly GCA_003166375.1. Taxonomy (GTDB): domain Bacteria; phylum Actinomycetota; class Acidimicrobiia; order Acidimicrobiales; family Bog-793; genus Fen-455. Next base: position 8,603 of record PMVZ01000323.1, on the reverse strand, counting down.
TGCGTTGATGTGCTCGGACCCGGCACGCGAGGTGATCGACATAGCGGGCGACGACAGCGTCAAATGGCTCGAGGACCAGGGCCCGGTGATCGTGGAGGAGCGGGCGGCGTTGCTGAACAAGGCTCGCCTGAACGAGTTGAAGGTGCCGGACCCGCACCGTGAAGGTCGCGTGCACGATCGCCTGCAGTCAATCGAGATCTGCAGACGAGCGCTGGGCGATGACACCTCGGTCGTGGGTTGGGTCGAAGGGCCGCTGGCCCTTTCCCAAGAACTGCGAGGTCTCAACAGGATAATGACCGACATCGTGGACGACCCGGCCTTCGTCCACGACCTGATGGACTTCGCCTCAGAGGTGGCGATCGCGTACGCCACAGCGCAGGTCGACTCTGGCGCGGACACGATCGGGATGAGTGATGCGGCCGCCAGCATGTTGGGGCCGCGGCATTACAGCGACCTCGTGCTGCCGTGGCAACGACGAGTCCTGCAATCGATCCGGTCCAGCCACCCAAAAGTCATCCTTCGCCAGCACATGTGCGGGAACGTTGCCCGGCTCATCCCGCAAATGGCGACCCTGCCGGTGGATATCTACGAACTGGACTTCCCCACGAACCTGGCCGTGGCGAGAGCCGGACTCAGCCCCGAACGTGTGATCCTGGGGAACGTCTCGACCGTTACGGACATGCTCAGCGGCACGCCCGAGAGGGTTGAGGCCGTAGCCGACGAGTGCCACGAAACCTGCGGCCGCTACCACATCGTGGGTGCAGGATGCGAGGTCTCGCCGCTGACTCCACCGGAGAACCTCCGCGCCATGATCCGCTATGCGACCGAGCACATGCCGGGATCGTTCCTCGCTGGGGCTGCTCGGGCCGGAGGGTGAACCGGAGAGGTCTCGGGGCTAATCGCCCGCGCCGTCCGCTACCGCGCGCAACGCGATTGCGAGCATGGCACAGCCGGCGTCGGGGTGACCTTTCGCACGATCGGGCACCCAGCTCGCCCTCCCGATCCTGGGCTCCATCGCGGCGGTGGCGTCGGTGGCCGCCACAGCCGCTTGTGCGGCTGCCCTCAAAGCTTCCGTCAGGCTCAGGCCGGCCGAACTGGAACCCTGCAGGCTGGTGCAAACGGCCTGCAGGCCATCGACAATGGTCCGGTCCCCAACAGCCGCCTTCCCCCGAGCCTGAATGGCTTCCTGGGCAGCCTGGAAGGCGCCAGCCAAGGTCTCGACGCCACCTCCTCCAGGTTCCCCCACCACCTTCGCGGCGCGCAGGAAGCCTGTGGCTACCAACGTCCCGCTGGTCGATGGAGCGTGGCGCGCAATGGCCGCGCCACATGCGGCGAGCAGAGCCTCCGACTCCGCCTTCTCGTTGGCGGCGAGCACCTCTTTGAGCGCCCGAGCCGCCGCCGCCATGGTGATCCCGAGATCCCCGTCACCAGCAAAGCCGTCCAGGCGGTTCAGCTCGGCCGTTGAGGAGGCCACGGCATCGGCCGCGACCTCCAAGAACCCCGCGAGCCCGGTGCTCGCAGCTCTCATCTTCCGCCTTCCTTACGCGGACGCTGAGCACCTCTCCTGATCACGAAGGGCGACTCGCAAGGAGCGTCCAGGAGCTCGGCCAGCTCGTCGTCCAGGCGCAACAGCGACACGGACGCGCCCGCCATCTCGAGCGACGTGGCGTACTCGCCCACCCAGGTCCGCCGCACCGCGATCCCGGAGGAGGCAAGGATCTCCCGGACTGATCGGAAGAGTATGTAGAGCTCCTCCTTGGGGGTCGCCCCGAGCCCGTTGACCAGAACTGCCACCTCGTCGCCACGACGGTACGGGAGGTCCTCGATTATGTGGGCGAGGAGCTGCTCGGCGATCCGCTCCGCGGGCTCGAGCGCGCCTCTTCGCACGCCCGGCTCACCGTGGATCCCCATGCCGATCTCCATCTCCCCCTTCGGAAGGTCGAAGGTGGGTTGCCCCGCTGCCGGCAGCACGCAGGGCGAGAGGGCCACACCCATGGAGCGCAGCCCGGAAGCGGCAGCGTTGGTGGCCGCCACCACCTCGGCCAGCGACGCCCCCTCCTCCGCCCGCGCCCCAGCCACTTTGTAGAGCAGAGCGATGCCTGCGATCCCCCGCCGGCGCGCTTCGGACCCTCTCGGGGCAGACGCCACGTCGTCCGCGGCGAGCACGGTGGCGACCTCGATGCCCTCGGCCTCGGCCAGCTCGGCGGAGAGGTCGAAGTTCATCACGTCGCCGGAGTAGTTGCCGTAGAGGTAGAGGACGCCCGCGCCGCCGTGGACCTCCCTCGTCGCCTCCAGGATCTGTTCCGAGCTCGGCGAGGCGAAGACGTTGCCGACGGCCACACCGTCCGCCAACCCGTAGCCCACGTAGCCAAGGAAAACGGGGAGATGTCCGGAGCCTCCGCCTGTCACGATCCCCACTTTGCCCGGTCTGGGAGCGTCGGCACGGACGACGACACGGGGGTCCTGGGCCCGGCGTAGGTCCTCTGGGTGAGCCAGTAGCACGCCCTCGAGCATCTCGTCCACGAAGGCGTTCGGATCGTTGATGATCTTTTGCATGGGCAACGGTCTAGTCCTCCTGCTGCTCCTCCGGCTGAGGGAAATTCTCCGGCCCGTCAAAGAGCCCAGCAGCGATCCCGCCGAACAGGGCTGCACCGCGCGCCCCAGCTTCAGCCAACGCCGGCCACTTCATCTGACGGAACATCCGCCTCCTGCGCCTTCTCAGGCCCTCGCAACGGACCCAGCCACCGGTGAGGACCACTTCCTCGGTGGGCCCGGCGATCGATTCCATGCTCTCCACAATGCGCCGGGCGCCTTCGGCCGTCGCGTCCAGGGCAGCGCTCCACAGCGCCGCAGGGGACACACCGGACCCGATGCCGACGATGGACGGGTCTGCGTAGGGATGCTCCTGCACCAGGCGCAGTGAGCCGGACGGAACGCTTCGGGCCTGGCGATCCAGGGCGGCGAGAGACTCTCTACCTTCTACGCCAAGCAAGGCGAGAACTCGATCCAGCACCAGACCTAGTGTTTGGCCCCCAAGCAGGGCGTATTTTCCAGGCAGGGTGTGCCAGCCCGCGTTGAGGCCCGCCTCGACCACGCTGCGCAGAGCTGCGCCTCCGAGTGGTTCCACCGCCCTCACCATCCCCTCGGCGGTGCCGCAGGAGTCGAGCAGCTGCCCGTGCCTTATCGCCCCCGAGCCGGCAGCCACGCAAAGGTGATCGTGGCCGGCAGGAGCAAGCGCTGCCCCTCGCAAGCGCTGGGGCACGACCCCCTCGGCTCGCCCGACCAGCTGCCCGGCGCCGACGACTGCAGGGAACAACGCCTTCGGAGCCCCCACCAACTGCAGGGCTTCCACCCACCAGCTCCGTTCGGCGAGGGAAAGAGCGCCGGTTCTCGAGGCCAGGGAGGCTTCTGCGACCTGCTCGGCGCCAAACCGGTGGAGCACCCAGTCGGCGACGTTGAGCGCCCGGGACAGCGGAGGGCCCCCGTGGCGGTGAAGCCAGGCCAGCTTGCTGAGGGTGCACATCGACGACACAGCCAGGCCGGTGTGTTCCGTGAAGGCATCGCGGCCGAGCTCGTCGGCGAGCTCCTCCGCCTCATCAGCCCCGCGGGTGTCGTGCCAGGCGATCGAGGAGGTGGCCGGGCTCCCGTCGGGTCCAAGAAGGACAACGGTCTCAGCCATGCTGGTGACGCCCACTCCCACGACTCGTCCCTCCGGCGCTGCGTCCAGCGCCGCATTCATAGCCCGCATAGCAGCGTCGAAGAGGTCCTCAGGATCGATCTCGGCCCCCGTGGGAGCCGGCTGCCAAGGAGTCGGAGCGTTGCCCCAGCAAATCTCCCTGCCGTCGGTGCCCACCACAGCGGCCTTGGTCATGGTCGTTCCGACGTCGATCCCCACCAACAAGTCCGGAAACATTCTTGACATCGTTGGCGAAACCTGCGAGGTTGCGAAAGGTTTACGCACAGGAGAAGAGTGCATGAGCGTCACCACCGACGGTGTAGTCCCGGAGAGCGCCGCTGACAGCGCTGGGACCCCGGTCATCGCGGTGAGGGGCATCGCCAAGCACTTCGGCAGCATACAAGCGCTACGGAGCGTGGACCTGGACGTCCACAAGGGTGAGGTGGTGGGCCTGATCGGCGACAACGGCGCCGGCAAGTCGACCCTGGTGAACATCCTCTCGGGGGCCCTGCAGCCGAACGGCGGCACGATCCTGCTCGACGGCAAGCCGGTGACCTTCGCCTCCTCCCTGGAGGCCCGCCGCGCAGGCATCGAGACCGTCTACCAGGATCTTTCCCTTGCACCTGACCTGAGCGTTTGGCAGAACATCTTCCTCGGCCGCGAGAAGACAGTAAAGGGACCTCTGCGCCACATGGGCTGGCTCGACCGCCGTTCGATGACCCGGGAGGCCGAGGCGGACCTCGAGCGGACCCACATCCGCATCGACTCGGTGAGCTCGCTGGCGGGGCGGCTCTCGGGCGGCCAGCGCCAGGCGATCGCGGTGGGGCGGGCGGTCGCCTGGGGCTCGCGCGTCCTGCTCATGGACGAGCCCACCGCCGCCCTCGGCGTCGAGCAGCAGGAGGTGGTGGGTGAGCTGATCAAGGCGGTGTCAGCACAGGGCGTGCCCATCCTCCTGATCACCCACAACCTGCCCCAGGTGCACAAGCTCGCTGACAGGGTCGCGGTGCTGTTCCACGGGCACGTGGTGGCCGACCTTCGCTGTTCCGAAGTGACGGTGGACGACATGGTGAGGTGGATCACTGGTGCGGCCCTGGGAACGCAACGCCATGCTGGTTGAAGAGCTGAGAGTCCGGAGGCAGGTAGAGACTCATGTCCGTTAGGTTGCCGTCCGCACTGACGCCCCCGGGGACTGTGACCAATGGTTCCGGCGCAGAGGGCGAGGACACCAAGCGATCAGCAGTGCTCAATGCCGTGGACCGCTTCGGGGACTACTGGATGCTGGGCGTGTTCGTCATCATGGTCCTGGTCTTCGGGTTCCTCTCGCCCTCCCACGACCTGTTCACCCGAGCCAGCTGGCTGAACATCTCCCAGTACGCCGTCGAGTTCCTGCTGCTCGCCATCGGTCAGACCTTCGTGATCATCACTGGTGGCATCGACCTTTCCGACGGGGCCGTGCTCGGCTTCACAGGCATGGTCTCAGGCGTCGTCATGCAGAGCCTTCTCAATGCGCACACCAACGTCACGCTCACGACCGTGGCCGGTTTCGCGACCGCCCTGGCGTTGGGCGCCTTCATCGGCCTTGTCAACGGGTACCTCATCACCCGGCTCAAGCTGCCCCCCTTCATCGTCACCCTGGGTACCCTCACCGCCATCGGAGCGGGGGCGACCCCGTTGATCAACGGTGGCAACGAGGTCATCAACCTTCCCTCCCAGATCGGCACGATCGGCCAGACCCTGATCGGAGGCTGGATCTACGTCCCGGTGCTGGTGGCAGCGGTGAGCTGCGTGGTCATGGGCCTGGTCCTGCACCGCACCCGTTTCGGCTTGCGCACCTATGCCATAGGCAGCAACGGCGTGGGGGCACGACGCGCCGGCATCAGCGTTGACAACCACCTGGTGGGGGTCTACACGATTTCCGGACTGCTGGCGGGCCTGGCCGGGATGATGGTCATGGCCAATTTCACCGACGCCTCGCCCCTGGCCGGTCAGAACGATGAGCTCAACGCCATCGCCGCCGTCGTCATCGGCGGCGCCAGCCTCTTCGGAGGGAGGGGCCACATGCTCGGCACGGTGGTGGGGACGTTCATCATCGCCCTTTTGGTCACCGGCCTCGTATTGGTCGGCGTCAGCGGCAGCTGGCAAGAGGTTGCCACCGGCGTCATCGTCGTCGCCGCCGTGGCGGGCGACCAGGTGCGCCTGCGGTTGGCGGAGCGCTGAGCAACGACGCCCAAGAAGATCCCCACTATAGAAAGCAAGAAGGAGGAAACATGACCCACAGACGTTGGTTCAGTGGCCTGCGGTCGCGTGCCGCGATCGGGGTGGCGGTGTTCGGCCTCGTGGCCGGCATGACGCTCGCCACGGCAGGCACAGGGGCGACGGCAGCCGGTGCCGCCGGCAAGTACACGATCACCTTGATCCCTGGCCTGACCACGGACCCCTTCTACATCACGATGCACTACGGGGCGATACAAGAGGCCAAGAAACTTGGGGTGAACCTCAAGTGGGCCGGCGCCACCACCTGGAGCCTGGAGCTGCAGGTCCCAGTGGTCAAGTCGGTACTGGCAAGCAAGCCCGACGCCCTTCTCATTGCTCCGACCGATTGGGTCGGCCTGTTCAACCCGATCGACCAGTTCGTGAAGGCCGGCATCCCTGTGATCGCGGTGGACACGACCCTCAAGAACACCTCGATACTGGCCTCGGCGATCAGCTCGGACAACTACCAGGGCGGCCAGGCTGCTGCTGACGCGATCGCCAGGCTGGCCCACAACAAGGGCCAGGTTGCGATCATCAACGTGGAAAAGGGTGTCTCGACCACCGACCTGCGCCAGTCCGGCTTCCTCTCCGAGATGAAGAAGTACACCAACATGAAGGTGGTTGCCGCGGACTACGACCAGGACAGCCCGACCACTGCCGAGACCCTGGCGAGGGGCCTCATCCTTTCGCACCCGGGACTGGTAGGGATCTTCGGCACGAACCTGTACTCGGCCGAGGGCGCCGCTAAGGGCGTCGACGCCGTTGGGATGAAGGGCAAGGTCTTCGTGGCCGGCTACGACGCCGAGCCCGCCGAGGTNNACCGGGCACAAGTCCCTGATCAAGCACTCGGTGTACCTGCCGAACGTGGTCGCTACGACCGCCAACGCCGGCAACCCGAAGATCTCCGCCTACTACTACAAGACCTCCGCATAAGTTCCAAGGTCTGCCTCCCACGCCCGGCTGGAGCATGCTCCTGCCGGGCGTGGGTTTTCTTGGGCCTCGCGCGGAAGTCCCAGCCGACGTCCCACGAGAACGGGCCCACGGTGCGCAACGTCTCGCAGGTGCCGGGCGGTACATCAGGAGCGACTCGAGTCTGAGTTTGCGCGGCACCTGGCAGAGCAATCCAAGCTGCACACATCGGTCGTGCGGCTGGTCAATTGCCAACCCGGGTGGCACAGTGTCCGGCCAGCCGTCCCGGGCTGAGTCCGGCCGCGTGTCCCTACGGTTCTGGTTGCCGGCACGCTCACTTGCTCCAGGACTACCTGTGCGCGGAGCACTTGAGGGGTATGCCCGCTCAATGGGTCGGTACCACCTTCGCGGCACATCTCGGCACGCCGGCGACACCGAAGGCCCCAGACGTCCCGTTCTTTTCGTCAAGGGCGCACCACTTTCTTGACTTGCGAAGCCCCCCGTCGACGATGCCGGCCGACCCGGGCGCCGTTGGACCTGTCCGAGTCGGCATGCGGCACAAGGTTCCCCGTGTGTGCTAACAAGACTGGTATAGGCCGTTTACTGAAGTTGCACCGCTTACTCCCACTCGGGCGCAAAGCTTTGATCGTCGCCATGGACCAGCCGCGTGCCATACACGTCGCCGCATTGGCTGACCCCGGCCGCGTGCTGCGCAACCTGCAACCCGCCGATGTCGACGCGGTCTTGCTGACGCTGTCGACCGCCCGGCATTTCGAGGGTGATCTCGCCGGTCGGGCCGTGGTGATCAGCGTCAGCCAGGATCACCAGGAGCCGCAGCAGGTCGTGGAGGAGGCCGTGGCTTTCGGGGCTTCTGCGTTGAAGTACGAGGTCTACCCCTACTCTGAACGCGAAGTCACCACCATGCGGTGCCTGGAGGCCCTGGCAATTCATGCTGACCGCTGGAGCCTGCCCATCATGGCGGAGGTGGTCCCGGGTGGATTCGACCAGGTCGCCGTTCACACGGCATCCAACCTTCTCCAGTCAGTGAGGAGGGCGGCAGAAGCCGGTGCCGACCTCGCGAAGATCCCACCCCCCAATGAGGGGACACTCGCAGAAGTCACTGAATACGCGTCGATACCGGTGCTGCTGTTGGGGGGAGCGCGACGCGGCGGTCTCGACGAGGTGCTGGAGCGGGTCCGACAGCTCGGTCCCTTCGTCGATGGTCTGGTGTTCGGTCGCAACGTCGTGGAGGATCCTGAGCCCGCGACGGTCGTGGCTTCGCTCCGGAAGGTTCTCGACTCTCTCCACTAGCCGTTCAAACTGGATGTAACAGGCCTGCGAGAACCGTTTCAGGAACCTCACGAGGCACGAGCCGATCGGGAAGGCCGAGGGCCGAGTTCTGTGACGTCGTCCCCGGAGCTCCCGAGAGATCGGGAGAGAAGCAGACTGCTTCGTGAAGTCACCCGAAGGCGCTCCTAGGACGACCTTGGCCGCGGCCTCTCCGAGATGCGGCAAGTGGCCCGGAGAACCGTCATCCTTACTATGGACCCCGACTCTTTCGGATGGAACCTGGGAACCGCGCCATGGGCACCTTCGGCCTGCGTCCACTTATGACGTCGCCCGCGCCTCGTTGTCGCCGCGTGAATCGCCCTCGAGGCTCATAGCAAGGCCGTCGCGGCGCAGAACTCTCGGCCAATCGCGCACGAATCGCGCACGGACCGCGCATGGTGCGGCTCAAGAATCTCTAGCGAGGGCCAAAAAAGTG
>PMVZ01000203.1:186-3571 GCA_003166375.1 Acidimicrobiaceae bacterium | reverse complement strand
CTGCTCGGCGACGTCGGGATCCGAACGCTGATCAGGCATTTCAAGGAGTTCTCGTCGGCGATCGTGCCCGGCCACGACGTGATCATCACCGAGATCCTCGTCGTCGTCATGGGCGCGCTGATCGGCGCCATCGGCTCGGCTGTGGCCGTGAGACAGTTCCTCGACGTCTGAGCAGGCCCTGGCGGGCCTGGGCGCAAACGCCGGGCCCGAACCCGCTGCGTCGAGCCCATCGCCGCAGCCTACGGGGTCCGCGCCGTTCCCCTCGCCGCGACGGCGGCCCGTTTCCTCCTGTGAGGGACCCGCCACTACGCTCTCAGCGACACGGGCCGCCATCAAAGAGAGACCTCTCGATGCACGAAGCGGACAAAGCGACGCGCGCGGCGCCTTCCCGACGGGGTCGCAGGCACGGACGCGCCCTGCGCGCAGCCGTGGGGGGTGCTGCGTGCCTGGCCGGAGTCGCGGGAGCTGCCACGCTCGGCAGCTGGGCGTCGGCGACGGTCGCGGCGGCGGGCTCGGTCGCGGCGACGGGCTCGCCCCCAGTCCTGGGCCGGTTCGTGCGCCTAGGCTCAGCGCCCCGGGTGCCGCGCTCGGCGGCTCTTGTCGGCCGGGTCTCGGGATCGCAGGCTGTCGAGCTGGACGTCGCCCTTCGCCCCCGCGACCCGGCGGCGCTGGCAAGATTCGTCAGCGCGGTCTCGACTCCCGGCTCTCCCGAGTTCCGGCGGTATCTCGACCCGGGCACCTTCGGCGCAACTTTCGGAGCCACGGAGGCAACCGTGCGCTCTACGACCGCCGCGCTCGAGAGGCTCGGCCTGCACGTCGGCCCGGTGGCCGGCAACGGCCTCATCGTCAAGGTCACCTCGACGGCCGCGATCGCAGAGCGGGCCTTTGCCACGACGCTCGTGCGTTATCGCCTCGGGTCCGGGGCCCTCGTCTACGCGAACCTGTCAGCGCCGCGGGTCCCAGCTGCGCTCGCCGGCCGGATCCAGGCGATAGCCGGCCTGAGCGACTTGGCGCTGTCACATCCCGCGGGTCTTTCGCGCCCCGGTCCGCCGACCAGTGCGCGTGGGCGCAGTTCGCCAGCGGCGGGCGCTGTCGACACCGGCGGCCCACAGCCTTGCCAGGAAGCTGCCAGCGCCGCTTCAGCTGCCGGCATCTACACCGCTGACGAGCTCGCTTCGGCGTACGGCTTCTCGGGCCTCTACGCGGCNNCCGACGTCGAGTCGACGCTCGACGTCGAGGACGTCAGCAGCTTTGCGCCACTCGCGACCATCGACGTGTACGAGGGGCCCAACAACAGCACAGGCCCGCTCGACGTTCTCAGCGCGATCGTCTCGCAGGACCGTGCCCAGGTGATCTCGACGTCGTGGGGCAATTGCGAGGCACAAGACGGCGGTAGCCAGATCGCGTCGGTCGAGGCCAACTTGTTCGAGGAGGCGGCGGCCCAGGGTCAAACCGTCGTGGCCGCGTCCGGAGACGACGGCTCGACCGACTGCGGCGCCCCGAGTGGCACCCAGGCCCCTTCCGCCGCCGTCGACGACCCCGGCAGCCAGCCGTATGTGACCAGCGTCGGCGGCACATCGCTGACCACGCTCGGCCCGCCACCCGCAGAGACCGTCTGGAACAACTCAGACGGTGCCAGCGGGGGCGGCATCTCGTCGAACTGGGCGATGCCTGCGTACCAGTCGGACGCCTCACCGTCGCTCGGGGTGATCAAGTCGTACTCCTCGGCCAAACCGTGCGGCGCGCCGACCGGCTACTGCCGGGAGGTCCCCGACGTCTCGGCCGATGCCGACCCGGACACCGGCCTTGTGATCGACTGGGGCGCCCGGGGCGGCTGGACTGGCGTGGGGGGCACGAGCCTGGCGGCGCCGATATGGGCGGCGCTGATCGCGCTCACAGACGCCTGGCCGGCTTGCAGCGCGCACCCTGTAGGGTTCGTGAACCCGGCGCTGTACTCGATCGCCGGGAAGAGCATGTACGCCAGCGCCTTGAACGACGTGACGAGAGGCGACAACCACTTGTCCTCGATTCCCAAGTGGTGGCGGTACCCGGCTACCGTCGGATATGACCTCGCGTCGGGCCTCGGGACACCCGATGCCGCCAACCCCTCCGGCGGAGGCCTGGTCGCCCAGTTGTGCGCACTGCCCGAGAGCGGGGGAGTGCAGTACGCCTCCCCGACGAAGTCTTCGATCACGGCCTCTGAGCACAGTGTCAACGCGGACCGTACGTCGTTCTCCACGATCACAGTCACCTTGCGCACCAGGTTCGGCCTGCCAGTTGCCGCCAAGCGTGTGTGGCTCGTCGCGACCACGACCGCGCCGATCGCGATGAGAACCAAGATCAGACCAGCGTCCATGACCACCAATGTGAAGGGAGTGGCGATCTTCGAAGTGAGCGATACCTTGATTCAGAAGGTCATCTACCGTGCGACCGACATCACTGACGGCGTCCTGCTATACCCGTCAGTGACCGTGAACTACTCAAAGCCATGAGGGGCGTGATCCTCGCCGGCGGTACGGGCAGCCGGCTTCATCCCCTGACCCGGATCACCAACAAGCACCTGTTGCCGATCGGTGACCGGCCCATGATCAGCTACGGGATCGAGGCGCTCGTCAAGGCCGGGGTCACCGAGATGATGGTCGTGACGGGCGGCACGCACGCGGGCGAGTTCCTCAGGCTCTTGTCGAACGGCCAGGAATTCGGGGTGGAGCGCCTCCTCTACGCCTACCAGGAACGGGCGGGAGGGATCGCCGAGGCTCTGGGACTGGCCGCACAGTTCGTCGGCGACGACGCCGCTGTCGTGATGCTGGCCGACAACATCTTCGGCCGGTCGTTCGTGTCTTCTGTGCGTCGCTTCAGCGACAAGCCGCAGGGGGCTCGCCTGCTGCTCGCCGAGGTCAAGGACCCGGCTCACCTTCGCCATCTCGGCGTGCCCGAGCTCGACGAGGCGGGGAGGATTGTGCGGATCGTCGAGAAGCCGGACGACCCTCCGAGCACGTACTGCGTCACCGGCGTCTACCTCTATGACTCCGGCGTCTTCGACGTGATACGCACTCTGCGACCGTCAGGGCGCGGCGAGCTGGAGATCACCGACGTGAACAACCATTACGTCGCTGAAGGGCTCATCGACTACGACGTGCAGGAAGGCTTCTGGGGTGACGCGGGCGAGTCCATCGACGCGTACTACGCCGTGAACGACCATGTCCGTCGCTACGGCGCCAACCTGGACTGAGAGCCTGCCAGGACTCCGAGGCCCGACCGAGGGCGCAGGCCAGCGGCCCGCCCGGGACCGCTCAGCTCGTCGTCGAAGAAGGGCCTCGCGGCGCGAGCGCGGCCTTCAAGGCGTCCGCGAGGTCGGCATAGGCATGGACATAGCCGGCATCTG
>PMVZ01000203.1:0-151 GCA_003166375.1 Acidimicrobiaceae bacterium | reverse complement strand
AGGACGGCGATCTCGTCGTCGAGAGCGACCCAGCTCGTCCACTGACGGCCGTCGCCAAGACGAGCACCCAAGCCGAGCCTGAAGATGGGGACCTCGGCGGCCAGGATCCCACCGTCGGCGCCCCCGGCACCGCCGAGCACGATGCCGGTCC
>PMVZ01000159.1:1032-15856 GCA_003166375.1 Acidimicrobiaceae bacterium | reverse complement strand
TGCGACAAGAAGGTTCAAGGATTTGAGGGGCATCGATCTAACCGGTCATGAGACGCATGAATGCCACGAGGAACGATGAGTAGCGCAGCGCGATGCGCAAGGGTGACCGCAACGTACGCAGTCGCGTCGTTCGTAGTCGCTGCGCTGTTGGTTGCGCCGGCAGCTGCTCAGTCTGCGCCAGGTGCGCACGCGGGGGGTACCTATTCGCTTGGTCTGTTCGCGCCGAGCGGTGCCCATCTGCCGTTTGCCGGATCCGCCCAGGCCGTTTGTGGACGGCCTGGAGTCGGCGTCGGACAGTGCCTGATCGACGTCCTGCAGCCGAGCGGCGCCGCGCCCGATGCCGCTTCTCCGACTGGCCTGTCACCGAGCACGATCGAGGGCGCCTATGGTTACACGTCCGCCTCCACCGCCGGTTCCGGTCAGACGATCGCGCTCGTGGACGCCTACGACGATCCGGACGCGGCGAGCGACCTGAACGAGTTCAGCGCGCAGTACGGATTGCCTCCGGAGTGCACGGGTGAATCGTCTCCTCCGTCATGTTTCGAGTTCGACAAGGTCAGCCAGACCGGCGGGAGCACACTGCCACCTAGCAACTCGGACTGGGACCTTGAGACAAGCCTCGACATCGAGTGGGCCCATGCGCTTGCCCCCGCGGCCAACATCCTGCTCGTCGAGGCCACCAGCAACAACACCCCAGACCTGCTCGCGGCCGAGCAGTACGCGGCCGACAACGCGAAGTACGTCTCCAACAGCTGGGGGGCAACGGAGTTCGCCGGTGAGACGTCCGGTGACTCCTACTTCACCCAACCCGGTGTCAGCTATTTCGCGTCCGCCGGTGACAAAGGAGGAGTAGTGGACTGGCCCTCGTCCTCGCCCGATGTGATCTCGGTCGGGGGGACCAGCCTCACGTTCACATCCGGGGGCAGTCTTGCTGGGGAAGTGGCCTGGAGTGGCGGCGGCGGCGGCTGCAGCAGCTACGAGACCGCGAACACCTACCAGTCGACCGGAGGTGTGAACTGCCACGGCAAGCGCGCAACGCCGGACCTCGCCCTCGACGCCAACCCGAGCTCGGGGGTATCGGTGTACGACAGCATGTCCTACGACGGTGGGTCGGGTTGGTGGACGGTCGGAGGCACGAGCGCTGCGACACCCATGGTGGCGGCGGAGGCGGCGGTGGCTGGAGCCGACATGAATGCCGAGTACGTCTATGCGAGCCCCGCGAACATCCCGTTCCGCGACATCACCTCGGGCAGTAATGGATACCCGGCTTCGACCGGCTATGACCTCGCCACCGGACTGGGTGCCTGGTCCTACACCCCGAGTGCGCCGACCGGCCTCACCACGACGAGCGCCTCCGGCGGCGTCACGCTCAGCTGGAGCGCGCCGAGCGGCGCTCCGACGACTGAGTACACCGTCTGGCGGGGCACCGCCTCAGGCGAAGAGACAACCGATATCGCTACCGTCAGCGCGCCCACGATGACCTACACAGACACATCGGCCACCGGCGGTTCCACCTACACCTACTACTACGTGGTCCAGGCAGTGAACGGTAGCGGGGTAGGCCCGTTCTCCAACGAGGCATCCGCGAACGGCACGGCGACCCCTTACACCGTCACCTTCAACGCCAANNCTGACGCCCAACGCCTTCACCTGGACCGGCTACAGCTTCTCCGGCTGGAACACCGCTGCCAGCGGCTTGGGCACCGCCTACCCCGACGGCGCCACCTACCCCTTCACGACGAGCGCCACGCTCTACGCCCAGTGGACGGNNCACCGGGGTCTCCCCCATCTCTGGCCCGGTCTCGGGGCGTACCTCGGTCACGATCACCGGCACCGGCTTCTCCACCGGTGCCGGAGACACAGAGATCGACTTCGGTACCACCTCGGCCTCGGCAGTGATCTGCTCCTCGACAACGAGCTGCACCGCCACCTCACCAGGTGAATCGGCAGGCACAGTCGATGTCACCATCAGCTCCCCGGGCGGCACCTCCACCACCTCGTTGGCCGACCAGTTCACCTACGTGCCCGNNACCGTGTCGGTACGCTTCGGTGGGAAGCTGGCAACGGGCGTGCGTGTGTTTTCGCCATCTGAGCTCATTGCTATTGCGCCCTCCGAATCCGGCACCGTTTACGTCACCGTTTCCACCGTCGGTGGGCCCAGCAAGACAACTGCCACGGCCAGGTACGCCTTCGTGGCCGCGCCGACCGTCTCCAGGGTGACACCAGCCCTTGGACCCACGAAGGGCGGCACGAAGGTGACAATCCAAGGCAGCAACTTCGTGGGGACCGTGTCGGTACGCTTCGGTGGGAAGCTGGCAACGGGCTTAGTTGTGCTCTCGTCATCTGAGATCACGGCTACCGTGCCTTCCGGCTCCGGCACCGTCTACGTCACGGTGTCCGCCGTAGGTGGATCCAGCAAGACAACGACTACGAGCAAGTATCGCTACTGATGGTCGTCCGGGTTGCCGTCGAGCGGTGACAGGCACCCGATCCTGCGCGGACGACAGCTCAGACTTCGCACGCGGCGTATCGTTGTGGAACACCGATGCTCCATCCGGACCTCGGTATGGCATCCTCCGTGGCCGTGGCCGGGAACCGACAGAAGGATCTGCACGTGGGGATCGAGGATCGCCTTGATGACGTCGGAGGGCCTCCGGTCCGCCCGGGAAAGGGCGGACCCGCCGGGCCGGGATTGCGGTGACCCGCCAGCTGGCCACGATCGTAGGTTCGCTGGGACACCTCGGAGACCCCGACGCATCGCTCGACTGGCTGTGCCGCACCTGTGCGGACGAGCTGGGGATGACCGGGGCGGCGGTGGCGCTCGTCCCGAGCAGCAACGATCCTGGCAACATCGCCGCTTCTGACGAACGGGCCTCATTTGTCGTAGACCTGCAGTTCACCTCCGGGGAGGGGCCGACGATTGACGCCCACCGCGATGGACGACCGGTGCTCGAGCCAGAGTTGGCGACCACGACTCGCTGGCCGGCCTTCGCCCCCGAGGCGGTAGCAGCAGGCGTGGCGGCGGTGTTCGCTCTGCCCCTGCAGATCGGCGCGGCGAATTTTGGGGTCTTGACGTTCTATCGCGATCGGCCTGGACCACTACGCGATGCCTTCCTCGTCGACGCGCTGGCCATGGCCGACGTTGCCTGCGAGATCACGCTGTGCCTGCAGGCCCGGGTGCCCCCCGGCTCCCTGCACGAGGTCATCGAGACTCTCGCCACAGAACGGACCGTCGTCTACCAGGCCACGGGCATGATCATGGTGCAGCTGGGCGTCGGTCCCGAGGAGGCTATCGCTGTCCTTCGGGCACGGGCCTATGCCGTCGGCCGACCGGTGTGCGAGGTGGCCGCTGACGTGGTCTCGCGGAGGCTCCGTCTTGACCCTTGACGGTGCTTGGTGCCATGACGGGTTGTGTTCATCCTTGGTTTGCACGAAGATTCAGTTTGTTCGGTAGCGGTCCGAGCGTAGAGGAGGTGACGATGTCGTGACCCGACAAGATCTCCTGTCACGGACCTTCGTGGAATTGGCTGACACCCTGGTCGAGAACTACGACCAAATCGACTTCCTCCATCGACTGGCCGAGCGGTGCGTGTCACTTCTCGGCGTGGCCGAGGCGGGAGTGGTGCTGGTCGGCTCGGAGGGCCAGCTCCGGCCGCTGGCCTCCTCGAGCGAACGGATGCATCTCATCGAGCTCATCGAGGTGCAACGCCAAGACGGCCCTTGCCTGGACTGTTGGCGCAGCGGCGAGGCGGTACGCGAAGACCAGTTGACAGGGGCCGAGGCACGCTGGCCAGTCTTCGCTCCAACGGCCTTAGCCGCTGGTTTCCTCTCTGCGTACGCCGTTCCGATGCGCCTTCGCGACAAGCGTCTCGGTGCCCTCAACCTCTTCGCCAACCAGGCCTACGGCCTGATCGAGCCCGATGAGGCTGTTGCCCAAGCCATGGCAGACGTGGCCACCATCGGCATCCTCCACGAGCGCTTCATCCGCCAGCGCGAGGAGGTCTCCGAGCAGCTACAGGTGGCCTTCAACGCCCGGGCCGTCCTGGAGCAGGCCAAGGGCGTCGTCG
This sequence comes from Acidimicrobiaceae bacterium, assembly GCA_003166375.1. Classification (GTDB taxonomy): domain Bacteria; phylum Actinomycetota; class Acidimicrobiia; order Acidimicrobiales; family Bog-793; genus Fen-455. Next base: position 11,789 of record PMVZ01000159.1, on the reverse strand, counting down.
CCGCGGCAACCAGCACGGACGTGGACGAAGCCTTCGCTTTGCTGCGCGGCTATGCCCGACATCACAAACTCTTGCTCTCGGAGGTGGCGAGGCAGGTGATGAGCCGGGACTTGGACGTCGAAGCCATACGAGCCCCATCTGGCGCCCCTCGTGGCAGCCCGCGCTGAAGAATTCCTACCCAGGAAGGCGTGGCTGAGACGCAGACTGATTTCTGATAGTTGGCGATCCACTCGTAACCGGCCAGTCACCACCCCCACGGGCCAATAGCTGGCAGCTCTGGGATCGAAGCGATCTGACGGGTGTGCTAACACGAGGGAGACGAATGGGCTGACCACCTTGGCTGCAATCTCGGAATCAGCCAGACTCGGTGTGCGGCGAGGAGATCGGGCCGCATTAGGGGGGAATCTGCGCCGTGCGCGGACAGGTTGTGCAGGTTGCCTGGTACCGCTTTTGGGCTACCTTCGGTCGTAGGTGGGGCGGTTACCTGTCGATCGTGTTGCTGATCGGCCTGACTGGCGGAATCGGGATGGGCTCGATCGCCGCCGCGCGGCGCACCCAGTCCTCGTTCTCCACGTTCCTCGCCAGCACCAACCCCTCCGACATGAACCTCAACAGCGCGTACGGGCCGAACTTGACCAAGGACCTGTCGCACCTTCCCGGTGTGGAGCGAGTCGAGGCCGCGATCGGCCTCACCGCGTTCTCGCTGGGACAAACCGGCGCCCCGATCATCGGTCCGCCATGCTTGTCGGGCGAGGTATCGACGCTTGGCAACATCAACGGTGAGTACTTCGATCAGGACCGGGTCACGGTGACGCAGGGCCGCATGGCCGATCCGAAGCGCGCGGACGAGTTCGTCGCGACCGCGCTGGCGGAACAACTCCTCGGCCTAGGTGATCCGACGTCGGTGCCGAGACGACAGTGCAACCGTGCGGCCCAACGACGGAAACTCGCTGGGTCTGTCGGTGTTCCCCCGTTGTTCGTCAAGCATCGCTTCTCGGTACTCGGCAAGGGTGTGCCAGCGCTCAAGCTCATTGAGAGCGTCTCGAAGCTCGGCGCGTAGGCGGTCCCTTTCGATTTGTGTTTCTCCGAGCTTCATCCGGTAGCGGTCCAGTTCACCTCGGACAAAGGCCAGCTCATCGCTCTCAGTCACCGAGCACCCACCTGGGGATCAGTGAGCTCCAGGCCATCCACGCGGAGCAACCACCGACGAGTCCGCACACAGTTCCAGGCGGCGGTGCATCCTTGCTAGTCGAAGGTCTCGGCGACACGAAAGTCTCTCTTTGGGCACGTCTTTCACGTGCAAGCCTGCTACCTCATCATCGGCAGGGTGTGGCCATCTCATGAGTTCCGGCTGCAGCCGCTGCTTGGTGCGCAACAGCCTCACCTCCTGAGGTTGGGGGGTACCGAAAGTGGCGGCGCTGCTGGTCCGATGAACGTGGTCCTGATGTTGAGGGAGCGCCCAGCGGCTCAATGTCCCCAACTCACAGATGGCCACTTGGTAGGCGATCGCGTGAAACCGTCGCATCTTTCCAATGTTGTTCTCGCGGCTCCCTGCCCCCGTCCTGGCTGGCTGGCGGGATCCACGCTGACGCTCTGGCTGACTGGCTCCCGCTCTCGTCTTCCCCCTGCTTGTCCGCACTTTGTGTAGTGCTGGCTGACCCTCTCTTCTTTCCGACGAGCTTGCCATCAGGCCGTGTCAGCCAGTGTCGCCACCAGCACCATCTTGTCCGACTATCGTGAGTCATCGAAGGGGAGTAGCCCAAGACCGGTAATCGACATGCTGGCGTCGAGAGGCGCCCGGTTGCCGGTTGCCGGGTCTGTAGGAATGCGGGCGGGCGAGACCTTCGTCTCAGCCGTGTAGTCAACATGGCCGGGGTGAGGACACCCTTCGTTCCGGCTGGAAAGGTTCTGATGAACCTCGCCATTTCCTCAGCCGTGTTTCCGATCATCTTCATCGGCGAGCTGCCCGACAAGACGATGTTCGCCTCTCTTGTACTGGCGACACGGGGAAAGCCGATGGCGGTCTGGCTCGGAGCTGCCGGTGCGTTCGTCATTCACGTCGTCATCGCGACGACGGTCGGCGTCGTCTTGTTCCGGGTCGTGCCGCATCGGGCCATTGAGGGCCTCGTTGGCGGCATCTTCTTCTTCGGCGCACTTGTTGCCCTGAACGAGGTGGCGAGGCAACGGCGAGGTCAAGACGGCAGAAGGCGACTCGTCGAGACCGAGGTCGCGTCTCGTCGACAAGCTGCGCTCACTGCCTTCGCGGTCATCTTCATCGCCGAGTGGGGAGATCTGACCCAGATACTGACAGCAAACCTCGCGGTGCACTATCACTCGCCCGTTTCGGTTGGCGTTGGAGCACTTGCTGCTTTGTGGACGGTCGCTGCCATCGCCGTCATCGGCGGCAAAGGCATGCCCCGGTTTGTGAGCGTGGTGACGATCCGGACAGTGACTGCCGTGGTGCTGCTCACTCTCGCGGGGTACTCCGCGTGGTCGGCTGCAAGATAACTGTGGCTGCGGCGTCGGAGGACCTGGGCGCGCGTTCTCCGGGCCGAATGAATCTTTGGACGTTGCTCCGTCGTATGTCTCTTTGATAGCTGGCGAGCTGTCTCATTCGACGCCGAGACAAGGGACGTGAATTCATGAAACCGCTTCCTCGAGCAACGTTGTCGTCGTTCATGGTCGCCCTCGCAACGGGGATCGCGTTGGTTGGCGCTGGAGGTATCGCAGCTGCCTCTCTTGCTCGGTCAACCTCAGGATCGGCGTTCCTTTTGACCCTGGGCAAACCGAGTGTGGTGGGAAGTCTTCCCCCGAGGACCGGTGGCGCACTTCCGGTGGCCAACCCCGCTGGATGTCTCATCGTGCTCAACAGCGATGGCGACGCGGCAGAGACGTGGTCCAATCAGAACATCAGCGGTCCTTGGGACATGACGACCGTTGCGACACGCGAAGGAGCCGATCTGTTCGTCGCAAACGCCTTGAGCAGACCGAAGGGTCTGAAGACGACACCGCCGAGCGGCCTCTGCACGGTAGTGCGCATCAAGGTCTCGCTGACGGCCGGACAGATGCCGCGGTTGACGAGCTCGACCGTCGTCGGGTCGGGTTTCGTGTGGCGTGCGAACAAGGCTGCGTTCATCCAGGCGCCGACCGGCGTCGCACTCTCCAGCAATGGCACGCTCTATGTCGCGGAGACCGTCACCAACCGCGTCAGCAAGATCCCGGACGCGATGACGCGGGCGGCGGCGGTCCCAGACGGGGGGAGCACGCTGTCCGCGGGCGGCTGGCTGAACGGACCTCTCGGCGTGACGCTCGCTCCGAACGGCGATGTCATCGCCATGAACGGAAACGACGGTAACGCGGTTGAGATCAGTCCTCAGGGTCATCAGGTCGCGAAGGTAACGCTTGTGACCAATGGCGCCGGAGATCTCTTCGGAGCGACCGTCGCCTCGGGCGGCCGCGAACTCGTTTTCGTCAACGACGGGACCAATGCGCTCGATATCGCGAGCACACGATGAGCCGATTCGCTCGAGCGGCCACTTGCTCAAGCTTGTGGCTACAACGTTCGTCTTCTGAGGCCATTGTGCTGAGAGGTGATGCCAATCGAGAGCCACGCACCGACACCGTTCTGGCGACTTACCCAGAGTGTGACGAACGGCCAGGACGTAGTCGAAGCGGGTGGTCGCACGAGGCCGACTCATGGCACCAATTCCTGGTCGCAACCCAGTGCGGCACCTGGAGGTAGGAACAGTCGTGGAGAAAGCACATCAGGAACCGGTCTGGCAACGGGTCGTACTGCGGGTGACCGGGGCCGGGCTACTGGTTGCGACTGGAGCGATCCACCTTGACCTGTACCTGACCGGCTACCGTAAGATCCCAACGATTGGTTGGCTGTTCCTGTTTCAGGTGATAGCCGCATTTGGCCTCGGCGCAATCGTCCTTGCGTCCGGTAGCCGGCTGGCCTCGGCGGCGGGTGCGGGGTTCGCCCTCTCGACCCTTGGTGGTTACCTATTGTCGCTGCGGATCGACCTCTTCGGATTTCGGGAGGTCCGCACTTCTGCAGGGATCGTGGCCGGGGTAATAGAGGTGAGTGCCTTCGCGGCGCTGGCCACGCTCGCCCTCGGCTCACGCGCGCAGCCCCATCCCGCCGGGCCGACGACCCACATCAGCAGGCTGCGGGACAGGCTGCAGGCGAGCCTCTCGGGCGCTCGGCGGGCAGCCGGCGCGCTCTTAGTACTGGTCGCGGTGCTGTTGGGCATCTCCCTGGCAGCCACAGGACCAACACCAACGGGCTCTGGCTCGTCGAGAGCGCTTCTCAAAACCGCGACAATCAGTGGCGTGTCGGTCTTGACCAATGCCCGAGGCTTCACCCTGTACTGGTTTGCCCCCGATACACCAACGAAGTCGACCTGCTACGGGACCTGCGCCGTGTACTGGCCACCGGTGATCGGGAGCCCCGCCGCCGGCCCGGGTGTGACCGGCAAGCTGGGCACGATCAGACGCTCAGACGGCGTGACGCAGGTCACCTATGACCGCCATCCCCTTTACGCCTATGTCGGCGATGGTGCTCCCGGTGAGGCCACCGGTAACAACATCAATTTGAACGGCGGGCTGTGGCATGAGATGGCCGCGTCCGGTTGGCGAACATCAGCGGCGAGCGAGTCGGCGTCCACTCTCGGTGTTGATCGGTGTGTAGTTCATCTCGAAGTGGTGATAAAGGGCAGACTCGTCGGCCTGAGTCAGCTCCTCGCCATGCATCTCGATATCGGGCGCGGACCTGACCTGGTCCTTCGTCGCAGTGACCTGTAGGTCATCGGGGCCGATCTGGAGGCCGCCCAACGGCACGAAGGTCAAGTGACGGTCGATGAAGCCTTCCTTGACTGTGGCGAACTGCGGTTCGTCGGTCTCGACATCAACGTAGACATCTTGAAGCTTGCCTATCTTCTCGCCGTTGCGGTCAACGAGCACCCTGCCGTGCCATTCGGCGACGTTCCACTTTGCCTGGTCTTGATCTTCGGTCATATCAGCACCACCTCTTTCTTTGATCCTCAGCCCGCTGGGGGGCCTGGCCAGTTCAACGGATGCTGCTGCTGTGATGTCATGGCCCGTGCTTCTCTTCCGGACGCCTCTCGGCGTCGATCTCGGAATAAGGGACGGGATGGTTCCCACCGATCTCGACGAAGCGCTCGTTCAGGGCATGGGCGATCACTTCGCGATCGTGCGCGCTCGGCTGGATGGCGCCACAGAGGATCGCCTCCAGCTCGAGGGCATCGTCCATGCCGCCGAGCTCGAAGTAGCGCAACCACAGATCGCCGTGGGAGAGACCGGCGTTACGGCGATACCGGTCGAGAAGGTCGGCAGGTCGCTCAGTCGCCGATATCTCAGCCATAGTGGCTTTGCCTCGGTCCGGGCTCGGGATCGAACTGGGGCCGCTTGGTGGAGGCCACAACATCTTCAGCCCGCTCGCGAAACGGCCGGTTCGACCTCCGCGAGTAGTCACAGAGCATGCTGTAGGCGTCATCAGCTTCGACGCCCTCGCGTTCCATGATCACGCCTTCGGCCTGGGCGATGAGCCGTCGGGTCCCTAGCGCCTCGTTACGACGGCTGGAGAGCTGCTCGTCGGTCACATCCACGCCGGCGCTGGTGAGCATGAGCGAAGCCTCGGCGGCCAACACCGATGCCAGCTCCTGATCCTTCGGAGCGAAGGCCATCGCGGTGCGGGAGTAGATGTTGAGGGCTCCGAACGGCCTGCCCTCGGCCAATAGGGGCGAAGACAAAATGGCGTTGATCCCGAGAGCCTGAGCCCTCGGTGTGAAGGCGGGCCACCGGGTCTCGGTGTCCAATGACTCAGCGTGGAACCAACGACCGTCGACCGAGGCGTCGACGCAGGGTCCCTCGCCGGTCGCGTACTGACTGGCATCCATGTCCGAGATCGTCTGGTCGCTCGCCGCGACCGTGGCGAGGTGTCCATGGCGCCGCAGCGACACGCTCACGCCGTCGGCACCGCCGACTGTGGCCCGCGCCAGTGCCACCACCAGACGCAGGGCGCCGTCGACAACGTCGGTATCGGCGGAAATGGCTGTGATCCTCGAGATGTGCGGAGGTTCCGCCACACCCGAGATGTCGAGCATGCGCAGGACCAAGTCCGAGGGTGAGCGGATGGTGGGTGTGCCGCCCGAGCGCCTGAGGCGCGACGCTTGGGCGGCGATTACTCCCAGTCCCCAGCCGTTCATAGAGTCCAACTCGCCGAGGTCCAACACCACGGACCGGTGTCGCTCGATGACGGCGTCCAAGATCGCGCCCAGTCCTGGAGCGTTGACACGGTCCACCTCGCTGCGGATAGCGAGCGCCGCGCGTGCGTTCACAAAGCCGATGGAGACCGCACACTCCCCGAGAGGATCCTTGGGCGCGGTCACTTCGGCGTCACAGCCTTCGGCCGCGCGGCCGGGGGCGGGCGTGATGGCGACCACGAAAGGCAACTGGCAGCGGATTGGACATCCCCCAAAAGGCTGGGAAAGTGCCAGCACGCGACGCTGAGAACGGTTCGGGCGACGGTACGGGACTGGACACGAAGTCGTTGCCTCCGAATGGCGGCTGATCACTCACGCCGCCTGCGACGCCCCTCACTGTCGAAGGTGATTGCTACCCTACACCTCGATGCCGAGGTAGCGAGGAGACAGTTGAGTATCTTCCTGGTGAAATGCTATGCACTTGGGTAACGACTAAGCGAGGCGCCGTGGACTCAACTGAGCATGAGACCAGCACCATCGAGGACTCCGCCATCGCGTCGGCCAACGCGTTTACCGAAGTCGCCCGGGCCTTGTTCCTGGCCGGCAGAGTCGAGGACATCTTGACGCGGGCAGTTGACCTCTCCGTCGTCACCATCGAGGCCTGTGAGTTCGCCGGCGCCTTCCTCCTCGAGGGAGACGAGGTCACTGCTCGAGCGTGCACAGATCCAATCGTGGCCGAGGTCGACGCGCTTCAACTCCGCACCGGCGAGGGGCCGTGCCTCGATGCCGTAGCACACAGGTTGCCCTCCTACGCCTCCGAGCTTGGGACTGACACTCGCTGGCCGAACTTCGGGCCGGCCGCTGCCTCGCTAGGTATGCGCAGCTTGTTGGCCATCCCCATGGCGGCGCCCGGCACATCCGGAGCCATCAACCTCTATGCCCGTTACCCCGACGCCTTCGGGGTCATAGACCGGGCTCGGGGTCTGCTTCTCGCGTCAATGGCCGGATTCGCTTGTTCCGCCGCGCGCCTTCACGAGGACGAGGAACGACGTGCCGAGAACCTTCATGCCGCCCTGGTCACTCGAGAGCTGATCGGCCAGGCACAGGGGATCCTGATCGAACGCGAGCGGATCACCGGAGACCAGGCCTTCCACATCTTGCGCCAGGCTTCGCAGCATCTCAACGTCAAGCTGCGAGAAGTCGCCCAAGACCTTATCGACACAGGCGAGCGACCAAAGACCGGATCGCCTCGCTCAGCGCGATACTTCCAGAGCTAGTACGAGGACTCACCGGATGGCCATCTGATTAGTCAAGGTGACGCCGGTTCCGATTCAACGCCGGCGGGCGGTGACCCGGAGGTCTTGTGCAAGTCCGGACCTCTCACCGAGCGCGAGTGGGTACAGGTGGAAAGGCACCCAGCAAGGGGCGTCTCATGAAGCAAACTGCCAAGCCAGCACTACTCTGCCTGCGCTATCAAGCAGTGACTTCACCGGCCCCTTGAAGCTCACGACGAGCGTTCTTGTCGACGAGCACCGCCAACAGCTCACCGATCGTCTGGTCTCGAACTATGCCCTGTCGCAAAGGCACGTGAACCTGGACGCGGTAACGATTTCGACGGCCGTCCTTGTCTTTTAGCACGTAGCCGGCTGAGGTCAAGTCGGTGACGATTCCAAAGACGCTGCGTTCGGTGATGCCCAGGGAGGCAGCAATGTCGCGAAGGCGCACATCGGGATCTTGCGCGATGCAAACGAGCACTCTGGCGTGGTTGGTGAGAAAGCTCCAGTCTGCCATGGCCCTAGTATAGTCCATTCTGGAAACAACTTGCTAGTTTTCTAAAACTAGAGTATAGTAACAATGTTCGTCGCCGACTGCATGTGGCCTCGAGCTACGGCAACAAGACGGGGGCCCAAGTGATGGGCCGAGCTGGAACTCTTCAGCGCCGTTGCGAGGATGGAGGAAGAACCACATGTTCAGGCCATTCAGTGAAGCGTCGCCGCGCCAGAACACGGACAGGCGCATGCCGATCCGGTTGGGAGCGGCCCTGATCGCCGTCCTCGGCGTGCTCGTCGGCCCACTCGCATTAGCCGCCTCGGCCTCAAGCTCTCCACATGCGACGTCACCCGTCATGGGCTCCTACGTCACGGTGACGCCCTTCCGCATCACCNNATGCCGACCGTCTCCAATCTCAATTTCGCATCCGGCGAGACAGTGGCGAACCTGGTCACGGTGCCGCTGAGTTCCTCTGGCATGGTGTCGATCTACAACCATGCCGGTAGCACAAACGTCGTAGTCGACGTGGAGGGCTTTTACACCAGCGCTCCGTTGGTCAACAGCCGCGGTCTGTACAACTCGCTCTCCCCCGTGCGTGCTCTTGGCACCCTGGCGTCTGGTACCGCGATAGGGCCGAACACGAGTCAAGCCGTCACAGTGACGGGGACCGCCACCGCCGTCCCTGCCAACGCGACCGCCGTTGTCGTCAACGCGACTGCTGCCCTAGGGACGAAGACGAGCTTTCTCACCGTCTACCCGGCAGGGGTGACCATGCCGACCGCATCGAACGTCAACTTTGTGACTGACCAGGTCGTCGCGAACCGCGTGACGGTCGGAGTCGGCACCTATGGTCGGATAGAGGTCTACAACCACACCGGCACGGTGAAGGTGGACATCGACGTGGACGGCTACTACACCGGCACGGGGGGCACCGGCTCAGCCTTCGTGCCGATCACCCCGGTTCGCCTCACTGACACTCGTGTGCCCACCAACGGGACGCCAAGCGCAGCGAACACCTCGGAGAAGTTCAACCTCTCCACCGCCGTCAGCGGGATCCCAACGACTGCTGCTGCCGTGGCGACCAACGTCACGGTCGTCCCGAGCGGCACTCCGGGTTATCTCACCGTCTACCCTTCGTCGGACTCGACAGTGCCGGTTGCCTCTGATGTGAACTGGGCCGCGCACGGATCCCAAGCGGTCCCGAACTTCACGGTCGCAGACACGGGGGGCACTGGCAGCGTGGAGATCTACAACAGCCACGGTGCGACGATCAACCTCCTGATCGATGCTTTCGGGTACTTCGAGCGACAGCTCCCCACGAGCACCACGGCCTCCGAGTCACCGACCAGTGTCACTTACGGCCACGAATCGGCGTCGGTCTTTTCAGTCACCGTCGCAACCCACTATGGCGAGCCAGTGCCTAACGGTGACACGGCGACGGCGACAGTCGGTTCTGTCACCTGCAAAGTCGTGCTGAAGAGCGACAAGGGAACTTGCACGATCGCCAACACCGCCTTGGCGGTGGGCTCGTACCCGGTGTCGGCCGCCTACGGAGGCGACGCCAACCTGAGTGGGTCCAGCGGCGCGAGCCTCTCGCAGCTGACCGTGAGCAAGGACGCCACGAGCACCACGGTCTCGGAGTCACCCACCAGTGTCATCTACGGCAACGAGACAGCGTCGGTCTTCTCAGTCGCCGTCACCACCCACTATGGCGAGACAGCGCCCGACGGCGAGACGGTGACAGTGACAGTCGGTTCGGTCACGTGCAAAGTCGTGCTGAAGAGCGGCAAGGAGACTTGCACGATCACCAGCACCGCCTTGGCCGTGGGCTCGTACCCGGTATCAGCCACCTATGTCGGTGACGCCAACCTGAGCGGCTCTAATGGGACGAGTGTCTCGAAACTGACGGTTAACAGGGACGCCACGAGCACCACGGTCTCGGAGTCACCGACCAGTGTCACTTACGGCCATGAATCGGCGTCGGTCTTTTCCGTCACTGCCGCGACCCACTATGGCGAGGCAGTGCCTAATGCCGAGACTGTGACGGTGCACGTCGGTTCTGCCAGCTGCACGGTGGCGCTCACGGGTGGCAAGGGTACTTGCACAATCGCCGACTCTGCCCTGGCAGTGGGCTCGTACCCGGTGTCGGCCACCTATGGCGGTGACGCCAACCTAAGTGGCTCCAGCGGCTCGGGTTCCTCGAAACTGACCGTGTAGACAGGCCGTCGCACGGACGCCGCGGCGTCAACCTGGCAGAACATCTCGTGCCGCCTTGATGCCACGCCAACGTCCTCGACGCTCGGGTTGACGCACCGCCTCGACGGCGCGCATAGCGAGCCCGATCTGCTGTCCAGCCGATCCCGATGAGCAGCGTCGCTACGACCCGAGACGTCTCGCCCCATTCCGAGCAAGAGGAGGGCCAGCGGCGGTTAGCAGTGCCAACCTCCGCCCCCGGCGACGCGACTTCCAGCCAAGCAAGGCCGCCACTTCGACGGCCGGTACGGCAGGTGAGAACAGGTAGCCCTGGCCGACCTCACAGCCGAGGGCGCGGAGGTGCTCGAGCTGTCCTTCGGTCTCGATGCCCTCGGCGAGCACGGTCATGTTGAGCTTTTGGCCGAGCGAGACGATCGCCTCGAGCACGGTGTCGTTGTAGGCGCTCTCGTGTGATGGGCTGACGAAGGACCGGTCGATCTTGATGATCATTGGGTGCAAGAGCGCGAGGTACGAGAGCGAGGAGTACCCGGTCCCGAAATCGTCGAG
>PMVZ01000159.1:0-978 GCA_003166375.1 Acidimicrobiaceae bacterium | reverse complement strand
CCAAGCTCGAATATGAGATCGCTCTGCTCGGCTAGAGGGATGAACACGCCTGGGGGCACCTGTCCTCGCTCGGGGTGCTCCCAGCGCATCAGCGCCTCGAAGCCGACCACCTCGCTCGTGGCGAGATCGACGATGGGCTGGTAGTGCATCGAGATTTCACCTGACTGCAGAGAGTGCCCAAGCTCACGGGTGAGCGCGAAGCGATTGTCCGCGTCCTCGTACATAGCGGGGGTGAAGACGACATGGCGGCCCTCGCCCTGGCGCTTGGCCTCGTACANNGGCGTTCTGGAGGAGCTCGGTGCTGTCCTTGCTCGTCCCCTCCCAGACCACGACCCCAATGCTCGCGTGCTGTTCGACCAGCGTCCCAGCGAGGGAGAACGGCTCGGCGACCACGCCGAGAAGACGCTCGGCCACATCCTCGGCCTGAGCCGGGGAAGTCAGGTCCTCGGCCAAGTAGAGGAACTCGTCGCCCCCCAAGCGACACAGCGTGTCCGAGGAGCGAGTCACTTCCTCGAGGCGACGCGCGAGCGCTACGAGCAACAGGTCGCCGACGTGGTGGCCGAGGGTGTCGTTCACCGCCTTGAAGTTGTCGAGGTCCAACATCAACACAGCGTTCCACCCGCCTCGGCGAGCAGTCCTCGCGTTCGTCTGGGAGAGCCGGTCCTCGAAGAGCACCCGGTTGGCGAGCCCCGTGAGCGAGTCGTGAAGTGCCTGGTGGGAGAGTTGCGCGCTGAGAGCCCGCTCCTGGGTGACGTCCCGGACCGAGATGAGGAAGTAGAGCGTCGCCCCCGCCGCGTCACGCGCACGGGACTTCGACACCTCGACAAGGATTGTCCGCCCGTCCTTGTGCGCATAGCGGTCGACGTAGCTCACCTGATCAGCCTCGCCGGAGGCCAGGCGGCCGTGGACCTCCTTGGTGATGCGGTGGCCCTTGGGATGGGTGAACGGTGACGCGCCCTTGTCGACGATCTCCTCCCT
>PMVZ01000090.1 GCA_003166375.1 Acidimicrobiaceae bacterium | reverse complement strand
TGGCCCGTCTGCTCGGCGATGACGCGCTCGGGGACACCGGCAGCAGCAGCAGCCGCAGTCGCAAGGCCGGCCCGCAGCGAGTGACCGGCTACTTCGCGCGGGTCGAGTCCGGCTCGGGTAGCGAGGCGCTTCAATACGAGCGCCACCGCCTATAGCCGAAGGTATCGTCCCCAATGCCTTGCAGTCAGCGGCTGCCTTTACCGTGCCGCGCCCGCGAAGGGGATCGAGCCGTCGCCTCCATGACACGCTGACGTGGGTCTTGGACGTGATGTCACGGCCACCCGCGCCAGCGCTCGACGGCGACGGCGATCACGGCACCCGGGATGGCGACGTATCGGTACTGGGGGTACTTGCCTTCGAGCAACGACTTGGCTCGCTCGTGTTCCTCTCCGTGGTCGATAACCCGGCCGCTGCCATCGGCGCGGACCCACCACAGCTCCGCCCAGTCGTCGTCATAGTGGTCGACGAGCACCGCGGCTGCTGAGTGCCGACGCAGGTTCTCTAGCCGTTGGAGCTTGAGCGCCGACTTCGACTTGGCGTCGATGGCCGAATAGATCGTGTCCCGGTCGAGAACGAAGCAACACGGTACGACGTGGGGAGTTCCATCGGGCCGCACGGTGGCGAGATGGGCCACCTTGGCCCCCGCCGCACGTTCTCTCATCACCGTGAGCTCCACGTCCCCGACGCTACTGAGCAGTACTTGTCGTGCGCGCGCTCTGCTCGGACCGCCCCCACAGCTCGCCAGCGGTTACGAGTCGGATAAGGCCGGCGGCTAATCGTCAGCGGCTCTAGTCGCTTCGCGGCGCGACGCGGCGCGTGTAGGCCCCAGTTCGGGTAGACCGAGACTGTGGCTGACTCTCCGGACCCGTCCCGGGAGCTACCCGATGCTTTGGAGACCCGCCACAGCGGTCTCAGTTCCGACGACCCCTTTGCGACACCTTTGGAAGAGCGCAGGCTGGACCGGCGTTTTCGGGGTCGCCTCATCGCCCCGGTGACGATCTGGACGGCTGGATCAGGAGACCATCGCGCCGGGCTGACCGTCTCGTCGCTGCTAGTCGCCGAGGGTGACCCTGCCGAGGTGCTTGGGCTCCTTGATCCGCTGTCGGAGCTCTTCGACGTGCTCGTCGAGCGAGGAAGCTTCGTCGCCCACGTGCTCGAGACGGCCGATCAACGACTTGCCGGGATGTTCGCCGGCGCCTACCCGGTCGACCCTTTCGAGGAGGTCGATACGGTGGACGGCGAGTTCGGGCCGGTCATCAGCGGCACTCGCCACATCCTCGGTTGCCGCCTTGTCGGATCTGAGGAGCTGGGCTTCCAGATGCTCGTGCGAGGAAGCATCGAGGCGCTCGAAATCGTCGTCGATGCTGGACAACCGCTCATCCGTTATCGAGGCCGCTACCGCAAGCTCTCATCAGAGTCCTGAGGTTTTCCGGGTCACCCGGCCGTGTCCGGCCCAGCGCGCTCGATGGTGATCCGCAACAGGACGCGTCGTTCACGCTCCATAGCTGCGCGGTATTCGTCCCAGTCCGGATGCTCGCCCGCGACCTGGCGGTAGTACGCGATCAGGCCGTCCATGGCCTCGGGGAGTGGCACCACCTCGACGGCACCCTCCACCTGGACCCAGTCGCCGTAGAAGGCGTCGGTGAACGCGAGGAGGGAGGCCCGGGGCCGCCGCTGCAGGTTCTTGGTCTTGTTCGCTGTCTCGCGGGTGGAGACGACGACCGTGTTGCCATCGACGGCGGCTGCTACAAGGGAGAGCTGAGGGTTGCCGTCACGGCGGGTGGTGGCCAGCACGGCCCGGTGATGTTGCGTGATGAATTTCAACGCCTCGTGGAGCTCCATGGCGCCGAAGGCTAATGCCCTAGGCCTGGCTCCGCTCCGCGGCGCGCAGCTGCATTTTGCACAGAGAGACCGACCAGGGTGTTGGCGAGGGTTCCTCCTGGTGCTAGCTGTAGATACGGCCTTGACCTTTACTTGCAGCACCGGCCGCGACTCCTGAGCGACTCCGACACAGAGGTCGTTGAGCTCAGCGAGGTACTCAACGCCCTGCCGATCCACGCCGTGAGGCCCGACGCGGAGAAGTTCAGAAACCCGAACGGGGTCGCGATGAAGCTGGCCAACTTTGCTGCACTGGATCCTCAATACCCAGGCGCCGGGCTCCGGGCTGGGGGCAAAGAGGACCGCGAGACCTGGGACTTGTTCTACGACCGGCCTGACGACCTGGCGATGCTCGCTGGAGCGCTGCGGCGATGGGCTTCTAAGGGCGACGCTCCAGCTGCTCCTGAAGAGGGAGAGGACGAAGCCGAGGAGGGTCGCATCGCTTATCGCCAGCATCGAGCCCGGGAACGGGACCACTCCCTCGGCAAGAAGAAGAAGGCAGCCGCTCTCAGGAGCAACGGGAGACTCGCATGCGAAGTCTGCGGCTTTGACTTCAGCCTGAAGTACGGAGACATCCGAGGAAGGCGATGCACCGTGATCACTGCCACCACGGACCCCTGCGGTCAACTGCTAGCACTGCCCTGGCCTGAGCCCATGAAACTGTTGACAAGACAGCGCAGGTCGGCCCGGAATCCGTTGCGACGTGGGCGTCGACGTGTCCGGTAAAGGCTGCAGGGTGCCGCACAGCACCTGGCGGTGGGTCCTCCACCCGTGTACCTCGGCATAAGGACCGCTCATGCCGCGGCCACGACGATCCGGCACATAGACCGTGAAGCAATCCATAAGCGCTCTGGCTAGGGCGAGGAGATTCGCGGAGGACTGTCCGGCACCGTGAAGCAGAACTACTTCGGTGCCGTCGCCGAGCTGCCGGTAGCCA
>PMVZ01000045.1 GCA_003166375.1 Acidimicrobiaceae bacterium | reverse complement strand
CTCCGCGGCGCGCAGCTGCATTTCGCACAGAGAGACCGACCAGGGCGTTGGTGAGGGTTCCTCCTGGTGCTAGCTGTAGATACGGTTCTCGCAGCACCACCCTTTAGCACAGACAAGCTAACCTGCCTGCGCACGCAGCCTACCCACCTTCCCCCTCCCCCTTCTTACAGCCCAACCGCGCTGGCGGCNNCGGCGTTCTCACGGAACAGGGAGCCCTCGCGGATGTAACGGCGAAGCATCGCCGTGCCCCTGTGGCCGTGATTGGCGATGACTCGCTCGGGGACCCCGGCAGCAGCAGAGGTCGCAAGGCCGGCCCGCAGCGAGTGACCGGCCACCTCACCGGGGTCGAGCCCAACACGAGCAGCGTGGCGCTTCAACACGAGGGTCACCGCCGGAGCGCTGAGACGTGTTGGCCCGATGTGGCCATGGCGGTCCACGGCGCGAAAGGCCGCTCCCTCGCTGAGGGCTCAGACTTGTAGCAAGGCAAACCAGGCACGGACGGTGCAGGTTGGCGGGTTCGACCCGTAAGGAACACCATGGTGCCCCCGGCGTCCTCCTGGTCCGTCTTCGAACCTCGGAGGCGGACTGTGAGACCGTCCGAACTCTGTCGGGGCTTGTGCCCTTGTGCGTCGAGGGCTGCGGCGACCTCACGGCAGGAGCGCCCAGCGCGACGCAGTTCGACGATGCGAGCCACCGCCTTCTACTCGGCCTCGGTCGGCCCGACCCGACGTCGCGCGCGAGTCCTTTGCCCGGGGCGGCATAGCCGAAGAGGTAGTCGCCCACTGCCTTGCGGCCAGCGGCTGGCTTCGCGTCGCGGCTAACTCTTTGTCAAAAGGCTCTTGATGTGCCGCTCGATGTGCTCCTGATCTGCCTTGATTGTGTTTCCGGGACCGGGCTGGAAGCCGCTCATTGTTCCTCCACGACGACGACGGCTTGCGCGGTGGTTCGAAGTGTGCTCATCCTCGCGCTTGGAGGAGGCCGGAGCACTGGACGGCCGCGAAAAGTCCTGTCGCAGGTCATTTCTGAGCCTCCGAAATCCTCGGCGAAGGATGAAGTACCCACCCCCAGGCCGACATTCACAGCTTCGTAAACAGAACGCCATGGCGATTCCCTACAGGTTGAAGCAGAATTTGTACTTGGATTGCAGGTTCTTTGCCATCGGGCGGGGAGGGGACGAAGATGCAGATCTCCGCGATACTCAAGAGCAAGGGCCCGTCAGTGGCGACGATCGGCCGAGACGCGACCGTAGCGGCGGCAGTGGCAGAGCTAGCGCGACATAACGTCGGTGCCTTGGTCGTTTCGACCGACGGTCGGGCGGTTGAGGGAATCATCTCCGAGCGCGACGTCACACGCGCGCTTGACAGGCTCGGAGGCACGATTCTCGATAAGCCGGTCCACATGATCATGTCGAGCGAGGTGCGAACCGTCTCTCCTGATGAGAAAGTCGAGTCCCTCGCCGTCATGATGACCGAGTATCGCATCCGTCACGTTCCCGTACTCGAGAATGGAGCCCTCGCAGGAATCGTGAGCATCGGTGATGTCGTGAAGAGCCGGATCGAAGAGCTTGAAGAGGATCGGGACGCCTTGTTCAAGTACATAAACGCCCGGTAGCGCTCCCTCAAGCAGGGCAGCGACTTCGGATCCTCACGCACCAGCACCCCGGGGGGATCCGGGGCCCTTCGGCGTTGCCGACGTCCTGACCAGCGTTCGCCCACAGACGCTCCTGGTGACTGTTCACCATCGAACCCCGACGGTTGATCGATATCGGCACTTGTCAAATCTCCCAATCTCGGCCGTCGGCGAAGGTCGTGCCGCGGACCGGAACCGTGCAAGGACGAAACGCTCTCGGTATTGCACGGACGTCTTGCTAACTGCGGCCATCAGCCGATGCACCGTCGCTCCTTCTTCCGGCTTCACGTCTCGTGAGAGAGAGGTCTGCTGCATCCCATCATCGGTGTCGGGTCCTAAGGGCCGTCACCGGATCCTTCGCCCGCAGCGGCGCGGGCGTAATCGGCCCCACGACGTCCTTTGCGTTGCCGTCCTTCGCGTCGAGGTCCCGGCCCTCGGCGGGGCGAGCCTCCGCTGCCATAGCGGCGAGCGCCTTGCGACGGCTGATGCGCTCCGCGCCAAGCTCAGCCTGAAGCGAGATGTAGCAGCCCGCATCGACGGGGATCGGCAGCCAGAAGTTGATGAGCCGCCAGCCGATGACGGCCTCGAGCGCGACATCGCTGGCAACACCGAAGCTCTTGAGGAGAAGGATCGTCGTCGTTTCGACGATCCCGAGCCCGCCGGGCGTGTGCAGCAGTCCGCGTGCCACCCATACCCTCGGCCAGTACCCGTTCCTACTGCCCGCGCGTCCGCTCAAGACGTACTCCGCGACGGGACCGCCGAGCGCCCCGATGAGACCATCGTCGGTGTCATGGCCGTCGAGAAGGTCGATACAGCCCTGCACGACCGCTGCTCGGCCACGGCGCTCACACACTCAGCCTCAACACTTTGTCGCGGCGACACGCCCCACACACCAGGCACACGTTCAGTATGTCGCGGAAGTAGTCCACAACCGCCGGGAAGTGGCCGACCATAACGCCCAGCAGGTTTCACTGAGCTCAGCGAGGATGACGCCGCGTCGGATTCGGCGATCGGGCGCCTGTGGCGCGAGCGCCGAGCCGTTGATCGGCGCCGACCGTTCGGGACGGACCGATGTTCTGTGCGCTCGTTTCGTTCGGGAGCACCCCAACGACCTTGGTGCGGCGCCTTGGGTCCTCCCAAGGACGTGTGATGGGCCGGCTCTCCCGGACGCGGACCGCCCCCGCAGTCTGCGGGGGGAGCTTCCTGCGGGGGCGGCGCGTTGCCGCCTGGCGACGTGCCAGGTTTCAGGTCACAGCTTCACGCCCTCCTTGACATGGACGAACTTGTTGCCGCTCTGGGTAAGGCCCCGTGCTCCTGTGATGTCGTAGATGCCTATGACGTCCCACGCGAACGTGTTGTTCCTCACGGTGATGTCGACGGTCGGGAACTTCGGGGAGTCACGTTCGATGAACACGCCGGTTGTGAC
>PMVZ01000335.1 GCA_003166375.1 Acidimicrobiaceae bacterium | reverse complement strand
TCGGCCTCGAGCTGACCCTTGACCAGCCTGCCGTCGGCGTCGCGGACCTTGTAGTCGAAGGTCGTCGTTGGCATCGTTCAGTCCTCCAGGCGGGGGGCGATCGTTGTCATCGCTGTCCCAGGTAGTCGCGGAGCTCGCTCGGGTCGTGGCAGCGGTCGAAGGCCATCGCTTCGGTGATCGAGCCCGCCCGGACCGCTTTGGCGAGACCCTGGTCCATGGTCTGCATTCCCGCCGCCGCTCCTGTCTGGACGAGGGAGTAGATCTGGTGCGTCTTGCGGCTCCTGATGAGGTTGCGGATGGCGGGGTTGCAGAGCATGATCTCCGCGACCGGAGTGCGACCATAGCCGGTGGCACTGAGCACCAGCTGCTGGGTTATGACTGCCTCCAGGGACCCGGCGAGCTGGATCCGGATCTGGTCCTGCTGGCTGCTCGGGAAGACGTCGATGATGCGGTCGATCGTCTGGGGTGCGTCCTGGGTGTGCAAGGTCGAGAACACGAGGTGCCCGGTCTCGGCGGCGGTGAGCGCCGTGGCGATGGTCTCGGGGTCGCGCATCTCACCGATGAGGATCACGTCCGGGTCCTGGCGCAGCACGTGACGGAGCGCCTCGGCGAACGACTTCGTGTCGGCGCCGACTTCGCGCTGGTTGACGATCGAGCGGTTGTGGGTGTGGAGGAACTCGATCGGGTCCTCGATGGTCACGATGTGAAGCGGCTTCGACAGGTTGATGATGTTGATCAGTGAGGCGAGCGTCGTCGACTTGCCCGATCCTGTCGGTCCGGTCACCAGCACGAGNNTGCTGGAAGAGGTTGACCCTGAACCGGCCGACGCCCATGATCGTGTGGGCTGTGTCGAGCTCTTTCTCCGCCTCGAAACGCTCGCGGAGGTTCTGGGTCAGTATCCGGTACACCATCTCACGGATTTGCTCGTTGTCGACGCGTGCGAGCCCTTCGATGGGACGCAGTGAGCCGTCGATGCGGATCGCGGGAGGCAGCTGGTTCGCGAGGTGAAGGTCGGACGCACCGTTGCGCACTGTGTAGGTGAGCAGTTCATCGATGTCCAAGCTGCCGTCGGGATTGAGCGTCGGCGTGAAAGGCTCGATGTCCGGCATACCGCCCGATGCCGCCGGCAGCGACGACCGTCTGACGTCGGCTCCGTAGTCGGCCTGCCAGTCACTCGCGTCATAGTGCGGCTCGAGCGAACCATTGGAGGACACGTCGCGGGGGAGCTGGGTCCCGGCCATGACGGGCTCGGGGACCGGTGCCGGCGTGTTCATCATCGAGCCGGTCACCTGTGTCGCCCCGACCTCAGCGGTTGCAGGCGCCGACGCGGGCGTCGCCACCTTCTCGTCAGAGGACAATCGGGGGTAGACGGCGTTCATGAGATGCTCTATGGCGACAGGGTCGGCCAGGAGGCATCCCCCGACCTCGACACCGAGGAAGGCCGAGATCTCGCGCTGTTGGGCGACGTCGATGGGCTCGGCGCACGCGAGCGTCAGGCGTTCGCCTTCGAGCTTGTACCCGATCGCCGTCAGCTCCCGGGCGAACAGCTCCGGTACCAAGCGGAAGGCCTCGCCCATGGGCCGTTTCTCGGAGATGTCGACTGACGGGATTCCGGAGATCCGAGCAAGCTCGGCGAGCGATACCGCGGGCTCAACGAGGCCCCGGTCGGCGAGCACTGCCGCGACGGGTCGGCCACTGGAGGCCGCCTCTGAAAGCATGGCAACGGCGGTGTCGCCGGGAATACGACCGGCGCCGACGAGTGTCTCGGTGAGCCGCTTTGACCACTCTGTTGGGGACCGGCGGTCGGCACTCATACGACCACCCTGAGTATTTCTTCGAGACTCGTGATGCCGAGCGCTGCTTTGCGCAGTCCGTCTTGACGCAATGGGACCATCCCCTGTTCGAGGGCTAGGTGTTGGATGTCGTCGTTTGAGCTGTGACCGATGATCGCACGTTCGATCTCTTCGTCGACGAGCAGGAGCTCCTGAAGAGCGATGCGGCCGCGGTAGCCGGTACGGCTGCAAGCTTGGCAGCCCACTGCTCTCCGGAACCGCACCTTGCCGTTCGGCGGTTCGTCCGCTTCGGTGAAGCCGATCAGCTCGAGATCCTCGACTGTCGGAGAGTAGTCCTCCAGACAGTTCTCGCACAGCTGGCGAGTGAGGCGCTGAGCGAGGACACAGTCGAGGGCTGAGCCTACGAGGAACGGCTCCACGCCCATCTCGACGAGTCGCATCGGCGTGCCGGCGGCGTCGTTGGTGTGGAGGCTCGAGAGCACGAGGTGGCCTGTCAGCGCGGCCTCGATCGCGATGACCGCGGTCTCCCGGTCGCGGATCTCGCCCACGAGCACCACGTCCGGGTCGGAGCGAAGGATGGAGCGCAGGGCGTTCGCGAAGTTGAGACCTGCCTTCGGGTTCACCTGCACTTGACTCACACCGCGGAGCTGGTACTCGACCGGGTCCTCGACCGTGATGAGGTTGCGCTCGGGCGAGTTGAGCGCGTTCAGCGTCGCGTACAGCGTCGTGGACTTCCCCGACCCGGTGGGGCCCGTGACGAGGATGGTCCCGTAGGCCTTCCGGTAAGCGACTTGGTAGCGCTTCTCGACCGTGGGCAGGAAGCCGAGCTCCGAGAGGTTCAATGTGGCGCTCGACTTGTCGAGCACTCGAAGGACGATCTTCTCACCGTGCACCGTCGGGAGCGTCGCCACGCGGAGGTCGATCTCGCGCCGGCCTGCGGTGAGGGTGATGCGTCCGTCCTGAGGGACACGGTGCTCTGCGATGTCGAGGCTGGCCATGACCTTGAGGCGCGTCGTCACGCCTCCTTGGATCGCTTTCGGGGACCGGGTGACCTCATGGAGCACGCCGTCGATGCGGAACCGGATTCGGAGATCGTCGGCGCTCGGCTCGATGTGGACGTCCGAGGCGCGTTCCTGGAGGGCCTGGCGGAGGATCAAGTTGACGTACTTGACGATCGGGGCGTCCTCGACCACCGAGTGAAGATCGGTGATCTCG
This sequence comes from Acidimicrobiaceae bacterium, assembly GCA_003166375.1. Taxonomy (GTDB): domain Bacteria; phylum Actinomycetota; class Acidimicrobiia; order Acidimicrobiales; family Bog-793; genus Fen-455. The sequence continues at coordinate 5,394 of PMVZ01000335.1, read as the reverse complement.
GTGACCTTGGTCTCGTCAGCGGCCGAGGTCTGCGACGCAGCGGTCTGGGCNNGTCTGGGCGGCGAGGGTCGTCTCGCGGTCGTGGCGGTACACGCGCGACAGGTACTCGGATATCTGGCCTGCGCTGCAGACCACGATATGAATGTCGTTCCCGAGCAACGTGCGCAGGTCGTCAACGGCGAACACGTCCGAGGGGTTTGCCATGCCGATCACAGGTGTGTCACCGCGGTAGGCGAGCGCGAGCACTCGGTGGCGACGGGCAAGCGCCTCGGGAATCAGCCTTGTCGCCTCTGGGTCGAGCGGTTCGTCGTTGAGGTCGACGAACTCCATGCCCGCCTCGGCAGCCGACGCACGGATCAGGTCCTCCTCGGTGACGAGGCCGAGCTCGCTCAGGATGTCGCCGAGCGACCTCCCCGTTGCCGCCCTCTCGCGCAAGGCGGCTTCCATCTCCTCGCGGGTGACCTGTCCGGAGCTCACGAGCAGCTCGGCGAGGTCGGGCGTCGCCTGCTTCGGGGTGTCTAGGTTCGCCTTGCGGAAGCCGCCAGCGGCACTGGAACCGTCGACGAGCTTGGTCGCAGCCAGGAGGGCGTCCACGGCTTCGGTCTCCGACTGGATCGTCTTATTCGCCTCTGACGGGTGTGCCGCGGCCGGAACCTCGTCGAGCAGGTCCAGTGCNNGCTGCCGGCTCGGCTTCCGGCGCCGGAGCTGGATCCACTGGCGCCGTGGTCCCTGCCGGCTGGACGGGCTCGGCTTCAGGAGGGGCGGGGGACTTCGCAGGAGCGGAGGCCTTTGCCGACGCTGAGGGCTTCGGCGACGGGTGGGGCTCGGGTGGCGCGGGCGGAGACGGAGGCTCCACAACCACAGACAGCGAGGCGGACGGAGTCTTCGCGGCACTTTCGGACGCGTTGCGCGCAGGCCGGGCGTGACCGGTCCCCGGTGCCTCCACCCGGGCGTACATGCGCTCGATGTAGGCGTCGATCTGGGACTCGCAGGCAACAACAGCGTGGATGTCCCTCCCGATGATCGTCCGGAGGTCGTCCATCGTCATGAGATTGTCCGGCCGCGCCACTGCTACGACCGGGGTGCCGTACTTCCAGCCGATTGCGAGTGCGTGTTGACGGCGGGAGGCCTGCTCGGGCAGCAACGACGTCGCTGCGGCATTGAGCGGGTAGCGGTCAAGGTCCACATATTCGAGGCCGACCTCTTTCGAGAGGGCGCGCGCCTCAGAGACCTCCGCCTTGGAGGGTGACACCTGCCGTCGAGCGGCCGTCGACGTGGTCTGTTCTGTGGTACTCATCCCTTAATACCATCGGGCGCGCGCGGGGATTTCTTTATCCGTTCATTTCGACGTCTGGTCGGCATGCGCGTCCTTCCCTCCCGGCGAGCCCCACGCTCAGGCGCGCTAAGCGGTTGTCACCGCGCTCTACGCGTTCATACTAGCTTCGACGGGGTGCGTACAGCGACACTCGAGGACAAGCCCGGCAGGAGGTACGCGGTGCAGGTGGACGCCTTGCTCGCGCCCGTACGAACCAGTCTCAGGGGGCAGATCATCGAGCCCGGATGCAAGTGACCTTGGAGGCGGTGGCCGGCGTTTTCGGTCTGCTCATCGGCTCGTTCGTCGGTGTGGTCGTCGACCGGGTCCCCCGCCAGGAGTCGATCGTGTTGCCTCCATCCCACTGTGTCGCTTGTTCGGCACCCATTCGGGCCTACGACAACATCCCGGTCGTCTCCTATGTCGTGCTCCGGGGCAGGTGCCGGGCATGCGGCACGCGCATTCCACCTCGTGACGCTCTGCTCGAGCTCGGGACGGGCGTCCTGTTCGTGCTGCTTGCCTGGCGATTGGGCTCGGCATGGGTCCTGCCCGCGTATTGCCTGCTCGCGGCTTCAGCTGTCGCGATCTCCGCAATCGATATCGAGCACATGCGGATTCCCTCCGCGCTCGTGTACACGGCCGCAGCGCTCGGCGCGCCGCTGCTCGTCCTCGCCTCGGCCGGCACGCACCGCTGGTCCGCGCTGGCGAGCGCTGGCATCGGCGGTGCGATCGCCTTCGCCGCTTTCTTCACGCTCTTTTATGCCGTGCCCAAGGGCATCGGTTTCGGCGACGTGCGGTTCGCCGGCCTGTGCGGAGGGTTCCTAGGCTGGCTGGGCTATCGCGAAGTGATCGCCGGCTTCCTGCTCAGCTTCATCGTGGCGGGAGTGCCTGCCGCCCTACTGCTCGCGATGCACAAGGTGAAGCGCCGGACGAAGATCCCCTTCGGCCCGTTTCTCGCCGCCGGCACCGTGATCACCGTGCTCTTCGGGGCGCCGATCATCCACGCGTGGGCTTCCCTCTGACGCCTCGGGCGGGTTACCTGCCGGCAGCTGAGCCGATCAGGCCGCGCTTTTGGAGCGCGACGCGCAGGTCGTGCGGGTTCGAGGCTGCCTGGGTCGCGGCACGCAAGTCGATCGTGCCCTGCTCGAGCAGGGAGACGAGCGCCTGGTCGAAGGTCTGCATCCCGTAGTACTCGCCCTCGCGGATGATCGAGGTGATGTCGCCGCCTTGACCGGGCTCGATGATGCATTGCTGGATTCGCCCGTTGATGATCATGATCTCGAGGGCAGGCACCCTGCCTGAGCCGTCGGCAGTCGGGATGAGCCGTTGGCACAGGGTGCCCTTCAGTGCTCCGGCGAGACTGAGGCGCGCCTGGCGCTGCTGAGCGGCCGGGAAGAAGTCCACGATCCGGTTGATGGTCTCCACGCAGTCAATAGTGTGGAGCGTGGCGAACACGAGGTGCCCTGTCTCTGCCGCGCTGAGAGCCGTCTCGACGGTCTCGGTGTCGCGCATCTCGCCGACGAGAATCACGTCCGGGTCTTCCCGAAGCGCCGAGCGCAGCGCCACGAGGAAGCTCGCGGTGTCGAAGCCCACCTCCCGCTGGCTGACTGCCGACAGCTCGTCCTGGTGCAGAACCTCTATCGGGTCCTCGATCGTGACGATGTGGCACTCACGCGTCCGGTTGATGTGGTCGACCATGGCGGCCAGCGTGGTGGTCTTGCCACACCCGGTCGGTCCTGTCACGAGGATGAGGCCGCGCTGTTCGTCGGCGAGGCGCCGGACGGACTCGGGCAGGTTCAGCTCGCCGAAGGACCGGGCATGAGAACGGACCAGCCGGAAGACCATCCCGATCGTGCTGCGCTGCCGGTAGCCGTTGACCCGGAAGCGCCCGAGGTTCGGGATGGAGTACGCGAAGTCGGCCTCGTTCGTCTGGTCGAAGTGCTCCCAGGTCCGCGGCTGCATGACTTCTTTGGCGATCTTCACCATGTCTTCCGGCCTGATGACCGGCACGTCGGTCACGCGTGTGAGCTCGCCGTTGATCCGCATTCGCGGTGGAGAGCCCGCCTTCAGGTGGAGATCGGAACCTTCGGCCGCAGATAGACGGCGTAGCAATGAATCGAGATCAGACCGCTCCATACCTACAGCGTCGCGCAACTCACGCAAAGTGGCAATCCACGAACGGAAAACGTCGAGCGGCCTCTCCGGTGGCGCGACCGGCGCGCTATGGTGCGATAGGGCTAATGACAGGGCTGTAGTTCGTCCACAGGCTGTGGATCGAGCCTGTGGACAGGGAGTGGGTAGGCAGTGGCCGAGGCGTCCGGGGGCACAGCAAACGATGGCGCGTCGTTCGTCCATCTGCACACCCACACCGAGTACTCGATGCTCGACGGGGCGGCGCGCATCGGAGATCTGGTTGCTGCCGCGGTGGCCGATGGCCAGCCCGCTCTGGCGATCACCGATCACGGCAACATGTACGGCGTCCTCGACTTCTACAAGGAGTGCCGGGAGCGCGGCATCACGCCGATCATCGGCACCGAGGCCTACATGGCTGCGCAGTCCCGGCACGAGCGCCCCGTGCGGCGGGGCCGCATAGACGACACGGGCGGTGAAGGGGAGCGAGGCGAGAAGCTCTACTACCACCTGACCGTCCTCGCCGAGACCACACAGGGCTACCGGAACCTCATCAAGCTCTCCTCGGCCGCCTACCTCGAGGGCTACTACTACAAGCCCCGCGTGGACTGGGAGCTGCTGGAGCGCTATCACGACGGTCTCATCGCGACAACGGGGTGCCTTGGAGGCGTCGTGCCCCAAGCTCTCCTCGCTGACGACTTCGACGCTGCGCTTCACCTGGCCGGACGACTTCAGGACATCTTCGGCAGGGAGAGCCTCTTTGTCGAGTTGCAGGATCATGGCCTCGACGCACAGCGGAGGACGAATCCTGGCCTCATCCGGATTGCCCGCGCGCTCGACGCCCCGCTGATCGCCACGAACGACAGCCATTACTGCAGGCGCGAGGACGCGGTAGCCCATGACGCCCTGTTGTGCGTGCAGACAGGCGCCACGATCCATGATCCGAAGCGTTTCAAGTTCGAGGGCCAGGAGCACTATCTGAAGAGCGCGGCGGAGATGCGACATCTCTTCGGCGAGGTGCCGGGCGCATGCGACAACACGCTCTGGGTAGCCGAGAGGGCGAGGGTCGAGCTCGAGCTGGGCAAGCCGGCCCTCCCGCAATTCCCGATCCCAGAGGCGTTCCAGCGGGACACCTACGAGCAGTCGGCGGCCGGCTACCTCACCCATCTGACCTATGAGGGAGCCGCGGCCCGTTACGGGCCGCAGATCCCGGCGGAGGTGGCCGAGCGGCTCGACTTCGAGCTGCGCGTCATCTCCGAGATGGGTTTCTCGGCGTACTTCCTCGTCGTCTGGGACATCATCCGCTACGCGCGGGAGTCGGGGATCAGGGTCGGCCCGGGCCGCGGCTCGGCGGCGGGATGCTGCGTCGCCTACTGCCTGCGCATCGTCGATCTCGACCCGATCCGCTACGACCTGCTCTTCGAGCGTTTCTTGAACTCGGGCCGCAAACAGATGCCCGACATAGACATGGACTTTGACGAGCGCCGCCGCGGCGAGATGATCCGGTACGTGGCCGAGCGTTACGGCGCGGACCACGTCGCGCAGATCGTCACGTTCTCGACGATCAAAGCCCGGGCCGCCGTGCGCGACGGCGCCAGGGTGCTCGGCTTCCCCTACGCCCTCGGCGACAGGATCGCCAAGGCCATGCCCCCTTTGGTCATGGGACGCGACACGCCGTTGCGAGCCTGTCTCGAGCGCGTGGAGGGCCACGACGACGGCTACGTGGCCGCAGCCGAGCTTCGCGAGATGTACGAGCAGGACCCGGACGCGAAGCTCGTGATCGACGTCGCCAAGGGTCTCGAGGGCCTGCGGCGCCAAGACGGCATCCACGCCGCAGCCGTCGTCATCACCCACGAGCCGCTGACCGAGTACCTGCCCGTTCAGCGCAAGCCCGAGCCCGGCGCCGATCCGGCTGACGCCCCGATCGTGACGCAGTACGAGATGCACGGCGT
>PMVZ01000347.1 GCA_003166375.1 Acidimicrobiaceae bacterium | reverse complement strand
TTGCGAGATCGGCGTTTGCGAGAGCAAGCTCGACGCCAAGCGAGGCCCTGTCGGCCGCATTCGGCGTCCGAAGGCCCCGAAGCGGGGCGTCGTCGAGCTCCCCACGGTCGACCGCGGCGTTGTAGCCGGTGATGTCACGCATGCCGCATTCGGCGAGCAGGTCGTAGCGGCGCTCCATTTCAGTCACGGCCCAGGAGAGCGCGTTGGCAGCCCGTTTCGGGTTGACCACGACTTGGGTGAGCAAGTGGGGAAGGCCGTTGTAATGGCCGAGCTCGACTCGTTTCGGGTCCACGAGGATGAGGCGGACCTCGTCGGGCGTGGCCCTCATGAGGATCGAGGTGATCACTGAGTTGATGCACGACGACTTGCCGGCTCCGGTGGCCCCTGCGATCAGCAGGTGTGGCATCTCGGCGAGGTTCACCATCACGGGGCGACCGGCGATGTCCCTGCCGAACGCGACCTCGAGCGGATGCGTCGATCTCTGGGCCTCGATCGACTGCAGCACGCTGCCGAGCGTTACGAGCTGCCTGTCGCGGTTGGGCACCTCGACACCGATCGCCGAGCGACCTGGGATCGGGGCAAGGATGCGCACGTCAGGTGAGGCCATCGCATACGCGATGTCCTTCGCGAGGGTGGTCACCCGCGCCACCTTCACGCCTGCCCCGAGCTCGAGCTCGAAACGAGTCACCGTCGGTCCGACCGTGTAGCCGACAAGGTGTGTCTCGACACCATGGCCGGCGAGGGCACGCTCGAGCACGCGACCTCGCTCTTCGATCCCCTTCCGGTCGAGATCCTGCTCCTTGCTCCGCTTGAGAAGCTTCAGCGGCGGAAGCTTCCACGAGCCGGATGTGGGAGCGACCGGCAGACTGAGCTGCTCGGCCTTTCCCGCGACGGTCGCGGCGCGGAGCACGTCCCCACCGGACGGCTCGGCGCCGACGACCACCGCATCTGCCGGCCCCACGCGAACTTCAACAGCGGCGACCTCGGGAGCCTCCACGGCACTGCCGGCTTGGTCCCCGTCCGCTGCTCCGGAGAGCACTGACACGTGACCGGCACCGGGCGGGGCTGCGCCGGCGTTGGCCGGCCAGACGCCGAAACCGTCGGCATCGGAGCTTCCAATCGCCACGGCTCCCGACCGCAGCTCGAGCGGTTGAACGCGCATCGCGGCGATCCAGTCGCTGGAAAGGCGGCCCGTCCAGCGCGCGGCAGTTGCAAGACCCCGGCCGACCACGCGTATGACGGCGAGCAGGGGCATGCCGAGCAGCCCGCAGATCGCCGCGAGCACGACGGCGCCGAGCACGACGGAGGCTCCGGCAACACCGATGAGCCTGGAGAGCCCCCCGCCGACGCCGGCACCGACAATGCCGCCTGCGCCCCCGAGCTGGCGCCACGCTGCCGAAGTCCCAGGTGAGCCCGCTGCCAGGTCCGCAAGGCCGGCGGACACGACCAGCAGGAGCACGAGCGCCGCGAGGATCCCTCCGACGCCTCGTCGCGCGCGCCCCGCCAGGAGGATGACACCACCGACCACGAGCGCCGCCGGCACCACGTCAGCTCCCCAGCCGAAAGCCCGCGCGCTCCCGGCTCGGAGCAAGTGCCCCGCCGGCCCGAGCAGGTTGAGATAGATGCCCAGTCCAGTGAGGACGCCGACAAGCAGGAGCGCCCAGCCCCAAGACTCTTCCGAGGGTGCCGTGGCAAGGTCGATCAGCCGCCCGGCTCCGCGCCCGAGCGCAGTCGTCTTCCGGCGCGTCCGCGCCCTGCCAGTACCCTTGCGCGTGGCAGGGACCTTGGTGAGCTGCGGCCTCACACCCGCTTTCGGCGCAGCCGCCGCCCGCGTGGAACCTACGGGCTTCCGCCTCGCCGGAGCATCGCGGGAGGCGCCGGATTGGCCGGAGATGATACGTCGAGAGACTGCCACGATGAGCACAACGCTAACACCAGCCACTCCCGGTCACAGTGACCCCGGAAGCCTCTGGTGTAGGAAGTTCCTGCTCAGGCCTCGAGAACAAGCGGCACGATCATCGGCCTGCGCCGGGTGCGATCGCTCACGATGCGCCCGACCGTCCGGCGCACCACCCGGCGGAGAGCGTCAGGGTCCTGCGCACCCTCGCCTACGGAGACCTCGATCGCCTTCACCAACGCGGAACGCAGCTCGTCGACCACCGACTCGGCGCCGGGCTCGTCGAGGAAGCCACGGCTGACGATCTCCGGGGCGCCAACCAGCTCTCCGGTACGGCCGTCGACGGTGACAACGGCGACAACGACACCTTCTTCCGCGAGCACGCGCCGGTCGCGCAGCACGCCGACGCCGACGTCTCCGACGATCCCGTCGACGAAGACGTGTGCAGCAGACACCTCGCCAGCGAAGTCGATCCCCTCGTCGCCGAGCTGCACCACATCGCCGTCCTCACAGATGAGGACCTCGTCGGGCGCGACGCCCATCTCGATCGCGAGACGAGAGTGGCGTACCAGCATGCGGTACTCGCCGTGCACGGGCACGAAGCTGCGCGGCCGCGCGATCGAGAGCAGAGTGGCCAGCTCACCCTGGTGGGCGTGACCGCTCTCGTGCACATGGGCGACGCCGGCATGGATGACCTCCGCACCCCGGCGCGCCAGACCGTCCATGACCTTCGCGACCGCCCACTCGTTGCCAGGGATGGCATGCGAGCTAAGAACTACGACGTCGCCTTCTTCGATGTGCAACCACCGGCTCTCGCCCGATGCCATCTGCGCCAGAGCGGACATCGGCTCGCCCTGGGAACCTGTCGAGATGACGCAGATCTCGCCCGGGTCGTGGTCGCCGATCGTCTCGATGTCGGCGAAGCAACGATCCGGGATCGTCAACATTCCGAGATCGCGGGCGATGCCGACGTTCTTCAGCATCGAGCGGCCGAGAAGGGCCACCCTGCGACCGCTTGCGATCGCAGCGTCGGCGAGCTGCTGGATGCGGTGCACGTGGCTCGCGAAACAGGCCACCACGATTCGACGACCCCGTTGCGCAAGGAAGATCCTGCGAAGCGATTCGCCGACTGCGCTCTCGCTGCCGGTGTAGCCCGGCAGCTCCGCGTTCGTCGAGTCCGCGAGCAGCAGGCGGATACCTTCGGTGGCGGCGATCTGGCCGATCCGGGCGAGGTCCGTCCTCCGCCCGTCGACAGGTGTCAGGTCCAGCTTGAAGTCACCGCTGTGGAGCACGACGCCCTGTGCTGTGTGGAAGGCGAGGGCGAAGCCACTCGGCACCGAGTGCGTCACCGGGATGAACTCCACGTCGAACGGGCCGATCTTGCGGCGCTCGCCGTCACGCACCTCCACCAACGGTGCCTTCTGGCCGAGGCCCGCCTCGTCAAGCCGGTTGCGCGCGAACCCGAGGGTCAGGCCCGAGCCGTAGATCGGCGCATCGACGTCGCGCATGAGGTACGCGAGCGCCCCGACATGGTCCTCGTGCCCGTGGGTGAGCACGATCCCGTCGACATCTTCCGCGCGCTCGCGGAGAAGCGTGAAATCCGGCAGCACCAGGTCGACGCCGGGCATCTCCGGATTCGGGAACATCACGCCACAGTCGAGAACGACAAGGCGGCCCGCCTGCTCGACAACCGCGCAGTTGCGGCCGATCTCTCCCAGCCCGCCCAGGAAGGAGATTCGGACCGCTTCANNGAGCATGGTGCGCGCCTTGGGCTCCAGCCAGTCCGGAGCAGGTCCCATCGGCAGGCGGCACTCGCCCGCCGGAAGTCCCCGCGCCCGGAGAACGGCCTTTGCCGGCAGTGGGTTCGGCGCCTCGTCGCTGGACTGGAACGAGATCGCGTCGATCAAGGCCGCATTCAGCTCCCGGGCGCCTTCGACATCGCCATCCAGGTAGAGCCTGATCATCTCCCCCACTTCCTGACCGACCCAGTGCGACGCCACACTCACGACACCGACCGCGCCCACCGCGAGCAGAGGAAGTGTCATCGAGTCGTCGCCGCTGTAACAATCGAAACCTGATCCAGCCTTGGCCATGAGCCTCGCGGCACCGGCCGGGTCACCGGACGCGTCCTTCACGCCGACTATGTTCGGAAAAACATGCACGAGCTGCAACATCGTGTCGAGGGCGAGCTTGCACCCGGTGCGCACCGGGATGTCGTAGACGAGCACCGGGAGCGACGTCGCGGCGGCGACCTCGGCAAAGTGCGCGGCGATGCCGCTTTGGGACGGGCGGTTGTAGTAGGGCGTGACGGCGAGGATCCCGGCCGCACCGGCTTCGGTAGCCATCCGCGTGAGCTCAACGGAGTGGGCAGTGTCGTTCGTCGTCGAGCCGGCGATCACCGGCACCGTGACCTCGCGTGCCACGGCCGCCCAGAGCTGGGTACGCTCCGAGTCGCTCAGGGTCGGCCCTTCGCCGGTGGTTCCGGTCACCACGAGCCCGTCACTCCCGTTGTCGACGAGATAGCGGGCTAGAGCTACGGCACCGTCGATGTCAAGTCGCCCGTCGGCGTCGAACGGGGTCGCCATCGCGGTCACCACTGAGCCGAAGCGTCCGGCCCGTCGGGCCGCTGTCACCGTGGTCGCGGCCTTGTCACGAATCGAAAGTTAGCAGCATGCGGGTTCAGGGCTGGTTCAATTCCGAACTTGCGCCGGAGCCGGTCGACGAGATGGAGCCGTCGAGAGCCTGGGCACAGAGCCCTCAAAGTCCGAGCAGGTCCCCGAGCCCGACGGTCAGCCCTTCCAGGTCGGCGACCCGGCGAACGGCCAGGAGCACGCCGGGCATGAAGCTCGCCCGGTCCAAGGAGTCGTGCCTCACCGACAGAGTCTCACCCTGCAAGCCGAAGATCACCTCTTGGTGCGCGACGAGCCCGGGCAGCCGCACCGAGTGCACGTGCACGCCGCCTGGGGCTCGTCCGCCTCGTGCTCCGGCGACTAGCTCTTTCTCGGTCGGATCGGCGGCCCAGTCCCTCGCACCGGCCGCGTCACGTGCAGCCTGCATACGGCGGATGGTCTCGAGCGACGTCCCTGATGGTGCGTCCCGCTTGTGGTCATGATGGAGCTCGACAACCTCCGCGCCACCTACCCACGGTGCGCAGATCTCCGCGCAGCGCATCATCAGCGCGGCGCCGATGGAGAAGTTCGCGGCCACGATCGCGTGGGCTTCCCCCGAGAACCAGGCCCTCAGGGCCTCGAGATCGGTCTCATCGAAGCCGGTCGTGCCGCAGACGACGTGAACTCCGTGATCGGCACACCAGCGGAGATTGTCACGCGCCGCTGCAGCGACGGTGAAGTCCACGATCACCTCAGCCCCGGCCGCGCTCGCGGCTGCGGGCGAGGCGGCGATCTCCAGCCCACTGCCGTGCAAGGCTGCGACCTCATCGAGCGGTCGACCCGCGGCGGCAGGGTCGACGGCAACGACAAGCTCGAGATCGCTACAGCCGAGGACCGCTGCGCAGACTGCTGCTCCCATGCGCCCGGCGGCTCCGAATACTCCAACGCGCTTCATGGCATCACCGTACCCGTTGCCCGAAACGCCATCAGGGTCTCAGGCAGAAACGGGGCCGAACTGCCTAGGCGCCCTGGGCGAGCCACGAAGGCGCCGGGCGGCCCGGCGCTTCAGGAGAAGTCCGACTCCACGAACGGCCCGACGACCGCGAGCGTTCTGGGGCCGGTCAGCACATACTCGGCGACGGTTCGAACCTGGTCCGCCGTGACTGCGGCGATGCGCCTGAGCAGCTCGTCTGTGCTGAGCACGGAGCCGAACAACAAAAGGCCGGAGCCAATCCTCGACATGCGCGAGCCGGAGTCCTCGAGCGAAAGGAGCATGTCGGCACGGAGGTGCCCCTTTGCCACCTCGAGCTCCCTCGGGGTGATCCCCTTGGCGCCAAGGCGGTCGAGCTCGGTGTGAAGCAGGTCGAGCACCTCATGGGCATGCTCGGGCGCGGTGCCGACCGAGACCGCAAGAGTACCGGCGTCGTCGTAAGCGCTGCGATCGGACCCGATCGAGTAAGCGAGCCCTCGTGCTTCTCGGATCTCCTGGAACAACCTGCTGGAGAGGCCTCCGCCGAGAACGTGGTTGAGCACGGCCAGGGTGAAGCGGTCGGCCGAATGCCGGTCCGGTGCCCTGACCCCGAGAACGAGCTGCGCCTGTTCGGTCTCCCTCGACTCGACCACGAGCGCAACGACGTCCTCCCCGGGCGCCTCGCGCACGGGAGGACGCCCGCCGTGGCGCTCGGCGAAGCGAGCTTCGATACCCGCGGCGATGAGCTCATGATCGAGGTCGCCCGCGGCGGCGATCACCATGTTGCCCGGCAGGTAGTGCTCGTCGAAGAACGACCGGATCGCCGGCACTGTGACCTTGCGGATCACCTCCGGTTCGCCGAGAACCTCGCGCCCGAGAGGGTGGTCCGGGAACATCGCATTGGCGAACTGCTCCTGGACCACGTCCATGGGCTCGTCACGATGCATCAGAACCTCTTCGAGGATCACCTGACGCTCCGCATCGACCTCTTCGGGCCGCAGCGCGGGCCGGCACAGGATGTCGCAGAGTATGTCCAGACCGAGCTCGACGTGCTCGGCCAACGCCCGCACGTAAAAGGTCGTGTACTCCTTGGTCGTGTAGGCGTTCATGTCGCCCCCGACCGCGTCGACCTCCTCGGCGATCTCGCGTGCGGTTCGTTCAGGCGTTCCCTTGAAGAGAAGGTGCTCGAGAAAGTGCGAGATCCCCGCCTGCTCGGGCGTCTCGTCGCGCGAGCCGGTCCCGACCCAGACACCCACGCACAGTGAGGCGACCTCCGACATCGACTCGCTTACGAACCGGATGCCGCTGTCGAGCGTGGTGATCGTGATCACTGGCGGAGGGTCCCCCGTACGGAGATGGCCACGGGAGTCAGCTCAGCGCCCGCCGCTCCTCGGGCGCCGGCGAGCTGTGCCTGAGCCGCCACCAGGACCGCGGCGCGCACCGCCCCCACCTTCCGAAGCGCGCCTTGCTCCGCCGGCCGGCGACCCGCCGGCGAGATCGGCAGGACCGAGATTGCCGAACGCCGACTCGAGCTCACTCTCGAACGCGTCTTCGAACGAGGCACGGCGACGCGGGCCACCTGTCTCGTCGGTGCCGCGGCTGCCACTTCCGGCGCTTGACGCAGCTCCGGAACCGGTGCTGCCGCTCGAACGCCTTCCACCACCATTGCCGGATTCCGAACGGCCTTCGCCCGAGGCTGCACCCTCGCCGGCATCACCCGAAGGCGGCTCGCCGGCGAGCGACAGCGACACTTTGCCCTGCGGATCGATCTCGTCGACTCGGACTTCGAGCTCCTGGCCGAGAGTGACGACGTCCTCGACACGCTCGACCCTCTTGCCCTGGCCGAGCCTCGAGATGTGGACCAAGCCGTCCCGGCCGGGGAGGATGTTGATGAACGCCCCGAACTTGGTGATGTTGACAACCCTGCCGCTGTACACGGCTCCCACCTCTGGGGTCGGCGGGTCGAGGATCAGCTCGATACGGCGGCGAGCTTCGTCGACCACCGAGCGCTGCTTGGCACCGATGGTGACCGTGCCGACCGTGCCGTCGTCGTCGACGTTCACATCCGCGCCGGTCTCCTGCTGGATGGCGTTGATGACCTTGCCCTTCGGGCCGATGATCTCACCGATCTTGTCCATCGGGACCTCAAAGCTCACTATCTTCGGCGCGTTCTCTCCGACCTCTGCCCGAGGAGCCGAAATCGCCGCCAGCATGACCTCGAGGACCTTGAGCCTTGCCTCACGCGCTTGGCTCAGTGCCTGTGCAAGCACGTCGGCCGGCAGGCCGGCGATCTTCGTGTCGAGCTGCAGCGCCGTCACCACCTCGGCGGTGCCGGCGACCTTGAAGTCCATGTCGCCGAATGCGTCCTCGGCGCCGAGGATGTCGGTCAGGGTCGTGTACTTGCCCTCGGCGAAGACGAGCCCCATGGCGATGCCGGCGACCGGCGCCTTGATGGGCACTCCGGCGTCCATGAGCGAGAGCGAGGATCCGCAGACCGACGCCATCGAAGTCGACCCGTTCGAGGAGAGCACGTCCGAGACGAGACGGAGCACATAGGGGAATTCACTTTCCGCGGGGATGACAGGCAGCAGTGCCCGCTCGGCGAGCAGGCCGTGCCCGATCTCACGGCGCTTGGGCCCACGCATGAAGCCGGTCTCTCCAGTGGAGAAGGGCGGGAAGTTGTAGTGGTGCATGTACCGCTTCGACTCGTCGATGCCGATGGTGTCCAACAGCTGGTTCATCCGGGGCATGCCAAGGGTGCAGACGTTGAGCACCTGGGTGTCGCCGCGCTCGAACAACGCCGAGCCGTGCGCAGTCGGGAGCAGCCCGACCTCGGCCGACAGCGGCCTTATGTCGGTGGGACCGCGCCCGTCGATGCGGATGCCCTCAGAGACGATCCGCTTGCGGACGATCTTCTTCGTGTAGGCACGCGCAGCCGAACGGATCTCCCGCTCGCGCTCGGGGAACTCAGGGGCAAGCTCGGCGGCGATCGCGTCGGTTACCTCGTCGAGTGCCGCATTGCGCTCGGTCTTGGTCGTGATCGCGTTCGCCGTCTCCAGACGAGCGGCTCCGGCGGTGGTGACACGCTCGTAGACGTCCTCGCCGTAGTCGACGAACAGCACGAAGTCGATGGTGTCCTTGGCGCCGGCCGTACGGACCAGCTCTAGCTGGAGCTCGATCGACTCTCGGATCCAGGTCTTCGCGACCTCGAGACCGTTTGCGATCACGTCCTCGGTCACCCGGGGCGCACCTTGTTCGAAGTACTCGAAGGCCTTCTCGGTACCCCCGGCCTCCACCATGACGATCGCGATGTCGGCGTCCGGCTCCTCGCTGAGCGCCCGGCCGGCCACGACGAGCTCGAACGTTGAGGCATCGCCCTCTTGGTAGGTGGCATGCGGGAGCCACGACCCCTCTGTCGAGTACGCGATGCGCACGGCGCCGATCGGTCCCTCAAAGGGAATGCCCGAGATCATGAGAGCCGCCGACGAAGCGTTGATCGCCAGCACGTCGTGCGGGTTCAGCAGGTCAGCACCAAGGATCGTGCCCACGATGTGGACTTCGTTGCGGAAGCCTTCGGGGAACGACGGCCGCAACGGTCGGTCGATGAGGCGGCATGTCAGGATCGCCTGGTCGGTCGCCCTCCCCTCTCGCCGGAAGAACGACCCCGGGATCTTGCCGGCCGCGTACATCCGCTCTTCGATGTCGACAGTGAGGGGAAAGAAGTCGGTGCCCTCACGCACTTTTCGAGCAGCCGTTGCGGTTGCGAGCACGACAGTGTCGCCGATCCGGGCGACGACGGCACCATCCGCCTGACCGGCGAGCTTGCCGGTCTGGAAGGACAAGGTCCGTTCGGTCCCACTGATGGGGCCCGACACGGTGATGGCATCAGCCATGACACTCCTATGTGATTGGGGCGCCACGCTTGCCAGTTCCCAGTCGGCGTGCACCAGAGCCGTCCTCGTGGAACCGGACCCGGTAATCGGCGACTGGCAGCTGGCACCGTGCGGCACCGCTTGTCTTCTTACGGGCGACTTACGCCGGTAAAGATGTCTCCGACTGCCGCCCTATGTTGACCCGGAACGGCATCGCCACCCGGGGGAGTTCCTGGCTTCCTAGCGCCGGATCCCGAGCCGGGAGATCAGCGAACGGTACCGCTCGACGTCGTTGTCCTTCACGTAGTCGAGCAAGCGGCGCCGGCGGCCGATGAGCTTCATCAGTCCGCGCCGGGTGTGATGGTCTCCCCGGTGGATCTTGAGGTGCTCGGTAAGGTGATTGATGCGTCCAGTAAGGAGCGCTACCTGCACCTCCGGTGAGCCGGTGTCGGTCTCGTGAAGCCGGTGCTCGGTGATCGTGGCCGTCTTGTCGGGCATGCGTGAGTGGCGTGCTTTCTTGCTGTACCGGCCGGCCACGCCGACCCGGCGGGGAAAAGGAAGGGTAACAATCTCGGCCTGGCGCACGCGCCATGCCATGCCGACCTGGGCCGGCACTGATCACGATAGCAGGTCGTTAGCCCGAGGCACCACCCGTGCCGGCTCACACCTGGCGGGGGTCGACCTCGATGCGAGTGCCCGGGGCGGGCTGGCCGGCGGACGCGAGCGCGTCGGCCAGCTCTTTCGATCCCGCGGCGCGGACGAGGAAGTGGCCGGCGGTCACGCTCCCCACCTCGACGGCCCGGTCCGAGCACGCCAACCGCGCGACGAAATCGTCGGCGCCGTCCCCGCTCACCAGTGCGAGTGCGGTTGTCGGGGGAAGACGGAGCTGTGCCCGTCGAGGCTCCTCGGCAGCGGCGAGCCGGCCGGGGTCGGCATGCAGGGCGGCGGCCAGGACCTCGTGATCCGGCAGTCGCGTCCTGACAACGACGCGCCCTTGCCTGCGCCGGCCGCCGACCACCCGTGAGGCGAGGGCGAGCAGAGCCAGCGCCTGCTCGCCGGCCCGATAGCGGGGCGCGAGCAGCTCACGGTCGAAGTCCAAGAACACGACGAGCGAAGCCGAGGTCACGCGGTGCAGCACCGCCTCGGTCCCGACCAGCACGGGCGCGTCGGGAAGGCCCCCGTCGGGCCCGGTGCCCGCACGGCCGATCTCCGCCACCTCGAGACCGGTGAGCGCGGCAAGGTCGTCGCGTGCCCGGGCGACCCCGGGCCGGACGATCCGCGGCCGGGTCGGCCCACATGAGGCGCACACCGCCGGGACCGAGGACCCGCACCTCAGGCAACGCAGTACCGCCAACTCGCCTTGCGCGGGCCGTTCGAGCTGAACGAGAGCTGTAGCGCAGGCGTCGCAGCGGAGCAGGCTTCGGCAGCGCCCGCAGGCCAGTAGACGGGCGCGACCCTTGCGGTTGAGCACCGCCAGGACGGGTCGGTCCGGCTCTTTGGCGACTGCGTCCCGAATCAACGTTGCCAACCGGGTGGGGTACCCGCGCGCATGCGGGTCTTCGTCCCGGACGTCGATCAGCTCGATCGGCGCCCACCCCGCGCGTTCGGCGTCACGGGACAACGTGACGAGCTGCCGGCCGGCCAGAAGCTCGAGCGTCGGGCAGGCGCTCACCAACAGGCACGGGACGCCTGCACGCCGGGCGCGCTCGCCCGCGAGCACCGGGGCTTCCCAAGTGGGGACGCGCTCTTCCTGGTACGAGTCAGAGTGGGCGTCGAGGACGACCACGGCGCGGAGTCCCGCCACGGGCGAAAGCACCGCAGAGCGCGCGCCGACGACGATGCGCCCTCCCGACGCCGCCTCCGCCCACGCCTCGGGTTGAAGTGCCACCGCATGACCGGACCGCTCGAGGCGAGTCGCGAGGGTCACGGCGTCCGCTCTCGAAGCGGCCAGGACCAGCACATCGCCGTGCCTGCCGGCCGTCGCTTCGATGACCGCCTCGACGGCCGCAAGCCTCGGCGCCGCCGGTGGTAGCCGCAGGACCGCGGAACTGGACGAAAGTGCCTGGAGACTGGCCGCGGCTATCTCTCGCTCGAGGTTGCCGTTCCCGGTGGTGTCGCCACCGAGACTCTCGGCAGTCCCTGCCGAGCCCGCCCGGGGAGGCAACGTCGGCGGCAGCGTGCGAACGAGGCGCGGCGGGGACGCTGCGACCAGCAAAGGCCGCAAGCGGCCCGAGTACCGCCATGCCGCCCATCGGCTGAGGTCGACGACCGCCGGCGGGGGCCCGAGCGACACGAGCTCGCTCACCGGGCGGAGGTCGATCTCAGGCGGCGGGACGGCCACCTCGGCGACCACCCATCCCCGGACGCGCCGTCCGTGGAGAACCACGCGGACGATGCAACCGACCTTGACGCTGCCGGCGAGCTCCGCTGGGAGGTCGTAGGCGAACGTGCGGTCGATCCCGCTCACGTCGGGAAGCACTTCAGCAATCATGTTCATCGTTCACCGGGAGGCTGCGCCAAGCAGCGCCCGCGCATCCCCGGACGTCCACCGGGGCCGGGCAAAGTGCAGGTGGGCAGGGCGTGGGCGTCAGGCCGGCACTCCCGGCTAGAGGCCGAGGGTGGCGCGTAGGTCGTCCATGCGCGGCGTCGCCTCCCAGGGAGCCTCCGCGGGCGGCCTCCCGAAGTGGCCGTAGGCCGCCACTTGGCGGTAGATGGGCCGGCGCAGGTCGAGGTCCCGCACGATCGCAGCCGGGCGGAGGTCGAAAAGCTCGTCGACGGCCTTGGCGATGTGGTCGGGGGCGACTATCTCCGTGCCGAAGGTGTCGATCATCACCGAGATCGGATGGGCAACCCCGATCGCATAGGCGACCTGGATCTCACACCGGGACGCGGCGCCGGACGCGACCACGTGCTTTGCCACCCAGCGAGCTGCGTAGGCGCCCGAGCGGTCCACCTTCGAGGGGTCCTTGCCCGAGAATGCGCCGCCACCGTGCCGGGCCCATCCGCCGTAGGTGTCGACGATGATCTTGCGTCCCGTGAGCCCCGTGTCGGCCCGCGGGCCGCCCAGCTCGAAACGCCCGGTCGGGTTGGCCAGCAGACGGTAGCCGGACGTGTCTATCCCGGTCGGGAGCAGTGGAGTGATGACGTGCTGCACCAAGTCGACCGGCAGCTTCTCGAGATCGGCGTCCTTTGTGTGCTGGGTGGAGATGAGCACGGTCGTGAGCTCGACCGGTCGCCCGTCTTCGTAGCGCACGCTCACCTGGGTCTTGCCGTCGGGGCCCAGATAGGGAATCGTCCAAGCCTTTCGCACATCGGCCAG
>PMVZ01000119.1 GCA_003166375.1 Acidimicrobiaceae bacterium | reverse complement strand
GCCTCCTCGCTGGGATGCCGCTCGCGATCGTCCTCGGTGCCTACGTCCTCACCAACGTCGTCTACTCGCTCTGGCTGAAACGAGTCGCGGTCCTCGAGCTCGCCTGCGTATCGGCCGGATTCGTTCTTCGTGCGGTCGCCGGCGGCGCTGCCTCACATGTACCGATCTCAGAATGGTTCGTCATCGTGACCTCATCGGCTGCTCTCCTCGTCGTCGCCGGTAAGCGCAGTGCCGAGATCGACGCACTGGGTTCGGTAGGCACGTCTCATCGCAAGGTGCTCGAGCACTATTCGAAGACCTACCTCCGCACAGTACGGATGATTGCCGCCGCTGTGACGATCATCAGCTACTGCCTGTGGGCATTCGCGCGTGCTGCCCACTTTGACGCCGGCCGGTCCCACGCCGACAGCATCTTCTTCGAGCTGTCGATTCTCCCGTTTGTCCTCGGCGTCTTGAGTGTCGAACTCGCGATCGAAACTGGCGACGCGGGTGCACCCGAAGAGCTCGTGCTCCGCAATCGTGTGATCCAAGTTCTCGGGATTGGCTGGCTCTCTCTCATCGCGATAGGGATCTACACGTGAGCACATCACCGTCTAGCAAGCGTCAGGCTGATCTGGAGCTCTTCTCCGGCTGGGGCAAGGGATCGAGCTCCGCTGCCCGTGTCGCACACGTCGAGACCCAAGAAGACCTTGAGCGAGCCGTCATGTCTGCGCGCGAATCCTCAACACCGATCCTTGCCCGAGGACTCGGCCGCTCCTACGGAGACGCTGCCCAGTGCGCGGGCGGAATCCTCCTCGACTGCACGGCGCTCGATCGGGTCATCGAGGCCGACTTCGATGCTGGGCTGCTCCGCGTCGAAGCTGGCATCTCGCTCGACTCCGTGCTCCGCCTCGTCGTCCCGCGCGGGTGGTTCGTGCCCGTGACGCCCGGCACCCGGCAGGTTACCGTCGGCGGTGCAATCGCTGCAGACGTGCACGGAAAGAACCACCATCGAGACGGAGGGTTCGGTGCCCACGTCGAGCGTCTTGCTCTTGTCACAGCGCACGGTCGGGTCGAGCTCTCCCCTGAGGGAGAGCCCGAGCTCTACTGGGCGACGGTCGGGGCAATGGGCTTGACCGGCGCGATCGCAGAGGCGACCGTCCGGTTGCGCCCGATCGAGACCGCGCTCATGGTCGTCGACACCGACCGCACAGCCGATCTCGAACAGTGCATGGCACAGCTCGCCGCTGGTGACGACCGCTACCGCTACTCAGTTGCGTGGGTGGACTGTGTCGCGCGAGGTCGCCATTTCGGCCGCGCGGTGATCAGCCGAGGCGACCATGCTCGCCTCGCAGACCTTTCGTCGCGCCAGAAGCTCAACGCGCTTACGTATCGGCCACGAGTCCCATTCGACATCCCCGCAACCCCACCGATCAACCTGGTCTCCCCTGCAGCGATCGCCGCATGGAACGGGCTCTGGTATCGCAAGGCACCGACGCGACGTTCGGGCGAGCTCCAGTCCATCGCGAGTTTCTTCCATCCACTCGACGCCATTGGGGGCTGGAATCGCCTCTACGGTCCTCGTGGATTTACCCAGTACCAGCTCGTCGTACCCTTCGGCGCAGAGGCGACCGTCCGCAACGTCATCGAGTCACTTCAACGTGCGAGCGTGTCACCCGCACTCGCGGTACTGAAGCGCTTCGGCGCCGCCGATCCGGCGCCGCTTTCGTTCCCGATCGCTGGTTGGACTCTCGCGCTCGACCTACCGCTCGACAGACCAGACATTGGGCTGATCCTCGACGAGATCGACGATCTTGTCGTCGACGCGGCAGGACGCGTTTACCTCGCGAAGGATGGCCGGCTACGTCCCGAGCTGTTCGACGCGATGTACCCGCGGGTTAAAGAGTGGCTCGCCACTCGAGAACGACTCGACCTCGGCGAGATCTTCGTTTCGGACCTCTCACGCCGTCTCCGCGCTCTTCAGAACTGAATGGCGACAAGGAACTCGACAACGACAAGAAGGAGACCATGCAACGTTCCCTTTCCATGAGAGCTACAGGGCACTCCGCCTACTTGCGCTCATCTAGGTCTGCCACATTCCGATTCCTTCGAGATCACCTTGGGCCTCGCAGCGGTGCCCGCCGGCGAACGAGGATTGACTCTCGCGCTCCCGGTTCTTCGAGCTCGGCGCCTTTTGCCGCAAACATCACGAAACGACCCGGTCGCGGTTTCTCATTTGTGGTTCCGGTGGAATCGTGAACCTTCTGGCACCCTCTCGTTCATCGGCGACGGCGTTGGTTCAGCCCGGCCTACTATCTCCCAAGCAATCTCAAGAGTTGGTTACGTCCAGCGGGGTCCTCGTCGAGACCGCCACGCTCGCGAACCTCACCAATCGCATACGGCAATTACGTTCGGAGCGATCGTGAACGACGTGACGGGAATGCCGCAGACCGCCGTCGTGCTCGGCGGTACGTCGGATCTCGCCCGAGCCGTGCTTCGCCGCCTGGCCTCCCGGCGCTTGCACTCGATCGTGCTCGCCGGACGAGATGAGGCCGCACTCGTCGAAGCCGGCAAGGAACTCTCGAGCCTTGGCGTCAACGTCGTCCAGGCAAATCGCTTCGATGTGCGCGAGACGATGCTCCACGAGTCGTTCGCGGCAAACGCCCAACAACGTCTCGGCTCGATCGACCTTCTTCTTGTCGCGACAGGAATGCTCGGCACTGGTGATCTCGACGCCCTCGACGCCGAGAACGTTGCGAATTCGGTCGAGACGAACTTCACCGGTCCTGCCGCAGCAATCATCGCGTTCGTCAATGTCATGCGCAGACAGGGCTACGGCCGAATCGTGGTCTTCTCCTCTGTGGCGGGTGTGCGCGTGCGGCGCTCGAACTTCGTGTATGGCGGCGCCAAGGCCGGTCTCGACAGCTTTTGTCAGGGGCTTGGTGACGCGCTCAGTGGCTCTGGCGTCGAGCTGATGATCGTGCGACCCGGTTTCGTGCGTACGAAGATGACGGCCGCCCGGACGACAGCGCCCTTCGCGGTGAGCGCCGAACAGGTCGCGCGGAGCGTCGTGCGCGGCCTCGAACAGCGAGCAGAAATCGTGTGGGTCCCGAACGTGTTAGCAGTCGTGTTCGCCGGATTGCGCTGTCTCCCCCGGCGCGTTTGGCGCGTACTTCCTGAGTAGGACCCTGCAACCGAATTGCCGGGTGACTGGCACTTGTGGGTGCCGAGAATCCCATCCCTCCAGCTCAGGCGACGAGCCGGTACTCGTGGATGAGTCCGCCAAGGACGTCGGTTCGTCGGATGAGAGGGAAGTCGGGATCGGTGATCGGGACCATCATTTCGATGACCGCCGAGGGACACCGTTGATCGAGGGACCGGTGAGGCCGATGCCCGTTGTAATGATCCACGTGCTCGGCGAGGACAGCTTCGAGATGGCGCCGGTCGAGGATTAGGAACCGGTCCAGGCATTCACGGCGGATGGTGCCGACAAACCGCTCGCAGACCGCGTTCGCGCGTGGCGCCGTGACGGGCGTCTTGATGATCCGGATCCCGGCGGCTGCGAAGACAGCGTCGAAGGAGGAGGTGAACTTGGTGTCGCGATCTCGAATGAGGAACTTGACGGGCGTCGTCGGTTCCGTCAGCTCGTAGCAGAGGTTGCGGGCCTGCTGGGTGACCCAGCCGGCGACAGGGTTGGCCGTCACCCCGGCGATGCGGACGAGGCGAGTGCCGTGCTCGATGAAGAACAG
>PMVZ01000375.1 GCA_003166375.1 Acidimicrobiaceae bacterium | reverse complement strand
GTGCGCAGTGTCGCCACCTCGGCAGCCGAAGCCTTCGGCTGCACGAAGACCTGCAGGTCCACGTTCTGGTTCAGCTGCACGAGCTCGTTGTTGACCGCTTGGCGCATCAACAGCGCCGTGCCGACGAGAGAGAGCGAAACGGCAACCGTGAGGATGGCCGCGATCGCCATCAACCGGTTCCGCCACAGGTTCGTCGCGGTTTCGCGCGCGACGTAACCCGCCGAGATGGGCATCAGCGCCGACCTCTCCGGGCACGGACCGATTCTTGACGACTCGTGACCGGTTCGCCCGCATCGTCCAGGTCCAGATCAGCCGACCCGGCGCGCACCGCCGACACTCCCACAACCGGGACTCCCCGGGTGCTCGACGTCGTCGGGTCCAAGCCGTAGATCCCGCGTGCCTGGTCGCGGATGACCGCGCCGTGGTCGATCTCGATCACACGCCGGCGCATGTTGTCGACGATCCCGGCATCATGGGTCGCCATCACGACCGTCGTCCCGGTGCGGTTGATCCGGTCGAGCAACGACATGATGCCCTGGCTGGTCGTGGGATCGAGGTTGCCGGTGGGCTCGTCGGCGAGGATGATCAGGGGGCGGTTCACGAAAGCACGTGCGATCGCGACGCGCTGCTGCTCGCCTCCCGACAGCTCGTGCGGCAGTCGATCGCCCTTCTGGCCGAGGCCCACCAGCTCCAGGACCTGCGGCACCTGCGTCCCGATCACGTGGCGCGGCCGGCCGATGACCTCGAGGGCGAAGGCCACGTTCTCGAACACGGTCTTGTTCGGGAGCAGGCGGAAGTCCTGGAACACGCAACCGAGGTTGCGCCGCAGGTACGGCACCCTCCAGTTCGAGAGCTGCCCGATCTCCTTGCCGGCCACCCAGATCTCGCCGCGGTCGGCAAGCTCCTCGCGCAAGAGCAGCTTGAGCATCGTGGTCTTGCCCGATCCCGACGCCCCGACGAGGAAGACGAACTCACCCTTCAAGATCTCGAGCGAGACCTCCCGCAGTGCGACAACGGATCCCTTGTAGGACTTCGTGACGTTCTCGAAGCGGATCATCGGTTCCCTGCTCCCCCATGTTCCGGCACGAAATCCCCTAGACGCAGGCTACCAGCCAGGCCCGTGACAAGGGAGGCACGGAACATCTCGCGCTCAGGAACCCGCATGTTCCCTTCGAAATCTCAGAAACGCGATCATGAAATCGTAAAGGTCCCCGTCCAGTACCGCCTCGACGTTGCCCGTCTCGTAGCCGCTTCGCAGGTCCTTGACGAGCTGGTAAGGGGCGAGCACATAGGACCGGATCTGGCTCCCCCAGGCGACGTCGCTCAAGGGCCCCGAAAGCGTCTCGAGCTGCTTTCGGCGCTCTTCGCGCTGGCGCTCGGCGAGCTTGGCGCCGAGGATCTGCAGGGCTTTCGCCTTGTTCTGATGTTGGCTGCGCTCGTTCTGGCAGGAAGTGACGATCCCGGTTGGAAGGTGCGTTATCCGCACGGCCGAGTCCGTGACGTTCACGTGCTGGCCTCCGGCGCCCGACGAGTGATAGGTGTCGATGCGCAGCTCCTTCTCGTCGATCTCGATCTCGTCGGAGATGTCTTCCAGGAACGGCGCCACATCGAGCGACGCAAAGCTCGTCTGGCGCCGGTGCTGAGAGTCGAAAGGCGACATCCTGACCAGGCGGTGCACGCCCCGCTCGGCGGCCAGCAGTCCATAGGCGTAGCGCCCGCGCACGATGAAAGTCGCCGACAGGATGCCGGCCTCGCCTCCTTCGGAGACCTCGTCGACTTCGACCTCGAAGCCTCGGCGCTCGGCCCAGCGCAGNNTCGGCCCAGTCCTGGGCGTCGGTACCACCGGCGCCGGCGTGGATCTCTGCGACGGCGTCCCTCTCGTCGTGGTCACCGGAGAACAAGCTGAGCAGCTCCAGCTCGTCGAGAGCCTTGGCGACCGTCGCGGCAATGTCGGTGAGCCCGGCCTCGAGGTCGGCGAGCTCGTCGCCACCCTCTTCGACGGCCAGGTGGTGCAGGGCCTCGGCATCGGCGAGCTCTGTGTCGAGTGCGCGCAGGCCCTCGATGTCGTCTCGGATCCGGCCGTACTCCGAAGTCACCTTCCGAGCCTGGTCAACGTCGGACCAGAGGTCCGGCTCCGCGATGGCCTCCTCGAGTGCCCCGAGGCGTTCGACCAAGTCGTCGAGCCTCAAGTAGACCTTCGCCGCGTCGAGGCGGACGCGAAGCGATGCCAGGACCTCGCCGAGGTCAGGGCGCGCGCCGTCTGGGCCGGAGTCGGATGCTCGAGTCACGGTCGTTCAGCTCGCGCCGTGGCAGACCTTGAACTTGCGGCCGCTGCCGCACCAGCACGGCTCGTTCCGCCCGACCTTGGCCGGTGGGCCGCTGACGATCCGGGTCCCGGTCGGCGAGATCGGACCCGCAGGCGGACGCCTCTGGCCTGCCCCGCCGCCGCCATTGCCACCCCGGTTCGGCGTGCCACGCACTGGGGGACGGCCCGAGGGACCGGCGGCCGGAAGCGCCCCGGACGGCACCTGCTGTCTGGGATGAGCCGACGGTGGCGGTGCTTGCGCGGAGACGGGAGAGGCCGGCGGCGGTTGAGCCGGGTCGCCTCCGACCCCGGAAGCCGGAACCTGGGCAAGATCGCCGAGCCCGGCGGCCGGAACCTGGGCAAGATCGCC
>PMVZ01000269.1 GCA_003166375.1 Acidimicrobiaceae bacterium | reverse complement strand
CCGTCGAACATTCCGGCGAGATCGCCCTCGACGAGTCGACGCAGCTCGAGACCGACATCCCTTCCGTCCAGCTCGAGGCCGGCCTTCGTCGTCCCCACCACCCTTGCCGATTCGGCCAGAGGCCGGAGAAGTGACCGAACGACATCCGGCAGGGTCGGAGGACCGCTGCCGCGCTCCAGGTGCGCCCGGGTCGCCGCACCAAGAGCAAGCTCGAGCGCAGCATGCTCGCGGGGAGAGAGCGGACGCCGCAGGCATGCGGTGGCGAGCGTCCCGAGCAACACGAGGCGGTGCCTTGCCACGGCCATGCCTGGTGGCGCCGAGGGACCCTCCAGCGGGTTGACGCGGACGGCTCCGCCAGGTGCCAAGGCGAGCGGGCTCGAGCCGAGCGCCCGGGCGAGTGCTCCGTACTCGCCCTTCGGATCGAGCACCGCAACTTGTCGCCCAAAGGCCGCCTGCCGAAGCAGGTAGGTCTTCACGAGAGCGCTCTTCCCCCGTCCGATCTGGCCCAGCACCGTGACATTTGGATTGGTCACAGTGCCCGCCGCGTACAGCTCGAACGGGTCGTGGGCGAAGGGGCCGCCGACAAGGTCCTGGCCGATGAGCACCCGGCTCGTGGGGAGCGGAGGCGACGCGGCAAACGGGTAGGCAGCGCCGAGCTGGGCCGTCGTTGACTCATGAGCCGGCAGCCTCATGCGCACCCCCGGCCTGTCGGCAAGGTGCACGTGTAGCCGTCCTCTTGTGCGCCGTACATGCGGTGCAGCTCGAGCTGAGCCTGGAGCGCGGCCTGCTCGAGGTGGCCGCACGCGGCGGCGAGCGCCACCTCGTCGTCCGCCGTCACAGCCAGATAGCCGGTGAAACGGAAGGCAGCGTGACCCTCGGCAAGCTCGATCTCTCTGCGCGTGGTTGCCTCGTGCTCGTGGCGCGTGCGAGCGGTGACCGCAAATCCGTGCCGCCGCCGAAGCTCGGCATCGGCCGCGCCCGACGTGCGATCGTGCTCGGCTCGCCGGACCGCCCGAAGCGGTCCCACTGGCGCCATCGTCACGGCGATCGTCCGCCTCAGGCCACCCTCGAGCATGAGCGGCAACAAAAAGCCGCTCCCCACGCCGGAGCGTGGCCATTCAGCTATCCAGTAGACAGCGTGCCAAGTCGCGTCCGTACGGACGCTCGACCAGCTCTCCTCCACCCCGAGGGGCCAAGGCCAGCCGTCCGCGACACCTCTGGGTGCGCCGGTCACCGCGAACGAGCTCCGGATCGTGGCCGCGAGGGCCGAAGGCGACAGGACGCCGTCAACCTCGAGGCCCGCGGCGAGACACCGCCGCTCGAGCGCCTCGAGCTCGTCGACTATCCGGTCGGCCGCGTCGTGACCCCGTCGACGCGCAGCTCCGGCGCCAGCGCGGACCGACAAGGAGACCAGCACCTCGTGCCTCCACAACAACGGCGCGGTCTGTTCGAGCAACGACCGGTAGCTGCCTGTGGCGACTCCGCGATCGGTGACTTCGTCCGGTGCCTCGCGGTCGAAGCCACCGGGCAGGCAACGTGCCACCCACTGCAATCGATGAAGGGCTCCGCCTTCGCGTGCCGAGCCGGCCAGCACGCCGGACCAGGCCGCGATGCGGCGAGCCCGGTCTGCTTCATCTCCGAGCGCAAATCCGGACCCCCCGACCCTCACTGTTGCAGTCCACGTGCCCGCCAGGCGGTCGACGACGACACCGATCCTCCTGCCAGCAACGCCGATGGGAATCTCGTCGATCTCGAGAGTGGACAGCGCGCTACGCCCCCGGCGCGAAACCCCCGCCTGACGCGCGAGATGCGAGGCCACGACTGGCGTCCACTGCTCGGCACTCCTGCCGGCAAGTGGCCAAGTGGCGAATGCCACGGAAACGGCGACCAAGACGAAGGCGAGCAGGGCCCCGGCGGCTCCTCCGACGGAGCGCAGCAACACCACTCCGCCCGCGAGACCGGTTCCGACAGCCGCCAGTTGGCCACCACGCCACCCCGCGACGAGGCCACGACGGCTGCGCGGCCCGAGCTGGTAACGGGGGCTCTCCTCAGCCATGCTGCTGATCTCGTTGGGAAAGCAGCAGCGTCCAACGAGCAACTTCTGCTCTGTGGCTGCCGTCGCTCGCCTCATCGCCGGGATGGGCGGGACGGACTGAGGCCGAAGCGCCGGCGGCGCCCGAACCGGCGGAACCGCCCGAACCGGCGAGGTTGGCCGAGGCAGGAGAGTCGCCGGAACCGACCAAGCCCGAGGCACCGGTCGGGCCTGAACCTTCGGGGCCCGAACCTTCGGGGAACCCTCCCCCTGTAGTTGGCCGGTTCGCGGTGAATCCTCCCGCACCGACGTGGTCGACGGTCCGCAAGCTGGAACCTCCTGCACCCGGGCTGCCCGCGCTCTTGGAGCTGAGTGCTGCAATGCCACCGAGGCCCCCGGCTCCGCCGATCTCCAGACCGGCGACCTCGGTACCCAGGCGTTGCCCGGCGCGGACGGGCCGCTGGCCGAGCCCCTCCAGGTGCGCGACCGCGCCCGCCTCTACAGCCGGGATGAGCTTCAGGAGGGCAAATGGCGCGAAGGCCGCGACAGCAAGCAGGGCCACGCCCTCGACGACGCCCGAGACGCCGCTGGAGCTTCCCAACAACCCCGCGGCAAGCGCCAGCACTGAAGCGATGACGAGCTTCGAAAGGACAAGAGCGGCAAGAGTCTCGCCAAGCCTACGCGCCCAGTGCGACGTCGCCGGCCACGCAAGTCCCACCAGCGCGAGGGGCAAGAACAGTGAGGCGGCCGCGATGGCGGCCGACCGGACGGCGAGCTCGAGCCAGAGCACGAAAGCGACTATCGCCGCGGTGAGCACGACGAGAAACGCCCCGAAAGCCGCCAGCCCGGGTCCTCCCGTCTGCTCGAGCCCCGCGACCAATCCCAGCAACAAACGATGGGTCGGGTCACCGGCTGCGCCAAGAACCATCGCGCTCGCCTGGTCGGTCGCCGCCAACCCGAGAGCGACGAGCTGCACGCTCACACCCGTGAACAACAACGCGAGCGGCAGCCTCACAAGCGCGCTGCGAAGCAGTCCGCCCGGCTCCTGACGGATGATCGCCTGAATCGCGCCGACGGCCAAGAGAGGCAGGGCGACGCCTGCGCTGAGCACCGCCATGACGTCGAACTCCGAGCGAAACGCTCCCCCGCTGAGCACGGGCTCGGTGCTCGCCGACAACACATTGCCGAGAACACCGACGAGCGAGGCAGCTCCACTCGCGACCCAGACCAACAGGTCGTGGAAGAACCCACCAAGAAGTGCCTTGGTGAGCGAACCCACAAGTCCGGTGCCCCCGACACCTGTGAAAATGCCTCCGATCGTGTGAGACAGTGCCCCGACTGTGCCCTCGATCGATCGGAGGATCCCGGCGAGCCCACCGCTGCCACCGCTGGCGCCGCTCGCGCCCCGCGCGCTCAGAATCACAGCGAGACCGCGGGCGTGGCCCAGCAGCACCACAGGGTGAGGATGGTCAGTGGATCCCATGACCCGTCTGGAACAAGAAATTCACGAGTGTCGGTGCAGCCCCGATGAGCAGGGCGGCGACACCGGAGGCAAGCACTGCCTTGCGGCCGGTGTTCGCGTATTGGTAGTTGTTCGTGTGGCTCCCGAGCGCCCACGCCGCAGCGCCGAGCACGAGCCCGACGAGCGACGCGACGAGCGCCCACCAACCGAGGCCGTTGGTGAGCTGCTGGATCGTGGACTGACCCGGCAGCGCCGAAGAGCTCGGGTTCATCGAGACGATGCCGGCAAGCAGGAGAACGAGCGGCGAGACGGTCATCGGCCTACCTTTCCGAACGGCGGAGTATCCATGGCCGAGCGATCGGCGAGTCTTGCGGCGTCGGCTGAGCTATGCGGCTTTCTTGAGACTGGTCGCACCTACTACCGCCTGACCTACCGCACGAGCACGAAGGAGGGAATGAGGCCGTGAGCGCGGTTGCGCTTTCAGCTCGCCAGCCTGCAATGCTGGGGGAAGTGGGCAAGGTCCTTCACGTGACGGTTCTCGAGCTCGTCGTCACCGTCGTCGTGGTGATCGTTTTCATCACGGCGACAGCGCTGGTCACCTCTCGCCGGGGTCGCACCGGCCTGCGGCAGCGACTGCAGGCACTTGCATCCCGGCTCGGCGCGGACGCGCCTCAAAAGGATGCGCACGACTTCGAGGAAGTGCTCATCCAGTTGGAACGCGCAACCGACCGCGCGGCCGAAGCCGTCGCAGAGGCGAGCTCGGAGGCCATCCGGCTCCGCCGGGCGCTCGATACCCTTCCCCAGGCGGTGCTCGTCACCGACGAGCGCGGCGAGACCGTGTTCCGCAACAGCAAAGCCGTCGCGCTCATCGGCAGCCGCCACGGGGACGCGCTCGCGGCCCAGGCCGTCGAGGAGCTCCTCGCCGCGACCGCGCCCGGCGCTCACGAGGAACGGGTGCTCGAGCTGTACGGACCGCCTCGGCGCACTCTCGTGGTTCGCGCGGAGAGCATCGACAATGGCCAACGCGCCCTCGGGGTGATCGCCGTCATCGAAGACGTGTCCGAACGTCGCCGCCTCGAGGATGTCCGGCGTGACTTCGTGGCGAATGTCAGCCACGAGCTGAAGACGCCCATGGGCGCCGTCGGCCTCCTGGCCGAGACCCTGCTCTCCGAGAACGAGCCGCAAGTGGCCCAGCGCCTCGCACACCGGATCTACAACGAGGCCTTTCGAATCAGCAGAGTCATCGACGACCTGCTCGACCTCTCGCGGATCGAGAACGAGGAGTCGCCTCCACGCGAGCCGGTGCTGATCAATCTCGTGATGGCCGAAGCGGCCGAACGCGTCCGAGAGGCAGCGAGCCAGCTGCAGATCGAAGTCACGCTCGAAGAGCCGAGCCCACCAGTGGTCGTACTCGGGGACCGGCGCCAGCTGACCTCGGCCGTCTACAACCTGCTCGAGAACGCGGTGAAATTCTCGCCGCGAAAGGGCAGGGTCAGCTGCATCGGCCGAGCGGAAGAAGAGGAGGTCGTGGTGGTCGTCGAAGACCACGGCATCGGCATTCCGTCGCGCGACCTCGAGCGGATCTTCGAACGCTTCTACCGTGTTGACGCGGGCCGTAGCCGCTCGACGGGCGGAACGGGCCTCGGCCTCGCTATCGTTTGGCACGTGGCCGCTAACCATCGAGGCAGCGTCCAGGTCGAGTCTCGGGAGGGAGAAGGGTCGACCTTCACATTGAGACTTCCCCGCCAACCGAGGACGGACGTGTGACCACCCGACAGCGCCGCCGCACCTCGAGGCTCTCCACCGAGCGGGAACGCCTCGAGATGGAATGGTCCACACGAGGCATGTCACGTCCTGGCAACCAGCCTCCGGTCCACCTTCCTGCGAGCCATTCACCCGACACGAGCAACTCCGGGGACGATGACCGCGGCGCTCCTCCCGCGCGGGTCCTCGTCGTCGAGGACGAAGAGTCCTTCGTGGACGCACTGACGGTGAACCTCGAGAGGGAAGGCTTCTTCGTCACTGTCGCCCGCGACGGCGTCGAAGCACTCGAGCGGTTCGCAGCCGACCAGCCCGACCTCGTACTGCTCGACGTGATGCTCCCCCGCTTGTCGGGCATCGACGTTTGCCGGGCGATCCGGGCCAATTCGACGGTGCCCATCATCATGGTGACCGCTAAGGCGACCGAGCTCGACACCGTCGTCGGCCTCGAGGTCGGTGCCGACGACTACGTCGCCAAGCCCTACCGCGTCCACGAGCTCGTCTCGCGTATGCGGGCCGTTCTCCGCCGGGCCCCGGGTACGCACGCAGGCACGAACCGAGGGTCGAACCCGTCGGTCCCCCCCGCCGCTGCGCCGTCGTACTTCGGGGGCGCCGAGAGAGGTGCGGCGGAGAGCGTCGAGCACGCCGGGTCCATGAGGTACTGGCCCGGAGACGTAACGGAACGAGACGGTGAGAGGGCACCTTCGGCCGCGGCTCTTCGACCGGACGAGATCCTGCAAGTCGGCAATGTCGTCCTGGATCTCGGGCGTCACGAATGCATCGTGCGCGGTGAGGAGGTCAAGCTCCCGTTGAAGGAATTCGAGCTCCTCGAGATGCTGCTCAGCAACCCGGGGCGCGTCGTGACGCGCGACACCTTGATCGACCGGGTCTGGGGAATGGACTACGTGGGGGACACCAAGACACTCGACGTGCACATAAAGCGGCTCAGGTCGCGGATCGAGCAAGATCCCTCCAGGCCGGTTCTCATCACGACCATTCGCGGTCTCGGCTACAGGTTCGAGTCCCCACGGCGCTGATCCTGCTCCAGCGACCAGCAGTCCGGCGCCCGCACCCCAACTGCGAGACCTGCGCGGACCCCAGATAGCCTCTCGGCGATGCCTGCCGTGGAGGTCGATCGCCTGGTAGTTCGCTACGGGAGTCTCGTCGCGGTCGATGGCATCACCTTCGACGCGGATTTCGGCGAGGTCGTCGCTCTCCTGGGCCCCAACGGAGCCGGAAAGACCACGACGGTAGAGACGCTCGAGGGCTTCCGGCGAGCTGATGCCGGCCGCGTACGGATCCTCGGCCTCGACCCCTGGTCGGATCACACCAAGCTCACGCCTCGAGTCGGCGTCCTGCTCCAACGCGGCGGCATCTACCCGATCATGAGCGCCGAGCGCGCCGTCCGGCTCTTCGGCGCCTATTACGAGGACCCCCGCGATCCTGACGAGCTCATCGATCTGGTCGGGCTGGGATCCGTTGCGCGGACGCCGTACAAGCGCCTCTCGGGCGGAGAACAACAGCGGCTCGCGCTGGCGCTGGCACTCATCGGAAAGCCCCGCGTGGCCTTCTTGGACGAGCCGACCGCAGGAGTAGATCCGGCCGGCCGTATAGCGGTGCGCGACGTCGTCGTCGCCTTGCGGACCGGCGGCGTGTGCGTGATCCTCACGAGTCACGAGCTCGACGAGGTGCAGCGCCTCGCCGACCGGGTAGTCATCGTCGACCACGGCAGGGTCGTCGCCGCGGGGCGCCAGGGGGAGCTCCAAGGCGGGTCGGAGGAGCTTCGTTTCGCCGCGGAACCGGGGCTCGCGATCGGCGACCTCTCCGCTCGGCTCGGTGCTCGGGTCACCGAAGGACCGCCCGGCGAGTACCTGGTGCCGGCGCCGCCTGTCCCTGCGCTGGTGGCGGAGCTCGCTGCGTGGCTTGCTGAGCGTGATCTTCAACTGGGCGACCTCCGGGCGGGTCGCCAGAGGCTCGAGGACGTCTTCCTCAAGTTGACGGGCCCCGGGGTCGCCGGGGCCGCGGACGGGAGCTCAGGTCGCACGTCGCCGGCCTCCAAACGACCGAGCCGTAGGGGAAGGACGCGGAGATGAGACTCCGAGCGCTTCGGGCGCAGGTCGCCGCCGAGACACGAATGACACTCGAGCGCGGCGAGACGTTGCTTGTCACGCTCGGAATCCCTGTCGTGCTCCTGGTCTTCTTCACGCTGGTGCCCGTCCTGCCGACGGGTAGTCGCCACCGTGTCGACTTCCTGGCCCCTGGTGTCCTCGCGCTCGCCGTCATGTCCACTGCGATGGTCAGCCTCGGGATCGCGACCGCCTTCGAACGCAGCTACGGCGTCTTGAAGCGGCTCGGCGCCACGCCGCTCGGGCGGCCTGTGCTGCTCACGGCGAAAATCGTCTCGGTCGTCGTGGTCGAGATCATCCAGGTCGTCCTCCTCGTAGGCGTCGCGCTCGCGCTCGGCTGGCGACCGCACCCCTCCGCGGGACTGGCCGTCATCGCCGTGCTCATGGCGACGATCGCGTTCGCCGGCATCGGGCTCGCGATGGCAGGCGCGCTTCGGGCCGAGGTGACCCTCGCTGTCGCGAACGGCGTCTACGTGATCCTGCTGCTCATAGGCGGCGTCATCTTCCCGTTGCACGAGCTCGGGGGCCTGGCTTCCTTCGCCCGCCTGTTCCCGACGGCAGCCCTGTCGGACCTTCTGCACACGACGCTCGGATCCGGCCCGAGCGCAACCGAAGCCTGGGTCGTGCTCGCCCTCTGGGCGGTCGCAGCGCCTGTGGTGGCTGCCCTCACCTTCAAATGGGAGTAGAGCCACGGGCGAGCACCCGGGCGGCGAGCTGCAGATAGGGCACCGGCCGATGCCGGCAGTGTCAGCGGTAGCGGACGACTACGTCGACCGCCATCGCCACGAAGACGACGGTGATGTAAGTGATCGAGTACGCGAACAACCGCATGGCGCTTTTCGGGGTCCCGTTCTCGCGACGCAAGCGCAGGGCGTCCACCAGGTAAAGACCGCCGGCAAAGGCGGCTGCCACCCAATAGATCCACCCCGAGTGGTCGACGGCGCCGAACACGAACGAGGTCGCGACCAACGCGACCGAGTACAAGATGATCTGGCGCGCCACCCGTTCGAAGGGCGCCACCACCGGCAGCATCGGGATGTTCGCCGCCTTGTAGTCGTCCTGATACCGCACCGCCAGGGCCCAGAAGTGCGACGGCGTCCAGATCACGATCATCGCGAACAGCACGATGGCCGGCCAAGCCAGGTGGTCGGTGACCGCGGTCCACCCGACGAGCACCGGGACCGCCCCTGCCGCGCCGCCGATGACGATGTTCTGCGTCGAACGGCGCTTCAGGCCGATCGAGTAGACGAAGACGTAGAACAGCGCTGCTGCGAGGGCGAGCAGGGCCGAGAAGAGATTGACCGCCCGCCAGAGCAGAACGAACGCAGCGACTTCGAGGGCAATCGAGAAGATGACCGCGGCCGTCGGAGTCACCGCGCCCGTGACGAGCGGCCGGTGCCGGGTGCGGTGCATCACGGCATCTATGTCGCGGTCGACGACCATGTTCGCCGCATTGGCACCGCCAGCCGAAAGCGCACCCCCGACGAGTGTCGCGACGATCAACCACCACTTGGGAATGCCCTTCGCGGCCACGACCATCGTCGGGAGCGTCGTGACGAGCAGCAGCTCGATGATCCGAGGCTTCGTGAGCGCCACATACGCTCCGAGCTTCAGCCTGGCCGTGCGGCGCGGCATCAGAACGGTCGTGACCTGCGCCATCTCGCAAGTATAGAAGTGGCAGCAATCGATCAAGCCGCGACGCCACGGTGGCCCGGCGGTACAGAATGGTGGCTTGAGCCGTGCGAGCATACGATCCGAAGGCTGTGCGCCTCCCCCGTTTCTCACCCGCCACCGTACGCAAGGTGGCCTTGGTCTCGGTGATCTGCTTCGCGCTTTTGGTGGTGAGCGGGGGCGCAGTGCGGCTGACAGGCTCCGGGCTCGGTTGCCCCGACTGGCCCTCGTGCTTCCAGCACCACTTGACCGCCGTGTCCTCCTTCCATCCGATCGTCGAGTTCGCCAACCGGCTCGTGAGCGCGGCGGTCACCTTGGTGTCTGTCACCGCCCTCGCCGTGGCGGCGCTCCGAACGCCGCCGCGCCGGGACCTCACCCTGCTCGGCACGGGGCTGGTTGCCGGAATAGCGGCTCAGATCGTGCTCGGCGGCCTCGTCGTGCTCTTCAAGCTCAATCCCTATCTCGTCGCTCTGCACTTCGTGCTGACGATTGTGATCCTCGCCGACGCGATCGTGCTGTACCACCTGTCCAGCAGCCCAGTGAGCCGTGCCCAGCCCGTCGTCGGACGAGATCTCGTCCTTCTGGCACGGCTGCAGCTGAGCACCCTCACGCTGGTCACGCTCCTCGGCACCGTGGTCACGGGTGCCGGCCCTCACGCTGGTGGCCCCGGCGCCAAACGGATCCCGATCGCGTTCCGAGACATCGCCGAAGTGCACTCCACTGTTGCGCTCTTCCTCATCGGCGTGACCCTTGCGTCGCAATTTGCCTTTCACCATGCCGATGCGCCAGAGGTCGTGCTGCGCCGCGGACGTCTGTTCATCGAGGTGATGGCTCTCCAGGGAGCGCTCGGCTACCTGCAGTACTTCCTGCACGACGCTTCATGGGTGGTGGAGCTCCACCTGGCAGGGGTGACTACTCTTTGGATCACGGGGATCGGTCTCTTTCTGTCGTTGCATCGGCACCCTCTCGAAGCGACCGACGGTGCTCCCTCGAGTGGGCCGGTCGGCACCGTCGCTCTCGGCACTTGACCGGGCAATGACCGGGACCTCGATCGGCTCGACCGCCGCTCCGACGGAAGTCGAGCGCCCCGAGACGCACGAAGTCGCGGCACCGGAGCTCCCGTGGCTGGTGATCGTCTGGAACGACCCGATCAACCTCATGAGCTACGTGACCTACGTCTTCCAGAAACTGTTCGGCTATTCGCGGGGGAAAGCTCACAAGCTCATGCTCGACGTCCACTACAAGGGCCGCGCCGTTGTCTCCAGCGGGCCGAAAGAGCGAGCCGAGCTCGACGTCGCCCGGCTGCACCAACACGGGCTCTGGGCAACGATGGAGCGCAGCGGATGAGCTTTCGGCGCCGGATCCGCCCATCGAGGGGCGGAGGTTACGAGGTGCGCCTCTCCGCCGAGGAGCGCACGCTGCTCACGGTGCTGCCCGCTCACCTCGTCTCCCTCCTCGAAGACGTCGGCGAAACGGCTCCGGGCGACCTGCCCGATGCTCTGCGGCGACTGCTTCCTCCCGCGTACACGACCGACCCAGACGCCGAGCGTGCCTATGTGTCGATGACCCGTCAGGATCTTGTCGAACACCACCGTGAGTCGCTCGAGACGATGTCAGTCACGGCGAAGGCGACCTGGCTCGACGACGAGCAACTCGTCGCATGGCTCGCTGCGCTGAACGACCTCCGGCTCGCCCTCGGATCGATGCTCGGGGTGACCGAGGACGAGCTCGAGCCACCGATGGGCGATGCACATCGGGCCGAGTGGATCGCTTACATGTACCTGGGCGGCCTCCAAAGTGAAGTCATCGACATCCTCGAGCTAACCCTGCCCGACCCGGTGCGCGGTGCCGACGACCTCGTCCCGGAGGATCATTGGGGCGAACCGCCGGGCGGACTGCGTTGGGACGGCACTCCAATGCCGAGGGATCCGTGAGCGCGAGCCCGGACGTGCCCCGTCTGCTCGCGATCATGGGCTCGGGCGAGACGGCGCCGACGATGGTGAAGGTCCATCGCCAGCTGCTCGAGAGGTTGGGGCCGCCGCCGGTCCCGGCAGTCCTGCTCGACACCCCGTTCGGCTTCCAGGAGAACGCCAGAGAGATCGCCGGGCGTGCAGTCACCTACTTCCGCGAGAGCCTTCAGGCAACGATCGCCGTCACCGGGCTGGCGGCGGGCGCAGAGGGTGCGAACGACGACACCGAGCAGTCGGCGTTCGCCGAAGAACGGCTTGTGACCACGGTTCGAGACTCGCGTTACGTCTTCGCAGGACCAGGGAGCCCGAGCTATGCGTTGAGGAAGTGGCAGGGGACCGTTGTCCCGAGCCTGCTCGTCGAGAAGCTGCTGCATGGCGGCTGCGTCGTGTTCGCGAGCGCCGCAGCGCTGACGCTCGGCGTCGCGACGGTGCCCGTGTACGAGATCTACAAGTGCGGTGAGGACCCGCACTGGCTCGAGGGCCTCGACGTCACGTCGGCGGCGGGGATTCGGGCGGCAGTCATCCCTCACTACGACAACAACGAAGGCGGGACGCACGACACCCGTTTCTGCTATCTGGGCGAGCGGCGCCTTTCGATCATGGAGAGGGACCTACCCGACGGGGTCTTCGTGCTCGGGGTCGACGAACACACCGCGTGCACTTTTGATCTCGACGCCGGCACTGCATCGGTGGAAGGACGGGGCGTGGTGACGGTGCGCGCCGCCGGCCGTTCTGCGACCCTTCCGAGCGGCGAAAGCTTCCCCATCGTCCGGATAATCGAGACCGCCGAGGCACTCGCCCGCTCAGGCGCGAACCAACAGACGGGCGAGCAGGCAGCGGACCGAGCACCCGCCACCAGTCACGCGTCGTCGTCAAGTGCCGGCCCGTTGCCGAGCACGTCGCCGCTCGTCGATCTCGTGCGTCAGCGTGAGGCCGACTTTGCCGCAGCAGTCGCCTCTCGAGACATGGCGCTCGCCGCGGGCATCGTGCTCAAGTTGGAGCGCGATGTCACTGAATGGTCGACGGACATCCCCGCCGGAGATGAGCTCGACCGGGCGCACGCCAGCCTGCGTTCGCTCATCTTGGAGCTCGGCCGGCTGTCCGAGGCCGGAGCTCGCGACCCCCGGCAGCTCGTCGGGCCATTCGTCGAGGCGCTCTTGGAGCTCCGTAACGCGGCGAGACTGGACCGTCGCTTCGCGCAAGCGGACTTCGTGCGGGAACGCCTCGCTGAGTCCGGGATCGAAGTGCGCGATACTCCCGACGGCAGTGAGTGGCTACTTGCGGGCGAAGGCACCGCCGGACCGGAGGCCGGCGCCTGATAATTTTGCTCTTCGCTTCGTCCCTTCCGCCTTCGGGTCGAGCCCC
>PMVZ01000010.1 GCA_003166375.1 Acidimicrobiaceae bacterium | reverse complement strand
CCTTCCAAGGGATCTGTCTGGGGTCTGAACGCTCTCGACGTCGACCGGCTCAACGCAGAGCAAGCTCTCGTAGTGCCCACGGGAAAGGCCATACGGAGCCTGATAAAGAGTGTTGAAGGACCATATCGAAAGTGGATGGCGACCGGCGACAGCGGGATCGCTATATCCCCGCCTAGCACCCAGAGCGACTTGTGGCAGCAACTTCGAGAGGCTCATGAGCAGGACCTCGTTGATCTCCACGACCGGCTTTCGAAGGCCGAGCAGAAGGGGCTCTCACTGTTCGAAGCTGCCGACGCTCACCAGAAGTGGCTAGCAAGGGCCAGGGCCGCGATTCCGTGGGATCACGCCTTGCCCGACAAGTACTGGGCAACAGCCCCGCCACCTGACTTTGGTCTCAGTGCTCCTAGGGGCCTGTTTGCTGAGGGCCTCGACGCCAGCCCTGGCTCGGCGTCGGAGAGTGACGAGACTTGACTGGATCCTGGCTTCTGAACCTGTGCGAACCTCCTGAAGAATTTCGTTTCGTTCGCGGCGTGCTGCTGGCTTACGACGTGGACTGGCCGTTCGTAACCGATGTAATCGCTCCCGCGCTCACCGGCGTTGTCGGCGGCGACCGGAACGCAACATACCGAACTGCTCGAGCTATCGAGGGCGCGGAACTATTGGTGTTGGGCTGTGCTGGGCGGGCAACACTTGGTCCGCTGCATACCTGGGCGCGTTTTGCTTCTGTCTACGGGAGGACCCAGCACGCCAAGGTAGGCATACTCCAGTATCAACGCGAAGGTGGATTGACTACGAAGACGCGCGCCTATGTCGCATCGGGCAACCTCACGCGCAATGGGATTCTTCGAAATCGCGAAGTGTTCGTAGTCGACGAAATCACAGGCCAGACTCGTCGTGACTCGCTGGTAATTGATGTGTTCGATGCCTTGGGTGCGCTTTCAAAAGCATTGGGACTGGCAGCCCAAGATTCGGCCGACCTAGCAGCCATGCTCAAGAAGATGCGTGCAGCGACGTCGTCCAATTCGAAAGCAGCTAGACAGTTGGTGCATTCGATCGGAGCCGAGCGAGCGTTGTTGCGACGCATCGTCCCGCCGGCAAGCTGCACCACGAAGCGAATCGTTGTTGTGTCTCCCGGCCATTCTGTCAATGGGATCGCACTCGCTCAGCATCTCAAAGACATTGGCCTGCTCACCGATCGGCCCCGAGTGGATATCTACACTGGGCTGGATGGTCCCGGTCAGGGTCCCGTCTTCAGTCCCTCTTTCATCGACGACCTGCGCCGGAGGGGCATGACCGTAGAACTCCGTGGCGTACCGGGCTTAGAGGTTGTCGATGGGCACCCCCGGAGTCGCCCCCTGCACGCCAAGCTGGTCGCCACAGTGGATGATCGCGAGGATGTTCGATCCCTCGTAGGCTCCGCTAATTGCAGTCCAACTGGCTGGCTGGGGCGCAACCGCGAAGTGATGGTGGCACAGGAAGGGAAGGCGGACGATCTGGAGCGCCTGATTGCCGAGCTGGGCGCAGGGCGCAAGGGGTTCGACCCTGTCGCACCACTGCCAGAGCCGGCTTGGGGCGGCTCTGGAGGTAATCCACCGGCTGGTCTTCCGATCCTCGGGTCTCTGCGCCGTCAAGGCGATGCTCTGATGGGTACCGTTGACCTAGCTCCGCTCTGGAAGGACGGCAGCAAGCCAGTAAGCATTCGGTTAGGTGCTGAAAGAGTGACAGTCAGCGAGTTGGCGCGAGGGGTGCGGATTCCCGAACGCAACGCTGTCGTCGAGGTAACGCTTCAGCATGGAGACGGTGCAAAGCAAACGTTCCTCTTTCAGCTTGGTGGCGGCCTGCCTGAGGAGTATCCGCATCTTTGGCGAGCTGATCCCGACGATCCGCCCGAACGTACGGACGCGTGGTTCTTCGCCCTCTTCGGGGACTTGCTCGCAGCTTTGTTCGCAGGCATGCGTGGCCACGGCAAAAAGGGCAAACTTTCCCCGCCGTCCGACGGCGACGATTCATATCGCGTCCCATTTGAACGCCGACTCGCTCTCATCGCTCGTCATCACCGCGAGTTAGGCCAATTGTTTCCCCCTGACGAGCTTGCTCGGGCGATCAACAAGTATTTCGAAGGAGACGAACGTTTGGTTGCGCTGAGCCTCTTCACAAACCAGCCGGCTGCGGACAGCAAACTGTTGGCGGCTCTCAACGACGTCGCGGCAGGCCGGGTCTAATGTCGCAGTCCATCGAATATGCGTGCCGGAGGCTGATCGACGGCTACCGAGACAACGATGCGAATATCAGCGACAGCCTCGTCGACACCCAAGCCAAGCGGGCTGCTGAACTTGTTCGTCGCCTTCGAAGGCCGGGAGTCATGACCCTGCCAGATCCGGTGGGTACTGGTAAGACCGTAGTGGCCCTGGCTGTGGCAGCGTATCTGGTTGGCGACAAGACGGTGAACCGAATACTCGTTATCGCTCCTAACGACGTCGTGGCCCGTTTGTGGTGCGGTCGTGCCCAACGTCTGGTCAGCCACGCGCCACCGGAGTCACAGACTTTCGCGAAGGTACGTAGAACGAAGAAACAAATCCACTGGTCCTCACGTGAACTCCGAGTGGTGACGAGGCAGCAACTCTCGAAAACAACGAGACCTAGCGACAACGGCACCCTTCTTGTGGTCGACGAGGCACATCGCGGGCTACAGAAGAGGGGAACGTTTCATGATGAGCTGGAACCTTGGGCAGCAAATCAACGCTGCCTGCTGGTGACCGCCACCCCGTTTCAACTGTCCACACAGGGTCTGCTAACGATGCTGGACGTCGCCGGCGGCACCATCG